>SVHZ01000007.1 GCA_015055525.1 Clostridiales bacterium
AAGATTAGCATGGGCGTTCAACCTAAGGCGAAAGAACTTGTTCCGCTTAGTGATAAAGTTGAAGTTTTATCTAACGTTTTCAATTTTGATGGTGTTAACACGGAATTTTTATTTCCAGGTGTAACTAAGTTTAAAAACAGTTTAGGTGGAACGATCGTGGCGTTTGCGGGAACGCCTAACGCTGGTCACTTTATTGATACTGGCTGCTATGCTTTTCTTAACCAAACAAGAAAACGCCAAATGATAGGTATAATGAAGGGCTTAGATTGCCTTCCTGTGTATTATCCTGGCGATGCTGAAGTTTACGTTAAAGCAGGTAAGATAAAGTCAGGCGAATTGATGGTTGTTTTTATTGGCGTTAGTGCAGATATTATCGATAATGTTGAACTTTGTTTCAAAAACAAAGTTTCAAAGATTGAAATGCTTATGTCTAATGGTGAAAGAGAAGAAGTTTCATTTAAATTAAACGATGGTGTTTATACGCTTGATAAAACTGCTTATCCTTTAAACCCGATTATTTTATACGTTAAATATTGATAGATAATATGAAAAATAAAGATATTTATTCAACAAGTAGATTTTTATATATTATTGAAGAGACTTTAGGGTACTTTATTTCGATAGTTGTTTCGGGTGCGTATTTAGCAAAACTTACAACTTATATGGGTTTGAGTGATGGGCTAACGGGTATACTGTCGGCGTTTGTATCACTAGGTTGTTGCTTTCAGATTTTGACTATATTCATTGCTAGAAAACGCTCTGTAAAAAAGTCGTTAACAATAATTTATTCGTTAAACCAATTATTTTTTGCGCTAGTTTATTTCGTGCCGTTTTTTAAGGTTTCCACCATGGCAAAAGTTGTGATATTTATAGTGTTATTTTTGTCTGGTTATGCTCTTGATAACGTTGCTAACCCAACAAAAACTAATTGGTATATGAGTTTAATTGATAATGATAAGCGTGGTAGGTTTACTGCCAACAAAGAAGTAGTTTCACTTGTTAGTGGGGTGCTATTTACGATGTTGTTTAGCGCGATTATAGACTCGTTAGAAACGGCTAATAATATTGAAGGCGCTTTTGTGTTTTGTGGTATAGGTATTTTTGTGCTTGCTTTATTTCATTCACTTACACTTATTTTCACTAAAGAAAAGGTTGTAGACCCCATAGAGCAAGAAGAAAAAAAGAACAAATCACAAAAAGGTTTACTTAAGGACAAAACGTTATTTAAGATTGTTTTAGTGTTTGTAATTTGGTATATTGCGCAGTTTTCAACTATTCCGTTTTATGGAACGTATCAAATAAAAGAACTGGGTTTTACAATGGTTTTCGTGTCAATTTTGTCAGTCATTGGCGCATTTAGTAGAGCGTTGTTTTCTAGACCTTTTGGGAAGTTTGCCGACAAATATTCTTTCCTTAAACTAATTAACTTATGTTTTATAATTGCGTTTGCTGGTTACGTGGTAAACGTATTTACCACGCCTAGTAACGGCAAGGTTTTTTACACTATACACTCAGTTCTTTTTTCTATCAGTATGGCGGGTGTGAATAGTAGTTCCATAAATTTGATTTATGACTATTTTGACAAAGATAAGGGTAGTATGGCTTTGGCTGTTAGGTCAACTCTCGCTGGTAGTGTAGGATTTTTGACAACGATTCTAGTAAGTTTACTAGTAGATAAAATACAAAGTAACGGAAATAGTATTTTTGGTATAAACGTTTACGCACAACAAGTTGTTTCTTTGATTGGTGCAATAGTGATTGGTGTAGGTATTTTATACGTCAATTTAGTAGTAAAAAAGATAAAAAATATTAGAGAATGATTATTTTAATTTTTTAAGTTCATATTAGTTTGATTACGCTCCACCACAAAAGCGCATTGACTTATGTCGATGCGCTTTTGTGATGTGGAGGTGGATATAACGAACCACTCGTGGTTCGGCCGTCATTGGTTTTTGACTTTTTTATGTTAAATTTTTACTTTATTATAAAATTGTATTTACATTTTTCTAAAAATGTAACAAAATAAAAAGAAAACGGAGTTTATTATGGATAGACAAAAACTTATTCAAACTCAAAAAGAAGTAAGAGAGCAACTTAACGAGTGCGTTGAGTTTTGGCTTAAAAACGGCATTGATAAAGAAAACGGTGGCGTTTACACTTGCCTTGATAGAACGGGTAAGGTTTATTCAACCGATAAAAGCGTTTGGATGCAAGGTAGATGCGCTTGGACTTTTGCCTGGCTTTGCTCTAATTACGGCGTTAAAAAAGAGTGGCTTGATGCTAGTAAAAGTTGTTTAGACTTTATGGAAAAGTATTGCATCAACCGCGAAAAAGGTAATAGAATGTATTTTACCGTTACAGGTGACGGCAAGCCACTTCGCCAAAGAAGATATTTTTACTCTGAAACTTTTTATTCAATGGCTAATGCCGAGTATTATGGAATTACGGGTGAAAAAGAATATTTAGATAGGGCAAAAAGAGCATACGATACTTATTGGGATTTATGGCACGGCGGAGTTGATCCAACGGGGCTTGGACCTAAAACTATTCCCGAAACTCGTTCGGGTAGAGCGTTTGGCTATCCTATGATTTATCTTAATATGACGCTTATTATGCTCAAAGTTGATAAAGAAAACGAAAAGTTGTATCTTGAAAGAGCAAAGGAGTGCGTAAGCGATATTTTCAAATATCACGTTAAAAAAGACCTTAAATGCCTTCTTGAAAACGTTGGCGTAAACGGCGAGGCAAACCTTTCATATACCGACGGTAGAATAGTAAACCCCGGTCATGATATTGAAGGCGTTTGGTTTATTCTTGAATACGCTAAATTGATTGGAGATAAATCTTTAATTTTCGAGTGTGAAGAAATCTTTAATAATGCTTTCAACGCCGGTTGGGATAATGAATACGGCGGGTTATTGTACTTTATCGACGCGTTAGGTTTACCACCTGAAAGTTACGAGCACGATATGAAACTTTGGTGGCCACATAACGAAATACTCATTTCTTCTTTAATGCTTTATAGAGATACTCAAAAAGAAGAATATCTTGAAAAATTCTATCAAACTTACGATTGGGCAGTCGAGCATTTTCACGACAAAGAGTATGGCGAGTGGTACGGATATTTGCGCCGTGACGGAAAGCCGACTATGCCGTCTACTAAAGGCTCTACTTTCAAAGGCCCGTTCCATTTACCGAGAATGCTTTGCATGGTAGATAAACTCATAGATAAACTCATTTAACTAAAAACCGAGAATTTTCTCGGTTTTTTAATTTTTGTTATTGTAAAGTTAAAAATTGTATGGTATAATCTTATAGATTATAAATCAAGGAGATTTTTATGATTACAACTAATATTAGAAGATTGAGAGATCCCTTTGTTTTGGTTGAAGACGATGCCTACTATATGTACGGTTCCGAGTGGAGAGTTTGCAAAAACACAAGTGGTAGGCTTGATGGCGAGTGGGTTGAACTCGACGTTAAATTAGTTAAAAATCCCCCGTCGTTTGCAGGTGAGATTAGATGGGCGCCCGAAGTTTATAAATATAACGGCGCTTACTATATGTTTACAACCTATATGTCATTAGAAACTGGGTTTAGGGGTTGCGCAACGTTTAGATCAAATAGTCCGGAAGGTCCTTTTGAAGAAATTTCAAACGGCATTTTTACGCCGAAAGACAAGTGCAGTATAGACGCTACGTTATACGTTGACGAAGAAGGTCAGCCTTGGGTTGTTTACGTTGACGAGCACGCTACTGCTCCCGATAAAATAGGCCGTATGGCAGTTGCTAAAATGAACAAAGAACTTACTGAAATGATTAGTGAGCCTAAGGAAATATTTAGGGCGGATAGCCCGTCTTTCCCCGTTCTCAACGTAACTGACGGTTGCTATTTGTATAGGACGAAAAAAGGTAGTTTATTAATGCTTTGGTCTAACTATCAAACGGTGTTAGAGTATTGCGTTATGGTTGCAAGGAGCGATAACGGGAAAATAGACGGGAATTGGATTCAGGCCTCAGAGCCTTTATTTTCAAAGAAAATAAACGGCGATACTTTCGACGGTGGGCACGGTATGATTTTTACCGATCGTGACGGTCAAATGTATTTATCTATCCACTCTCCAAATTTTTATAGAAGAGATCAAAAGCGCTGGGAAACTCCCGTGTTTATTAAAATAAAAGAAGAAGACGACAATTTAGTTTTAGAGTTATAATATGAAATTAACAATCCTTGGGAAATACGGGCCGTTTCCGCCGAGTGGCGGGGCGACTTCGTCATACTTATTAGAAAGTGATAAAACGAACGTTTTGCTAGACGTTGGCGCGGGTTCTATATCGCGTTTAGTTGGTAAAATAGACGTTTGTGACCTTTCGTTTATGGTTCTTTCGCACCTTCACTTTGATCACGTTTCAGACGTTGGAGTGTTATCTTACGCTCTTAGTTTTTCAAAGAGAAAAGAAAAGTTAAACGTTTATCTTCCAAATTTTAATTGCCCGATGCTTGAAACGTTAAAATCTATTAAAGATTTTAATTTAATATTTATCGAAGAGGGTAAAGTTTATAACGATAGTGGATTGGAATTTTCTTTTTATAAGATGACTCACCCCGTTTTGTGTTACGGCGTTAAAATTACGGACGGCAAGTCTTGTTTTGCTTATTCAGGTGATACTACTCTTAACGACAACGTTTGTAAACTCGTTCAAGATTGCGATTTAGCCGTGCTTGATGGAGCGTTTATAGAAAAAGATTTTGAAGGCGTGAAACCGCACATGAGCGTTAAGCAAGCGTCGAGTTTTTCAAAGTATACAAGGGGTAAAGTTATAGTTTCTCATATAGGCTATAAATACGATGATAACTTAGTTGAAGATGAAATAAAAAGTGTTTCTAATAATTCTGAAATTGCAGTAGAGGGGAAAACTTATAAATTTTAACTATGCTTTCACAAAAGAAGAAATATTTTAACTTGCGCCCCGCCGTTATTATTACGGCGGGGCTTATAATTGGAATACTCTTAGGTGGTGTAAAATTAAACGCCACTTTGTCTTTTGTGCTGTTTATTTTACTAGGCGTAGCGATTGGTTTTGTATCAGTTGTTTGTTTTTATAAAAATAAGAAATTTTACGGCGCTGTTTTCGCTCTTTCGCTTTTGAGTTTAATATTAGGCTTAATTTTTATTAAAATTGATATGGATAGCCGTATATTTAGCGAAGGAAACGGGCAGTTTTTAGGTTACGTTTACGAGATTAATAGTGAAAGTTTAATTGATGGAAAATATTTTTATTCCCTTACCGTTAAGGGCGATTTTTTAGGCTCGAAGAACGCTCTTTGTTACGTTGATTTAAGTAGCAAAGAAAGAATATTTTACGGAAGTGAAATAAGTTTTTACGGAAGTTTTGAAAAATTAGATAAAGTTTATTCTTACGACGTTTTGTGTTTTGCAAGTGACGTTTCGCTTGTTGAGATAGGTTCTCTAAACGGTCTTATTCCAATATTGAGAAACAAACTTCTAATTTCTCTTCAAAATCATGCAGGCGACAATTACGGTTTAACTTACGCCTTGTTGACGGGCGATACGTCTTACGTTTCAAGTGGTGTTTTATACAAATATCAAAAGATAGGCGTAGCGCATTTGTTCGCCGTGTCTGGTCTTCATATAGGGCTTATGTACGGGCTTTTGTTCTTTATCGTTAAACTTTGTAAATGCAGTGGAAGATATAGGTTTATAATTATTTCCTTTTTACTTCTTTGCTACGTTGGTTTTTGTGGGTTTTCACCGTCGTCAATGCGAGCGTTTATTATCGTTGTGGTTAGAGAATTTGCCTTTTTAACGGGAAGAAAACCAGACGCGAGCAGCAACTTAGCATTGAGCGCGTTCATCGTTTTAACGATAAATCCAACCGATTTATTTTCAGTTTCATTCTTACTTTCCTTTTCGGTTTATTTAGGGCTTATTTTACTTGCAACTCCGCTATCTAGATTTCTTTCAAAATATCTTCCTAAAACGATATCAAAATTGCTTTCTTCAAGTATAATAGCGCAAGTTGTTTCAATGCCGATATTGCTTGAATATTTTGGCTATTCGTCAATATTTAGTTTCTTGTTTAATATGGCGTTAATACCGTTTATATCCTTTTTATATCCCTTTATTTTTATTAGTTCAATACTTCTTACTATATTCAATTTTGAAATATTTTCGCTAATACCAAGGTTTACGTTTTTTGTAACGGAATTTATATTAAACCGCGCTAACGTAGACTTGTTTTTGATAGAAAACGTAAACGTATCTTACGCTTGCGTTCCGTATTATTTATTTTTGTATTCATTTGCTAAAAAATTTAATTTTACAAGGAAAACTTATATAATTTTGCGTATAATATTATTAAGTTTGACCGTTTTATTATTCTGCGCTCTAAACGCGTCAATATACTATTGATTTTTTTTAAGTTTAGTGATAAAATATGTAAAGAGGTGTGCATTGAAATTTCGTGAACTTAAAAAAAGTTTGAGTGAAAATCTCAATTTAATATATCTTATCGAAGGGGAAGACGCGTTTTTAAGGGAGAATGCTCTAAGGCTTATTAAAGATAAAGCCCTGTTAGAGCCAGACCTTAACCTTACCAATTTTTACGGTCAGGATATAAAAGCCGACCCTGAAAGTTTGTTAACGGCAACGGAAAGTTATCCATTTATGAGTGAAAGGCGTTACGTTGTTGTAAGGGACTATTATCCAACCGCTCAAGACCTTAAACACAAGGCTATCAAAAAGGTTTTTCAAGACCCGTGTGAAAGCACCGTTTTATGTATCGTAAACGAGCAAAAATGCGATAATCTTAAAAAGTTGGAAACGGTAACGTTCGTTGACTGTAAAAAAGCGGATGAAGACGTTATCGTCGGTTGGATTAAAAAGCGCACGAAAGATTCGGGCGTTATAATAACTTCTTCAGCGATTGAAAAAATTATCGAATATTCAAGTATGGATATGACGAGAATTAGTGGGGAAGTTGAAAAACTTATAAGTTTTATAGGTGAAAACTCTGAAATAAACGAGGAAACTGTTGACGCATTAGTTTCAAAAACGGTTGATTTTGAAATTTACGAACTTACCGACGCTCTTTCAAAAAAGAGTTACGAAAAGGCGTTTGAAATACTTCAAGATATGCTCAACAAAAACCAAGATAAAAATAGGCTTTTTATATCGTTATACTATCATTTTAGAAGGCTACTTCACGTTAGTATATCGGGCGCGACTAATTTGGAACTTGCAAGCGTTTTAGAAACTAAAGAATTCGTTATTAAAAAGGCGAGAGAGCAAGCAAGGAAATTTACGGTTAAGCGCTTAAAACAAATTTGTGACAAATTAAGTTATTACGACGGGGCGTTCAAAAGTGGGGAATTAAGCGTTGATTCGGCGCTGTGGAATTCAATACTCAACGCTATCGTTACGGAGTAAATTATGGATATTAAACAAATACTTATAGATTTTTTAGCAGAATCGGCAGACGTTTTTAAGTCCTTTGGCGTATACGACGGGCTTTTGCTTTTTATGTTGCTCGTTCTCAACGTGTTCGTGTTTACCTTGCTTAGGAAAAACAACGCGTCGAAGGTTTCGGTAGTATACTTTTTATTCGTTTTAATAATGGCGTTCTCAACGATTATTTCCGACCTTAACAGGATGGAGTTTACCATTATTTACGTAGCCTTTGTAATTTGCGTAATATTGCTTTTTGCAACGGAGATAAAGAGATCTGTTTGGAATACCAAATTTTCAAGGGGCTATCAATCTAAGGATATTTCAAACGTAGTTAAGTCTTCGGCTAAACTTGTAACGCAATGTATTAACGAGATTATTAAAGCAATTCAAAACATGTCTAAAAACGATACGGGCGCAATCATAGTTTTATCAAACACAAAGATTCCCGATAACGTTATAAACAGCGGTGTAAAACTTAACGCTAATATTTCAAGCGCGGTTATAGAAAGTTGTTTCTTCCCAAAAACTCCTCTTCACGACGGGGCTATGATAATTCAAAACGATAAAATTTTAGCGGCGGGTTGTTTCCTTCCTCTATCTCAAGAATCCGATCTTCCAAAGGAACTTGGAACAAGGCATAGAGCAGGTATAGGCGTAACTGAAATGATAAACGTAACGAGTATTATCGTTTCTGAAGAAACGGGCATTATCTCAATCGCCCAAGGTGGAAAACTCACAAGATACGCTGACTCTGAAATGCTTAGAAAAGTTCTCAAAGACTTTTACTGGCAAGATTTAATAGGAAATAAGTAGGCAAGTAAATAGAAATTTATTTGCCTTAAGGAGATAAAATTATGAACGATAACAATAATCAAAACGGACGCTCAAAGGTTTTTGGCGTTATAATATCAATAGTTTTTGCAGTAGTTACTTCACTCTTAGTTTTCTTAATTTTAAGAACTATGTAAAATTAATTATAACACGCTCATTAGAGCGTGTTTTTTTGTGTAATAAAATTTGAAATTAAAGAGTATATTATATCGTAATTGTGATAAATTTTAGACTTTATTTCCATAATTTAGTCAAATATTGACAAAATAATCTCACAATCTCTTGGTATAATTATGTTAGTTAAAAAATTAAACAAAATGATAGTTGTGTTAACGCTAGTTGTTATAACTGCGTTTATATCCTTATCCTCACTCGTTTATCACGCGGGAGTGGCAAGCGTTTACTTTGGCGGTAGCGTTAAAAAACTTCCTATTTATAGCGTACAGCGTGACGACAATAAAATCTCAATCTCTTTCGATTGTGCTTACGGCGCTGATTACACTTTATCGTTACTTGATATTTTAGATGAATATAACGTTAAATGTACCTTTTTTTGCGTTGAGTTTTGGGTAGATAAATTCCCTGAGATGGTTAAAGAAATTGTAAAGCGTGGTCACGAGATTGGAACGCATAGTAAAACGCACCCTAAAATGAGCACTTTATCTGAAGAAAAAATGAAAGAAGAACTTTCATCTTCAATAAGCGCCATTGAAAAGTTAACTGAGAAAAAAGTCGAACTGTTTAGAGCGCCGTTTGGCGATTATAACGATAAACTCATAAGTGTTTCTGAAAATTTAGGTCTATATACTATTCAATGGGACGTTGACAGTATCGACTGGAAAGATATTTCCTCAGACGCTATCGTTAAAAGAGTTGTTTCAAAAACAAAGAGCGGTTCTATTATTCTTTGCCACAATAACGGCAAAAACACCGCTAAAGCGCTACCTTACGTCTTATCTAATTTAATAGAAAAAGGTTATAAATTCGTAAAAATAAGCGAACTTATATATAAAGAAAACTATAAAATAAATTCTTTCGGAGTACAAATTAAAAATGATCAACGTTGAAAAACAAAACAACAAAGTTTACCTTAAAGGGGAAATCGTTACCGAAGCAAAATTTTCGCACGGGGTTTATGGCGAAGGATTTTATGAAATGGAAGTTATGGTTAAAAGACTATCTGGCGAGGCTGACGTTTTACCAGTTACAATTTCTGAAAGGCTTATCGAGGCAAAGGAACTTAAAATTGGTTCAACAATCTCGGCAATAGGGCAGTTTAGAAGTTATAATAAGCAAGTTGATGGAAAGTCAAAACTTATGCTTACCGTGTTTATTAGAGAGTTACTTCCCGACGATTACGGCAAAAATCCCAATAACGTGGTACTTTGCGGTTACATTTGCAAGCCTCCAGTTTATAGAACTACGCCGTTTAATAGAGAAATTGCCGATATTTTGATTGCGGTAAATCGCGCTTACAATAAAAGTGATTATATCCCTTGCATTGCTTGGGGGAGAAACGCAAGGTTTGTTAAAAACCTCACGGTTGGCGAAAAAATCGCCCTATCGGGCAGAATTCAGTCGAGAGAATATCAAAAAAAGATAAGCGAAACGGAAACTAAACTTTTAACTGCTTACGAGGTTTCAGTTTCAAAACTTGCAGCGTTTGATAACGCAACGGAGTTTGATCTTGATAGGGAATTTGATTTGGAAGTTAACAAGATAGAAAAAGAGTCTGTTTAACTGCTATTGACAATAAAAGTTTATAATGTTATAATAAAATACGGTTTTAAGCCGTATTTTTTTTAAGGTCTTGTTTATGAAAAAGGTTTACAGTATAGCGGGAGTTCTTATAAGCGTTGAGTATAAGTATTCCTACACGCAAAAAATGTTTGAAAAATACGAATACCTCGGTAGCAATTTACCTGAGGTTGAAATTTGCGTTACTGATAAAGAGATTGAAAATGAACGCTCTCAAATGCCTAACGAACCCTTATTTTACCTTGAAAACTTGGCAATACTTAGAAAGGTTATGAAGGTTTTGCTGTTTGATTATAACGCTATGTTATTTCACGGTTCTTCTATAAAAGTTGGGGGAAAGGGATACGTTTTCACAGCGCCTAGCGGTACGGGAAAATCAACCCATACGTCCATTTTGAAAGAGTTTTTAGGCGATGAGTTAACTTATATTAACGACGATAAACCGATACTTAAAATTGAAGGGGATAGCGTTGTTGTTTACGGCTCGCCGTGGAACGGAAAGCATTGTTTAGGTGAAAATATCTCCGCTCCGCTCGATGCCATTTGCTTGATAATTAGAGCGGAAAATAATAGGGTTGAAAAGGTTGAACCGTTCAACTTTTTGAAGTTTTTATTCGAGCAATCAATGGGGTTTAGCGATGAGGAAACGGCAGAGAAAGTTTTAGAGATTTTGTCAGTAATCATCGAAAAAATTAAGTTTTATAAAGTGTATTGTAACAAAGATATTAGCGCGGGCAAATGCTCGTTTGAGGGGATAATGAAATGAAAATTAAAAAAGGTTTTATTTTAAGAGAAATGTCAAAGGAAGAGGGTATAAGCGTAGTTGTTGCGGTTGGTGAAAACGCACAAAAATTAAACGGTTATTTAACGCTTAACGAGTCGGGCGCTCTTATTTGGAAAACCCTTTCAAAAGGTGCGTCGGTTGATGAAGTTGTTAAAGTTTTGCTCGACGAGTATGATGCACCTGAAGACCTTATTAGAAATGACGTGTTGCAAGTTATTGAAAAATTAAGAGAAATAGGAGCAATTGATGATTAATCTTTCACTCGAAGAAGCCCTTATGAAAGAAGGATTTATAATAACGAGTTTCAAAGGAACTAGTATGAATCCGCTATTTTTAGAGGGGCGAGATAAAGTTTATATCGTTAAAAAAACGTCTAAACTAAAAAGGGGAGACGTTGCGCTTTATAAAAGAAGTAGCGGGCTTAACGTTTTGCATAGGGTTTACAAAACGCTTGGTAACACCTACGTTTTTTGGGGAGATAATCAGTTTCAACTAGAATACGGCGTTAAAGACGAAGATGTTTTAGGTGTTTGCAAAGGCTATTACAACGGCGAGAAATATATCAGTTTCAAAAAGAGCCTTAAATATAAAATTTATAAGGCGTTTTGGTGTAAGTGGGTATGGCTTAGGAAGTTTTTGAACTTGTTTAGGCGTGCAAAAAATAAGTTAAAAAGAATTTTTTCAAATAAAAATAAAAAAAGTAGTTAAAAACAGTTGCTAAAAAGAAAAAATAATGTTATATTAATAGAGCGTTTTGAGAAAACGCACTTTGCGTGGGAGTTTAGCTCAGCTGGGAGAGCATCTGCCTTACAAGCAGAGGGTCACAGGTTCGAGCCCTGTAACTCCCACCATTTTCTCAAAATGAGAATAAAAGGCATTTCGGGGATGAGTTGGCTTGAGCAGGCCGGTTTGTTTTCGAAAATGCGGGAGTAGCTCAGTTGGTAGAGCACTGCCTTGCCAAGGCAGTTGTCGCGGGTTCGAGTCCCGTTTCCCGCTCCAAAATAAAGAACGATTGATAAACGTCAATCGTTCTTTTTTTACGTCAAATTTATTAAAATTTGACTATAATGTTACGCAGTAACTATAATTCGAGCACTAGCGAGTTATCATTAAGGGAAAACGGAACTCTCACCTACGGTTCGGCCCTTAGCAGGGCACAACCCTGTGTTGATTTCACACCGCGTATAAAAATGCGGGTTACATCCACGCTTTTAGCGTGAGTTCAAGATAAGTTTAGTGTTTTTAATTCAAATTTACACAAACTTGTCAAATAGTCTTGATTTTATTGCATTTTGTTAGTATAATATATAAGTATTATTATATACAACATAAATAGGGCTACGGTTTTTTAATTATAAATTATGGAAAATACAACTAAAGATTTTCAAGCACAACAGAATATCAATGAAGACTTATCCGTAAAAAACTTTGATCATACGATAGTTTACGACGATCAGTTTTATGATGACTACATTAGTTCTTTCGTTCCAACAAAGAAAAATAAGTTCTTTTATCGTTTTGTGAAAAGAGCGTTTGATATTATTGCATCTTCATTTATGATAATTGTATTCTCACTATTTTTTATTTTGATTGCGATTATTATAAAATGCGATTCAAAAGGTCCAGCGATTTTCAAACAAGAAAGAATTGGTAAAAACGGAAAAGTTTTTTCTTGCTTAAAATTTAGGTCAATGAGAATTGATGCGCCTAAAAATTGCGCAACGTCACTTCTTGAAAATCCAGACCAATACTATACTAAGGTAGGGCGCTTTTTAAGAAAACTTTCGCTTGATGAACTTCCGCAACTCTTTTGCGTGTTTATTGGCACGATGAGTTTTATAGGGTATCGTCCGCTTGTTAAGAGTGAAGAAAACTGCAATTTAATGCGCGCTAAGATGGGGGTTTTTAGTATGCGCCCCGGAATTTCCGGTTACGCGCAAGTTCACGGAAGAGATGACGTTTATTATAAAAATAAGGCGGTGCTTGACGCTTATTACGTTAAAAACGCATCACTTTGGTTTGATATAAAGTTATTCTTCCAAACGATAGCGGTTGTTCTTAAACGCGAAGGAAATAACTGTGATAGTAAAAAATAGAGATTTGGCTTAAATGGGGGTCGTATGAGCAAAGTCTTAATTTTAGGAAATAGCGATTTAGTCGTTTATAATTTTAGGCTTGAACTCGTTGAAAAGCTTTTAAGTGACGGGCATCAAGTTGTTGTTTGCTCACCTTACGGCGAGAGAATAGACGATTTAATCGCGCTTGGTTGCGAGTTTATTAATATTCAAATATCAAGGCACGGAACTAATCCTATCAAAGAATTAAAACTTCTTAAAGAATACAAAAAAATTATTAAGAGCGTAAAGCCCGATATGGTGTTTACTTATACCATAAAACCAAATATTTACGGGGCTTTAGCGTGCAAAAAATTTAATATTCCATGCGTGGCAAATATTACGGGGCTTGGAACTGCCGTTGAAAACGGTGGGCTTGTTCAAAAGATAACCGTTCTTTTGTATAAAATTGCATTTACCAAAATAAAGAAGGTGTTTTTTCAAAATAGTGAGAATATGCAGTTTTTTATCGATAAAAAGATTGCTTTATCTAAACACGATTTGCTACCTGGGTCGGGCGTTAATCTTGAAAGGTTTTCGCCGTTAAAATATCCGTCAAACGAAACGGTGGAATTTGCTTTTATCTCTCGCATTATGAAGGAAAAGGGGATAGATCAGTATCTTGACTCTGCAAAGGCGATAAAGCAAAAGTATCCAAATACCGTTTTTCACGTTTGCGGTTTTTTTGAGCAAGAATATAAGCAAATTATCGACGATTTAGTTTCTCAGGGCATAATTGTTTATCACGGTATGGTGCGTGACGTTAGAACCGTTCTTAAAGATATTCATTGTACTATTCATCCAACTTATTATCCGGAAGGTATAGCCAACGTTTTACTTGAAAGTTCAGCGTGCGCTCGCCCAATAATAACGACTGATCGTTCGGGTTGTAGAGAAGTTTTGGAAGATGGCAAAAACGGTTTCGTTGTTAAAATGAAAGATAGTGGCGACTTGATTGAAAAGATAGAAAAGTTTATCGCTTTACCTTACGAAGAGAAAGTTCAAATGGGCTTAGCGGGTAGAAAAAAGGTTGAAAGTGAATTTGATAGGCAAATTGTCGTTGAAAAATATATGGCGGAGTTAAATTCTTTATAATATGAAAAAAATTGCGTTTATAACGGGCGGTATGACGCGCGGTGGAGGTGAAAGAGTTTTATCGATTCTTTCTAAATATTACGCCGAGCGCGGATATCAAACGGAAATACTTTGTTTACTTAATAACGAGGTTGGCTACGAACTTCATAAAACTACCAAAGTGATTGATTTAACCGGTAAGGGAAAATCTAAAATAAAAAGACTTCCTTATTGGATAAAATCACTTAAAAATTACGTTAAGGAAAGTAAGCCTGACGTTGTTTTATCTTTTTTCGTAAGAGTTAACGTAGTCGTTCTTCATGCGCTTAGAAAGTTTAGTGGTAGAATTATCGTTTCAGAGCGCATTGATCCAAAATGTGACGGAAGATCTAAAATAGTTTCTTTTTTAACTAAGCGTTTATATCCTAAGGCAAACGCGGTTGTTTTTCAAACGGAAAGAGCAAAGAATTATTTTAGAAACCTTAAAAACGGAGTTGTAATTCCTAATCCTATAAACGTTGAAAATAAAAGCGAAAATGTTGATTACAACAAAATCGTAACTATGGGAAGGCTTACCGATCAGAAAAATCAAAAACTTTTAATTTCGGCGTTTTCTAATCTTGCAAGCCTTAATCAAGACGCGTACTTGCAAATTTACGGCGAAGGGGAGTTAAAAGAAGAACTTCAAGCGCAAATTGAAAGTTTATCGTTAACAAATAGGGTAACTTTAATGGGTAATCATCCTGACGTTATTGATAAAATTTCTGATTCGGGAATATTTTGCTTGCCGTCAAACTTTGAAGGTTTATCTAACGCGCTACTTGAGGCGATGATGTTAGGTCTTCCTTGCATTTCAACAAATTGTGCTGGGGCGGACGAGACTATCGTTGACGGAGAAAACGGCTATTTAGTTGAAGTTGGTAACGAAAAAGCGTTTAGCGAAAAACTTATCAAACTCTTTAACGATAGAGAAACTCAATTAAAATTTTCAAAGAACGCTAAAATCACGTCAGAAAAGTTCAAACTTGAAAACGTTATGGCGCTTTGGAACGAAACCCTATTGGGAGACGATAATTAATGAGAAAAACGGTTTTACTTTTAGTTCCCTCCTTGTCAACGGGTGGGCAAGAAAAGATTGCTGTGGAAACAGCGAAAGCGCTGGAGAGTGAATATAACGTTAAACTAGTTTTATTCTACAAAAGCAAAGTTGAATACGACACTAATTGTGAAAAAATTTACTTAAACGTTGGAATAAGCAAAAGTAAAATTAAAAAAATATTTGGTCAATTAAGGCGTATTTTCAAACTTTCAAGAGTAAGGAGAAAGACTAAAGCAGATATAGTTTATTCATTTGGCGATTCAGCAAATATAGCAAACGTTGCGTCGGGTATTTTTTCTCGTGGGAAAAGTGTAATATCAATACACTCGTATCCGCTTGTAAAAAAGAACTGCGTTAACGATTTCGTATATAAAAACTCTGACGAGATTATTTTAATTTCTCAAGAGATGAAAACTAAACTTAAAAGCGAATATCCAAAAATTAAAAATTATATCGTTGTAGAAAATGGCTACGACGTTGACAATATTAAAAACCTTAAACTTGAAAAAGTTGATTTTAGCAATGGTAAACCTTCGTTCGTTGCTATGGGTAGGCTTGATACTATTAAGCGATTTGATTTTTTAATTAAGGCGTTTAGCGTGGTTAAGCGTGAGTTTGCTAACGCTACGCTTACTTTTGTTGGTTGTGGAGATCAAATAGATTTACTTGAAAATTTAAGAAACGAGTTAGGCTTAACTGATAGCGTTAGTTTTTTAGGTTATCAAAAAAATCCTTATCCTTATGTTTCGATGCATGATGTTTTTGTTTTATCTCTCTTAACGAAGGTTTTCCAAACGCACTCGTAGAATCGCTTGCATGCGGGGTGGCGTGCGTTTCAGTTGATTGTAAGTCTGGACCTAGAGAAATTCTTTCAGAGAACTACAGTTCAGATGCTATCCTTGGCGTAATTCAAGAAAAATACGGAGTTTTAGTAGAACAGTCAAATGATGAAGAATTAGTTGTTAATAATCTTGCTAAAGCAATGATTGATATTTCTAAAGATGAAATTAAACTTAACTATTATAAGCTGATAGGTCAGGAAAGGGCAAACGCATTTTCAACTATGGTATGTAAGGAAAAACTTATAAAATTGTTTGAAAGGTTGTAAAAATTATGAAAATAATGTTTTATATCCCATCGCTTGGTTCCGGTGGCGCGGAAAGGGTTATTTCAACTCTTGCAAATGAGTTTTCTAATTCTGGTAACGACGTTGTTATCGGTTTAATTAGAAACGATATTTGTTGTTATGAACTTAATAAAAACGTAGTTACAACTTCATTAAATTGCGATGAAGATATGGGGTTTAATAGGATTAAAAGGGTTAAACTAAGAAGAAAAAAGATTAGAAATTTATATTTACAACATAAGCCGGACGTGGTAATTTCCTTCTTGGCAACGACTAATATTGACGTTTGTTTTGCGCTAAAGAACGAAAACGTTCCAGTAATTGTAAGCGAGAGAAATGATCCTAGCGTTGAGCCGAGATCAAAAATTAAAAAGATTATAAGAAAAATTGCGTATCTATATGCAAGCGGATTCGTTTTTCAAACTGAAGACGCAAAAAATTATTTTTCTAAAAAAATTCAAAAAAAATCAACGGTAATTATAAATCCATTATACGCTAATTTACCAGACGTATTCAAAGGCGAAAGAGAAAATCGAATAGTTGCAGTCGGTAGGCTTAATTATCAAAAAAACTATCCGCTACTTATCGATGCGTATAGTGAAATAGTTAAAGAATTTCCAGATTATACTCTTGAAATTTATGGTAAAGGCGAGTTAGAACAAGAACTTCACGAATTAGTTGAAAGTAAACGTCTTAAAGGAAACGTAAATTTTAAGGGCTTTTGCAGCAACGTTCACGAAGAGATAAAAAAGGCGTCTTTATTCGTTATGAGTTCCGATTTTGAGGGTATGCCAAACGCTTTACTCGAAGCGTTAGCGCTAGGGATTCCTTGCATATCAACCGATTGCCCTTGTGGTGGTCCTAAAACGCTTATAAAAAACGGCGAAAACGGGTTGCTAGTTCCAATTAAAGATAAGGGAGCTTTAGTTAACGCGATAAAAAAGGTGTTGTCAGACAAAGTTTTTGCTGAAAATTTAGGTAATAATGCAACTAAAATTCGTGAGATAGCAAGCGTTGACGTTATAACGTCAAAATGGCTTGAATATATTGAAAAAACAGTTAATAGGTGATTAGTTTGAAAAAAATCATTAGGCTTATAAAAGATAGAAAATATAGATTTGGAGTTTTAAATTCTCGTGGTTTTTTAAGAGTTTTGCCAGATAAAGCATTTTTAAAGATGGCGTATAAAGCAAAACTTGGCAGAAAACTCAATCTTAAAAACCCACAAACGTTTAACGAAAAACTTCAATGGCTTAAACTTTACGATAGAAACCCAAAGTATAATCAAATGGTAGATAAACATCTTGCAAAAGAGTATGTTGCAAGCGTTATAGGTGAAGAATATATAATTCCAACGCTTGGTGTTTGGGATAACGCTAACGAAATTGATTTTGATTCTCTTCCAAACGAATTTGTACTTAAATGTAATCATAATAGCGGAAAGGGGATGTGTATTTGCAAAGATAAGTCAAAACTTGATTTTGACGAAGTAAGGAAAAATCTTAACGATGGGCTTAAAGAAAATTATTATAAAAATTATCGCGAATGGCCGTACAAAGACGTTAACCGTAAAATAATCGCTGAAAAATATATGGTAGACGAGTCTGGCTATGAACTTAAAGATTATAAGTTTTTCTGTTTTGACGGAGAAGTTAAGTATTTATTTATTGCAAAAGATAGGGAAAATAAAAACGTTGAAACTAAATTTGACTTTTTTGATGAAAACTTTAATCATCTTCCTATAACCAACGGGCATCCTAATTCCGAACCGCCGTATTTTAAGCCTGATGGATTTGATAAAATGAAAGAACTTGCCTCTAAACTCTCTAAAGGCATACCTCAGTTAAGAGTTGATTTTTATAATATCAACGGTCAAATTTACTTTGGAGAACTTACCTTCTTCCATTGGAGTGGGCTTGTTCCTTTTGATCCGCCAAAGTATGATAAAATTTTTGGTGATAATATAAAACTACCTAAAAATGGTTAACAAGGATGATATATGGAAAATACAAGCGTAAATAAAAGTAAATATGGGTTACTTGCAAAAAGCTATTTTTATTTTGGTATAATAGCGTTTTTTGTGATGATGTGCATAAATGTTTTTTCATCGTTTCAACTTCCTGCAATTTCCTTTTTGATAGTTTTTTTTACAGTTGCTCTTTTTTGCGATAGAAATGAACTTTTTGCGCTTATTGCGTGTTGCGTTCCATTTTCGGTTGCATTTCAATATAAGTTTGGAGTGCTTATTTGTTTAGCAATCTATTTCGTAAAATACTATAAAGATGTAAAATTCAGATGGCCAGTTATCATTTCATTTGGCGTATTGTGTGTATGGGAACTTTTGCACGTTATAATTGGCGGAGAATCTCTTTACGAATATTTAAGAGATTTTTGTGAACTTATACTTTGCGCTTTTATAGCACTTACTTCGCTTAAAAAGGTTGATTATATATTTATCATAAGAGTTTTCGTTATAACTTGTCTTTGTATGATGACACTTTTATTCGTTGAACAGTTAAGACAAAACGACTTTGTTTTTTCTGAAATTTTCCGTGGTAATTTCCGTTTTGGTTGGAATAGAGAAGAATCTAAAGGTGGTTTATTTGCGTTAATTTTTAATCCTAATACGCTAGGATTTATTTGTAATTTTTGTTTAGTGGGATTAGTTCAACTTATTACGTCAAAGCGTAGTAAAATAATAGATTACGTATTTATATTACCGCTTGTTTTATTTGGCGTAATGACGATGTCAAGAGCCTTCCTTTTATGTTTAGCCGTTATCGTTTTAATGTTCTTATTTGCTGGCAAAATTCCCATTAAGAAAAAACTTATTAGAGCGGGAATCGTTACTTTTATTGTTGCCGTAATAGGATTGATAGTAATATTATTAATGCCTAACGTAGTGGAAAGATTTATGGACCGTATCTTTAAGAGAGATGATATTTCTAACGGAAGATTAGATCTTATTATTTTTTACACAAAGCATATTTTCTCATCTTTCAAAAACGCTGCGTTTGGTATAGGTCTTCAAAATCTTGCAGATAAGTTAAGAACCCTCTACCCAGGCGCTTACGACGTGTGTCACAACGGTATTCAAGAAATAGTGATTGCTTGGGGTTTCCCAGGGCTTATAGCCTTTGGCACGTTTATGTTCTATGTTCTTCGTAGGCGTTTAACCAAGAAGAGATTTTCTTTAGTAAGTTTTATGCCTATGATTTTAATACTTGTTTATATTCAACTTGGTCAATTTATTTCGTCCGGGCTTATTCTTATTATGTTTGCTTTATCCGTTATTAGCGCGAAGTACAATTTCTATTTTACTGAAAAAGATAACGTAGGCGACGAGCAAACTATTGAAAATGAAAACGGTAATTCAATTATTTTTGACATAATTAAAAATCCGTCGAGAATAGTTACTTTTTTGGGTAGGTCGTTTGTGGGTAGACTAATAAGTGATAGATTATATCTTAAGCTTTTATATTTTACAAAATTCAAACGAAAACTTAACCTTAAAAACCCCAAAACTTTCAATGAAAAATTGCAATGGTTAAAACTTAACAATAGAAAGGGTATTTATACCGTTATGGTTGATAAAGAAGAAGTCAAGGAATATGTTACCGATAAAATCGGGGAAAATTACGTTATTCCTACTATTGGTGTTTGGGATAATGCCAATGATATTGATTTTGAAAAACTTCCTGAGGAGTTTGTTCTTAAATGTAATCATAACAGCGGTGGTTTAGTAATTTGCAAAGATAAGTCTAAACTCAACGTTAAAGAAGTTAGGGAAAAACTTAACGCTTGCCTTAAACGAAATTATTATTTACTTGCAAGAGAGTGGCCTTATAAAAACGTTATTCCAAAGATTATTGCGGAAAACTTAGTTAAGGATAAAAAGAGCGAATTTTTGCCAGTTTATAAAGTTATGTGCTTTAACGGAGAGCCGAAAATAATTCAAACTATTCAAAACGATAAGCAACCAAATGAAACGATTGATTATTTCAATACAAGTTGGGAATTACTAGACCTTAAACAAAATTTTGAAAACAGTGAAGTTCCTTTTGAAAAACCTATTTGCTTAGAAGAAATGTTAGATCTTTCAAGAAAGTTAGCAAAAAATCAACCGTTTATAAGAATTGACTGGTACGTTATCAATGGTAAACTTAAATTTAGTGAGTTTACTTTCTATTCGGATGCGGGTTTTGCTAAGTTTACTCCAGATGAATGGGATAAAAAACTTGGCTCATACATTAATTTAGGCATAGAAAAAGGTAACGATTAAAATGGAAAATAAAAAAGTTGTTTCTTCTCTTGCTTTTAAGATGGCAGAGCAGTTTTCCGTCAAAGGTATAGGGCTTATCATAAGCATTGTTTTGGCGAGAATTTTATCGCCTGATGATTTTGGGCAACTTGCAATACTAACAGTATTTATAAACTTATCTTTGAACCTTATTCAAAGTGGGTTTGGTAGCGCTCTCGTTCAAACGAAGGAACTTGGAAAGTACGATTATTCAACGGCGTTTTATATCAACCTTGCAATATCTTTTGCAATGGTTGTTATATTGTTTGTTTTAGCCCCGCTTATTAGTAAATTTTATAACTCAAACGGGCTTGTTGCACCGCTTAGATTTTATTCAATATCGCTTTTATTTGGTGCTTTCAACTCAATTCAAACGGCTAAACTTCAAAGGGAAATGAAATTTAGAGCGTCAATGTTTGCAAGGCTTACCGCAACGCTTTTATCAGGCGGTATAGGTATAGCGCTTGCTTATTTTGGCTACGGTCTTTGGGCGCTTGTTATCTATAACTTTTCTTATATAGTTTTATCGAGTATAACTATGTTTTTCGTTTGCCGTTGGCTCCCTAGGTTTGAATTTTCAAAAGAAAGGGCAAAAGTTTTATGGGGCTTTGGCTGGAAAATGCTCGTTTCGAGTTTTTTATGCTCAATATACGCAGATATTAAATCCTTAATTATTGGTAAAAAATATTCAACTGATGACTTGGGTTACTATAATCGTGGCGATCAGTTTCCGTATATTATTTCAAACACGATCGACACGGCAATTCAATCGGTAATGTTTCCCGTTCTTTCTAAAATTCAAGACCAAAAGGAAAAATTACGCGAAACCTTAAAAAAATCCATATCAATGGGTTCGTTATTTATATTTCCGGTAATGATAGGGCTTTTAGTCGTTGCTAAACCGTTAACTATTATTTTGTTAACTGAAAAGTGGTTGCCTTCAGTTCCTTATATGCAACTTTTATGCTTAGCGCATATGACCATTAGTTTGAATTCGGCAAACCTTACGGTAATAAAATCTATGGGTAGAAGCGACGTGTATATGAAACTTGAAATCATAAGGCGAATAATTATGATTGCAATATTATTAGTTACCGTTTTTGCGTTCAATTCAGTAATGGCTATTGTTATTGGTTACGTAATATCGCTTTGGCTTGACGTTATAATTATTTCAATTCCCGTAAAAAAACTTTTGGGATTGGGTGCAATTTCTCAATTTAGGCTTATTTGGAAAATAGTATTATCCGTTATAATAATGGCAGTTGCAACGTATTTTGTCGGTTTAATTTCGCTTCCCGTGTGGTTAACTTTAATAATTCAAATTATAGTTGGCATAACTTCTTACGTTCTTTGTTGCTTGCTCTTTAGGGAAAAGAATTTCTTGGAAATTCTAGGCATCATTAAAAAATTATTTAATAAAAAATCTATAAAAGAGAATTAATAATGAATTGTGTTAAAGAATTTGAAAATATCTATAAAAAAGAGCCCGAAGGCGTAACCTTTTGTTCGTATAGAGTATGTCCGTTAGGAGCGCATATCGACCACCAACTCGGTAAAGTTACGGGGCTTGCAATAGATAAAGGCGTTTATATTGCTTACACGCCAACTAATAACGGTATCGTTGAACTTTCATCACTTCAATTTGAAGGGCGTATTCAATTCCATTTGCATTTCGTTTCTAAAGAAAAACAATGCGATTGGGCGGATTATTTGCGTGGGGCAACGATTGCGTTATCTAAAAAATATCACTTAAACGTTGGTGTTCACGCTGTTATTGAAGGAACTCTTCCAATAGGCGGTCTTTCTTCTTCCGCAGCGGTAACGATAGCGTTTATAACCGCGCTTTGCAAGGTTAACAATATTATGCCAACTAATCAAGAGCTCATTGCTCTTGCTATGGAGGCGGAAAATCGTTACGTTGGCGTTTCTTGTGGAAAACTCGACCAGTCTTGCGAAATTCTATCTAAAAAAGATCACCTTTTATATCTAGATACGCTTGACGATACTTACGAACTTATTCCCACCCATAAGGATATGAAGCCTTATAAACTTGCAATATTCTTTTCCGGGCTTGAACGCTCGCTCGTTGGCAGTAAGTATAACTCTAGAATAGACGAGTGTAGATCAACCGCTTACGCTCTTAAATCTTTTATTGGGGAAGAGTGTGGTAAAGTTTCTGAAACTCAATTGAGAGACGTTCCTAGGGAAGTTTTCGATAAGTATAAAAATAAACTCCCTGAAGTTTGGGTTAAACGCGCGGAGCACTATTATTCTGAATACGATAGGGTTGAGGCTGGCGCTGAGGCTTGGAGACGCGGAGATCTTGAAGCGTTTGGCAAACTCTGTTTTGAGAGCGGTTATTCTTCGATATATAATTGGGAAACGGGTTGCCCGGAACTTATAGAACTTTATAATATTTTAACTAAAACTGACGGTGTTTACGGCGGTAGATTTAGCGGAGCGGGATTCAAAGGTTGTTCTATGGCAATAATTGATCCGAGCATGGAAGAATACGTTATAAAAACTGTTAGTGACAAATATCTTAAAGCGTTTCCGCACCTTAAAGGCAAATATTCGTTCAGTATTTGCGAAAGCGCAGACGGTGTTAGCATAGGAAAAATATAAAGTATAAATTTGAAATTTTGGGGTCGTTATGAAATGTTTATTACTTGCAGCGGGATATGCTACTAGGCTTTATCCGCTTACTGAAAATTTTCCTAAATCTTTACTTGAAGTTAAGGGGAAAACTATTCTTGATTGGCTTGTTGACGATTTGGATAAATGTGGTAAAATTGACGAATATATCGTAATTTCCAATCATAAATTTTACAATTCGTTTTTAGATTGGGCAAAGACGAAAGATTTAAGTGTTAAAGTTATTGATGATGGAACTTCATCTAACGAAACTCGTCTTGGAGCAGTTAAAGACGTTGAGTTTGCAATCAGTTCTTTAGGTATAGACGATGACGTTTTAGTCCTTGCAAGCGATAACGTTTTAGACTTTTCTCTTTGTAGTTTTATAAACTACGCTGAAGATAAAAAAGCGTCTTGCGTAATGCGTTATTATGAAGGGGAAACTAAAAAACTTTCAAAAAGTGGCGTTTTAACTATCGATGATAACGATAAAGTTATTTCTATGCAAGAAAAGCCTGAAAAACCTGAAACTAATTGGTGTTGCCCACCTTTTTATTTCTTTACGAGAGATGACGCTAAAAAAATTCCGCTTGCAATAGAAAGCGGTTGCAAGACGGATGCTCCTGGTAGTTTTATCTCTTGGCTTTGTAAAAACTCTACCGTTTACGCAATGCAAATGCCCGGTAGCCGTTATGACATTGGTAATTTAGAAAGTTACGAGAAGGTTAAAGCGGAATATAGCGGTATAACAAAGTAAAATATTAAAAATAATACTGTTATTTACTTGAAAAATTTTATATTTATTGTTATACTGTTATAGTAATAATTGTTTGCGTAAGCAAACTTTTGCTGGTGTGGCTCAGTCGGTAGAGCAGCTGATTCGTAATCAGCAGGTCGTCAGTTCAAGTCTGATCACCAGCTCCATTTCCCCCAGTTTTACTGGGGGAATTGTTTTATAAAAATAATATAAGGGAATTGATTACGAATAATTTTGCTATGCAAAATAGCTGATTCGTAATTTGGCGTAACCGCCAACACGTTCGCTTCGCTCGGTTACAGCAGGTCGTCAGTTCAAGTCTGATCACCAGCTCCATTTCCCCCAGTTTTACTGGGGGGGAATTGTTTTATAAAAATAACATAGGGGAATTGATTACGAATAATTTTGCTACGCAAAACAGCTGATTCGTAATTTGGCGTAACCGCCAACACGTTCGCTTCGCTCGGTTACAGCAGGTCGCAGGTTTTGCCCTTAGCAGGGCGCAATCCTTTTGTCCTTGCGGACATTTCCCTTCCTAAGGGAATTCCCAGTCACCAGATCCAAAATTCCCCCAGAAACTCTGGGGGAATTATTTTATAAAAATATAATAGTTAATAATTGTAAGCAATATTTCATTAGTGAATAAATTTATAGTTATTGCAATTTGAAGAAAAATGCTTTATAATAGCGTTGTAAAGCGTAAACTTCTATTGCGAAAATTAAGGTGATATATGATTTATTTGCTTGCCGATATGCACGGCGGAGAAAAATTGGGAGAGTTAAATAAGTACCTTGAAATTGCTAATGATGACGATTTGCTGATAATTCTTGGTGATATTGGTATTAAATTTTGCGATAGCGAAGAAAATAAAGCGTTTGACGACCTTATTTTTTCTTCAAAAAAGAAGATTGCCTTTTTAGACGGCAATCACGAAAATTTCAAATATATTTATTCATTTAATGAAGAAAAATGGTGTGGCGGAATAATTCACAGGTTAACCGAAAACGTTATTCATCTCAAACGTGGTTACGTTTTTGAAATTCAAGGTAAAAGTTTTTTTGTTTTCGGCGGATGCAAAAGTTCTCCAAAATGGAAAGAGCAAGGGTTATATCAACCCGAAGAAGAGCCTACCGAAAAACAACTTGATAGGGCTTATAATAATCTTAAAAAATACGGTTATAAGGTTGATTACGTTCTTACGCATAAGTATGAAAACGGCAAGGGAACTGTTAATGAAGATCTTTTTAACTTATGTAAATTTATAGATGATAAAGTTGAATATAAGCATTTTTACGCTGGACATTGGCACAATGCGAAGGTTTTTGATGAAAAGCATACCTTTGTTTATGATAAGTTAGTTTGTATTGAATAAATAAGGAAAATTATGAAAACTTGTGTTTCTTCTTACAGTTTTAATAGGTATCTAACCGATACTAAGTGTAGTTATTTAGAAATTTGCGATAAAGCAAAGGAAATGGGTTTTGACGCCATTGAGTTTATCGATCTTTACAATGAAAAGTGGGGTAAAACTTCAGATGAGTTTGAAATGGCTAAAGAAATCAAAGAACATTGTGATAAAATAGGGCTTGAGATTGCGTCGTACACAGTTTCTAGTTCTAAATTTTTAGAAGATGCTCAAAAGGAACTTGAACGCTTAAAAATTAGAGTTGATATTGCGAGCGTTTTAGGTGCGCCCGTAATGCGCCACGACGTTACTTTTGACCTTCGCGATAAACCGCTTTACACTTATAGCGATGCAATCGATGAACTTTATCCTTATATCAACGACCTTAGCAATTACGCCAAATCTAAAGGCATAAAAACTTGCACGGAAGATCACGGTTATGCTTTTGGCTCTGCTAAATCTATTGTTGATACGATTAAAAAAGTAAATAACGAAAACTTTGGCGCACTCGTTGATATTGGCAACTTTATGTGCGTTGACGACGACGTTGTTACCGCCGTAAGAGATACCGCTCCATTTGCTTTTCACGTCCACGCGAAAGACTTTTTGTTTAAGAGTGGCTCTGAACTTAAACCCGGCGGTTGGTGGACGCCTACAACGGGCGGAAACTATCTTCGTGGAACAATGCTCGGTCACGGCGCAGTTCCCGTTAAAGCGTGCATTAACGCCTTGAAACAAGCAAGGTTTAACGGGTATATATCTATTGAGTTTGAAGGTAGAGAAGAGTGTCTTCCTGCAATAAAGGATAGCCTTGAATTTTTGAAAAAACTTATAGAAAGCGATTAAAAAACGGTTCACTTATGTGAACCGTTTTTTATTGTTATTTATTTACTACGTTTTGTTCCTTTCCGTCTAAAAACGCTTGAATATTGCTTGCAACTATATCAATAAGCCTTTGGCGTGATTCTTTAGGCGCCCACGCAATATGCGGTGTTATAGTTATGTTTTTAGCGTTTATAAGCGGGCAGTCTTTACTCATAGGCTCAACGCATAAAACGTCTAAATAAGCGTGTGATATAACGCCGTTATCAAGCGCGGTTTTAAGCGCTAACTCGTCAATTACAGGGCCACGAGAAGTGTTTATTAAAACGGCGGACTTCTTCATAAGAGAAAGAGTTTCGCTGTTTATCAAGTTTTTAGTCTGCTCGTTGAGTGGCGAGTGTAAAGTAAGGTAATCGCTTTCTTTGAAAAGCGTTTCTTTATCAACTAAAGTGTAAGGACAGTTTTTAGGCGTTGTTCTTGTATGCACGATAACTTTCATACCGAAAGCATCGCCTATTTTTGCAACTTGCTTGCCTATATCGCCGTAACCGAATACGCCTAAGGTTTTACCGCTAAGTTCAAAGAGTGGGTAGTTAAAGTAACAAAAAGTTTTACTTTTCAACCAGTCACCGTTTTTTACGGTATCATCGTATACGTTAATTTTATTAGCGTGATGAAGGATAAAGGCAAAAGTATGTTGCGCAACGTCAACGGTAGAGTAGCCTGGAACGTTGGTTACCGTTATCCCCCTTTCTTTAGCAAAATTAAGGTCAACGTTGTTGTAGCCCGTTGCGGTAAGACCTATATATTTAAGGTTGGGTAATTTTTCAATCATTTCCTTATCAAAAAGGGTTTTGTTGCAAATTACAACGGGGGAGTTATAGCAAGCCGAAACAACTTCTTCTCTACCTAAAATGCCGTAGTAAGAAACGTTGCCAAGGCTATCAATTTTATCAAGGTTTATATCTCCAACGGTAAAGGTTGGCTTATCAAGAACAGTAATTAACATATAAATATTATAGCATCAATCTTGAGCATTGTCTACACTCGGCTCAAGGTCGTTTTTATTTTTGATTTTTTTATATCTGATTTCAGCAATTATTGCTGAAACAATACCAAACAAGTTGTTCGATATGCCTGCAATAGAGAATATAATTATATCGTGTATTAGCCAGCTTGTTAACGATGGAAGGTTGAGCATACGGAGTTTGTGCGGGTCTTTGCAAGCGTAGGCAAAAGTTGTGATAATTTTTCCAAAGATAGGAAGAATTGATATAAGTATCGTAAAGAACATTACGAAAAATTCATTGCCGAATTTTGAACAGGTTTGTAACGTTGTGTTCCAAGATAAAACGGCGGTTGTAACGCCCGTAATAAGCGCAAAAGAAGAAAATGCGAGTATCCAAGGAAGAACGGGCTTATTCTTTTTAACAGCATAAACGAATATTACGTTTCTAATAACGCTTATAACGTTCATTACAGCGCCGGTATACGAGCCTAAAAACACAAGTTGAACGGCAAATAAAAGTTCGCTAAGCGTTTTGAAAAATATAATCCAAAAATGTTTATTAAATTGTAGGGCAATAATCGTGCATATAGCGCCTAATATGCCCAAGCATTGAACAAAAAAATCAAACATAAACCAATTTTACTAATTAAAATAATCAAGCATTATGTCAAAGCAAATATTCATACCGATAGGCATTGATGCTTTCAAAAGCCTTTCTTCTCTTCTGTGTTCGCCGTCGCCGTCGTAAATACCAACGCAAACGGCGGGTATTCCTTGAGATAAGGGGATATTGCAATCCGTTGACATTGTAACCTTAGTGCAAGGCTTATTCGTGTGCTTTTCGCAAGAACTAATAACTCTTTCAGTCATAGCGTCTAAAACGGCTTGGTCAACCTTTTCTCCGCAAGGTCTAATACCTACGGTATTAACCGTAAAATTCGCTTTCCCTTCACGATTGAATTTTTCAACCGTGCTATTGAAAAAGTCTTGCATATATTTTAAGCAATCAACGTCGTCAGAACGATATTCGTAAAGCATTTTTGCTTTTTGCGCGATAGTATTAACGCTCGTTCCACCTTCGATAATGCCAACGTTATACGTAGTTTTAGTGTTTGGTTTTTTAGGAATTTCAACAGAGTAGAGTTCCGTTATGAGTTTTGCTAAATTGTGAATTGCGCTCTCGTTACCAAAAGCCCCGAAAGAGTGACCGCCTTCCGCTTCGCAGACAACTTCGTATCTATGCGAGCCTACGCAACGCGGAGCAACGTGAGAGTAGTTTCCGTCAAAGGTGAAGAATTTTTTAACTCTACCTTTGTAGTCTTTCATAAGTTGTTTAGTTCCTTCCAAATTGCCAAGCCCTTCTTCGCAAGCGTTGGCAACAACGAGTATTCCGCATTTAGGTTTTAAGTTATTTTTAATAATGAACTTTGTAACCATAAGCATAATGGAGAGCGAACTAGTATCGTCGCAAACGCCGGGCGCGTAAAAATACTTGTCGTCACTTTTGAGTTCAAAGGGAGTAGTGTCTGGGAAAACCGTGTCAGTATGCGCTGCAAAAACCACTATATCGTTATTTCCTTCGCAGTTGATAGGATAGATGCAGTTTTTAGCATCGTCGATATAAACGCCTTTAGCGCCTTGATTTTCAAGCCAAGATTTAATAAATTCCGCACGTTTTTCTTCGTGATGAGAAGGTGCGGGGATTTCAACTAACGTTTTAAGTAATGAGTGAAGTTCATCTATTGAGTTTTCAATATAATTTTTAATTAAAGTTTCCATAAATGTTATTATAATACTAAAAGTATTAATTTGCAAGAAAAAAAGATTTAGTTATTAAATTTTGTAACAAAAAAAATTTAGAAAACATATTGTAAAATAATCGATATTTTGCTTGACATAAAGTTAAAAGCATAGTAAAATAATACCGTTGTAAAGATTACGGCGCCATAGCCAAGCGGTAAGGCACGGGTCTGCAAAACCCTTATCCCCCGGTTCAAATCCGGGTGGCGCCTCCAAAATAAAAGAACGAAACGCACGTTTCGTTCTTTTTTTTATTATCAATCGTATGCTATGCAATCTCTTGTTGAAACTGTTTTAACAACGTTTCCAAACTCATCGTCACAGTTATAAAACATTTCAGCGCAAAGGGCAACGGGAAGGTATATTCCGCCGTCTAGCGTGCCTGCTAAACACATATTTATTTTGCCAAGTTTATTTTTCTTAATAAATTTAAGCGTTTCTAAAACGTAATTGCCATTTTTAAGCCATTGTGAAGAAAGTTCACGCCAAGCGTTAGCCCTTACTTGACGGTCGTGCTTTGCAACTTTTTCGTGATTTTCGCCGATGAGATACGGGCCTTGTTGATGGGCAAAATTCCCCCAATCGAGCATCATAACGCCTTTGAAAACAAGCCCAACGTTAACGCCACCACGAAGTTTTAAGAGTTTTTCGGTAAACTCTAAAGTTTCCTTAAATGCGTCAAATCTCATATACGGATAATAGTCATAAGGAAATTCTCCACAGTCTTCCCATAAAATTTCAATATCTTTATGTAATTTTTCTATTTTATCAAGATGGTTTTTAACCGAAGTTGCGTGAAGACCGAAAATTATCCTTAAATTAGGCGTAATTTCCCAAAGTTTACTTGCAATCTCGTTAACCATATCGGTAACGATTTCTGATATAAGTTTTCCACCGACGACTTCCTCGTTTCTTTCAGTAAACGTTTGAAAGTAAATGCCGTCTGCTCCCACGTTTTTATATTCGTTTATATATCTTGAAATTGCAAGTTCTTTAGTTTGTTGAATATTCTCGTTTGTTATTTCGTTAGTTCTATTGCCAACTTCACGCCAGCCCCAACTGTAACCTAAAATTACTCTAATTCCAAATTGATGAGCGTATTCGATAAGGTCTGGCATATTAAGGGGAATATATTCGTTCCAAATAACTATTTCGTTAAGGCGAAGCCTTGCCATATTTTCAATATACAAACGATAATCGTTAGTTGAGTGCCCCCAAGTAAAAATACTTCGCGTTTCGTTATCTTGCTCTTTTGAGTAGCATGCCTCTAAAAGTGGATGATTAAAAGTGCAGTCTGGCATTAAAAACGAATAATACTTCGGCGCGTATTTAGGAACGTAATCATCAAAGAAACTAACGGCAGAATAATATAATTGCGCCTCGCTATGAGCGGTAAGTATAACGTAATTTCCACTTTCATCGTTAGGGTTTTTCATAACTTTTACTAAAAAGCCATTTTTAGGAACGTCTTCTTCCTTAACAAAACTTTGAATAATTTTTGATTTAGAATAAAGGCTTATAAAAATATTATTCTTAAATAATTCAGCCCCTTCTTTTTCGCACGGCATAGTATAAGGTTTATAAACGCCGGGTTCTCTTAAAACGTATGCGCTCATTTCCTTAAATAAAAAGTTAATAGCCCTTTTCGTTATACCGCTATAATCGGTGTAAATAATCTTCCAGTCGGTTTGTTTCATAAAAAACTCCTTTGTTTTGCTAATTTTATTATACTAAATCAATTTGGAAAATAATATAATATAACGAATTAAAAATATCGTTTTTCGAAACAAAATTATTGACATAAATTTTTGGCAATTATATAATATAGTTATGAAAATTTTGGGTATTAATGAATTAGTAGATAAAAATTATAGTTTAGTTTTTATAAACTCACTTAAACAGTTTTGGTTAACAACAAAGACTTTTCAATGCATAAATTCGCCAAAAAAGGAAAATTTGTTCCTTCTTTTAGTTGGATGCTCGGCTCGTTACGTTGAGAAGAACGGCAACGTAATACTTTGCAAAAGCGGTGATTTAATTTACGCTCCAAAGGGTAGCGAGTATAAAGTTGAACTATATAATTTCGAAAGTGAAAAATCACACACTATCGGTATAAACTTTTTACTTTACGATGAGAATTTAGAAGAAATTCGTTTTAATAACGGGGTTACGGTTGTTGGCAGTTCTAAAACTAGCGCGATTGAAAATTTATTTATAGAAACGCTAAAGAATAACTCGCTTAACGATAAAAAAATTGCTCTTATGCAAATATTTTCAGAGATCAATAAGTTAAACGTTACGAAAAAATTTCCAAAGTTTATTATTGATAGCGTAAACTTCTTAATTGAAAATTTAAGTTGTTTGCCAACCGTAAAGGAACTTGCCGATATGGCTATGGTTAGTGAAGTTTATTATAGAAAAGTTTTTAAGGAGTGCTATCAAAAAACCCCCGTTGAGTTTAGGAACGAATTACGGCTTGATAGGGCAAAGTCTTATTTAGAGCACGGCGAGATTTCTATTCAAGAAATATCAGATACTCTCGGTTATGCAACCGTTTCTCATTTTATTAAGGAGTTTAAAATGCGTTACGGCTATTCGCCACTTAAATTTAGAAAACTATTAAAATAAAAAATTCCCACGGAATATTCCGTGGGGTTTTATTTATCTTTGGCAAAAAGATTTGCAGTAGTGCGGAGCGTCCATTACGTTAGCGCCCGTTTGCTCGTGGCTTATCTCAATGGTAGATAAGTTACAACGATTACAGTTGTCGTTATGCACGCATTCGCATACGTTGCACTTTACGTTACAGCATCTATTTTCCATATATAATATACCTCCTAGTAGTCTTATTTTAACCAATTAAAAAAATTTTTAACCATTATAGATTATTTTTGTCAAAAAGTGTTGACAAATACTTATAAGGGTTGTAAAATAAACTTGAAATTAGCACTTGAACGGTTAGAGTGCTAACACTTAAAAGGAGAGATTGCTAACTGTATGGAACTTTCAGAAAGAAAGAAAAAGATACTGCAAATAGTGGTTGACGATTATATTGATACCGCCGTTCCCGTATCTAGTAAGCAGATATCTGAAAAGTATATGACGGGCGTTAGTTCGGCAACTATTCGTTCGGAACTATCCGCTCTTGAAGAACTTGGATATTTAACGCAACTTCACACGTCGTCTGGTAGAGTTCCGTCGGCAGAAGCGTATAAGCTTTACGTTAGCGATCTTATGACTAAAGATCACTTATCTAAGAAAGAACTTGACTATATTAAAGAGATTTTCCTTCAAAAAGCCGATAACATTGAAAACGTTTTCAAAAATGCGTTGAAGGTTATAACGGAACTTACTGATTACACGTCAGTTGCCGTTTCGTCTAGCGCGGTGGAAGATAAACTTAGAGAAATTAGATTTTTTAGGTTTAGGGAAGACAAGGCTCTCGTTTTAATAGTAACTGACTTAAAACTTCTCAAAGACAATTATATAACTATCCCCAAAGAGATGACGGAAGACGGGTTGAACGAGGCTAACAATCTTATAAATAAGTTATTCAAGGATAAAACTTTTGAAGAGATTTGCAATTTGGAAGTTGATTTTAACGAAAGTTTTTCAGGTTATAAGACGATATTTATTAACGTTATTGACGCGCTCAAAGCATATTTTTCAAGCAAGCAAGATACGACGCTTATGCTTGAAGGTCAAGATAGAATATTGAAATATACCGACGACTTGGATATGGATAAAATTAAAAACTTTTTATCCGTTGTGACAAGTAAAGATAAACTTTTAGAAGTTTTAACCGAAGATAATCGCGAACTTAAAATCAACGTTAAAATCGGTTCTGACGGGTATGAAAAATTACCGAAAGACAGTTCGCTCGTTACCGCCACTTATTCAGTTAGCGGTAAAAAGATTGGAACTTACGGCGTAATTGGACCTTCGCGTATGGACTATCAAAAGGTAGTTGCCGTGCTTGAAAACGTTGGAAGAATAATTGAAAGCATCTTAGCAGACAAGTAGGAGTTAAAATGGAAGAGCAACAAGTTAAAAAACCGACCGTTAAGGCGCTTACCGCCGAAAACGAGCAATTAAAAAAGGAAATTGAATTATTAAAAGCCGAAGTAAGTTCAACTAAGGATAGTTGGCTTAGATGCGCGGCAGACTTTGAAAATTTCAAAAAGAGAAATCAAGACACTAGAATAAACGCATATCGCGACGGCAAGTCGGATATAATTAAAAAGATTTTAGTGGTTGGAGATACGCTTGATAGAGCATTATCTATGAATCTTGACGAAAAGACCATGGAAGGAATTAAACTCATGGCTCGCCAATTTTCAGAAACGCTCGAAAGCGAAGGCGTAACCGCAATAAACCCCGTTGGCGAAGTTTTTGATCCCAACACTCAAGAGGCGGTTATGCAAGTACCAAAAGAAGAAGGCGAAGAGCCTGGTACTGTTAAACAAGTGTTCTTGAAGGGATATAAACTTCAAGACAAAGTTATCCGTTACGCTCAAGTAGTCGTAATAGGGGAGTAAGAAATTAATTATTATATAAAGGAGATATAGATTATGGGTAAAATTATTGGTATTGACTTAGGTACTACGAACTCTTGCGTAGCAGTTATGGAAGGCGGTGAACCCGTCGTTATAGCAAACGCTGAAGGCGCTAGAACTACGCCGTCAGTAGTAGGTTTTCAAAAAGATGGAGAAAGACTCGTTGGTCAAGTTGCAAAGCGTCAAGCGGTAGCAAACAGCGACAGAACGGTTATTTCTATTAAAAGACACATGGGTTCTGATTATAAAGTGGATATTGACGGAAAGAAATATTCTCCGCAAGAAATTTCTGCTATGATTCTTTCAAAACTTAAAAAGGACGCTGAAAGTTATCTTGGCGAAACCGTAAAAGACGCGGTTATAACTTGCCCTGCATACTTCAACGACGCTCAACGTCAAGCAACTAAAGACGCTGGTAAAATTGCAGGTCTTAACGTTTTAAGAGTTATCAACGAACCAACTGCGGCTGCGCTTGCTTACGGTCTTGATAAAGATACAACTTCTCACAAGGTTATGATTTACGACCTTGGCGGTGGTACGTTCGACGTTTCTATCTTAGATATTGGCGACGGCGTGTTTGAAGTTTTAGCAACGAGCGGTAACAATATGCTCGGTGGCGATGACTTTGATAAGAAGGTTATGGATTATCTCGTTGAAGAATTCAAAAAGAAAGAAGGCATTGATTTATCAAAAGATAAAATGGCTATGCAACGCTTAAAAGAAGCGGCAGAAAAGGCTAAAATCGAACTTTCTTCTATGACTTCAACTAACGTTAACCTTCCGTTCATTACGGCAGATGCAACAGGTCCTAAACACCTTGACGAAACTATCACTCGCCAAAAATTCGATGCGTTAACCGCTGATTTAGTTGAAATGACTATCGAACCTTTAACTAAGGCTCTTAAGGATGCGGGCTTATCTTTCTCTGAACTTGCAAAAGTTATTATGGTTGGTGGTTCAACTCGTATTCCTGCAGTTGTTGAAAGAGTTAAACAAGTAACGGGTAAAGAACCGTTCAAGGGTATTAACCCCGACGAGTGCGTTGCAATCGGCGCTGCAATTCAAGGCGGTGTTTTAACGGGTGAAGTTAAAGACGTGTTACTTCTTGACGTAACTCCGCTTACCTTAGGTATTGAAACTTTAGGTGGCATCTGCACTCCGCTCATCGAAAGAAATACTACTATTCCTGCTAAAAAATCTCAGGTATTCTCAACCGCTGCGGATAATCAACCCGAAGTTACTATTCACGTTCTTCAAGGCGAAAGAAAGTTCGCTAAAGACAATAAGACCTTAGGTCAATTTAACCTTACCGGTATTGCTCCCGCTCCGCGTGGAATTCCTCAAATCGAAGTTACTTTCGATATTGACGCTAACGGTATCGTTCACGTAACGGCTAAAGATCTTGGCACTCAAAAGACTGCCGATATTACTATCACTTCTTCAACCAACCTTTCTGAAGATGAAATTAATAAAGCCGTTAAAGAAGCAGAACAATACGAAGAAGAAGATAAAAAGAGACAAGAAGCCGTTAATAACAGAAACGCTCTTGACGGCATGATTTTCCAAATGGAAAAAGCGCTTAAAGAAAACGGAGATAAACTCCCTGAAGAAGATAAGGCTAAACTTGAAGATCTTATCAAGGAAGCAAAAACCGAACTTGAATCTAACGATAACGATAGAATTAAATCGGCTACTGAAAAACTTTCTAACGAAGCGCAAGCAATCTTTGCTAAACTTTATCAACAAGCGGGCGGTCCTCAACCTGAAGGCAACGATAATGCCGACGGAGATACCGAGTTCCACCAAAACTAAGTAAGATGGCTCCGTCACAACAAGCGATAGATACCAAAACCGTGAAACCCTACGCAATACGCGTTTTTACAAGTTGATTCCGTACAAAGAGTACGCGTACAACTTATAAAACCATCGTCTTGCTTGTGTTTGACAATTTTGCTTAAATCTATCGTTGATTGTGTCGTCACCTTAGGCGAATAACAACAAACGGTTTATAAATAAACCGTAAAATCCAAATTATAAAGTCATCGTAGGCAAATTTGCCTACGATGATTGTGGTATAAGAATATGGCTAATTATTACGAAATTTTAGGCGTTGATAAAAACGCCACGCAAGACCAGATTAAAACTCAATATAGAAAACTTGCTCGTCAATATCATCCGGACTTGCATCCCGGTGATGAGCAAGCCGCGCAAAAATTTAAGGAAATAAACGAGGCTAACGAAACGCTTTCCGATCCTGAAAAGAGAAAGAAATACGACTTTGAACTTGAAAACCCTGGCATGGGTGGTTTCGGCGGATTCGACGGTGGCGGATTTGGTGGTTTCGGCGATATTTTCGGCGATATTTTCTCTTCCTTTACGGGTGGTTCAGCCGGCGCAAGGTCTGAGCAAAACCGCAAGGGGCAAGATATAACTTTAGAGGTTGAACTTTCATTTTTAGATGCCGCAAAAGGCTGTAAACGTGAAATTAAATACAATAGAAACGAGCCTTGCAAAACTTGTAAGGGTACGGGCGCTAAAAACGGAACGGCTTATGAAACTTGTAAAACTTGTAAAGGTTCAGGTCAAGTTCAATACGTTTCGGGTGGTGGATTCTTCCGTTCAATAAGCGTAAAGGCTTGTTCTGACTGTAATGGAACGGGCAGAAAGATTACAAACAAGTGTACCGATTGCGGAGGAAAGGGTTATAATAAAACTCAAACCGTCGTTACTCTTGATATTCCTGCGGGTGCGGACAATAACTCGTATATGAAAAAGCGCGGTTACGGCAACGCGTCAACCGTTGGTGGCGAGCCTGGCGATTTAATCGTTGTGTTTAGGCTTTTACCGCACAAACTCTTTAAGCGTAAAAACTTCGATCTTTACGTTGAAGTTCCTATTTCATATACGACCGCTTGTTTAGGCGGAAAAGTGAAAATCCCCACGCTTGACGACTCTTATGAATTAACTATTCCAGACGGCGTTCAAAGTGGCAAAACTATGATAGTTCGTGGAAAGGGTATAAAGACGAGAAACGGCGTTGGCGACCTTTACGTAACGATTGTTGTAGAAGTTCCGTCTAAACTTTCAAGAACTGCTAAAAAGGCACTTGAAACGCTTGAAAAGGAACTTGACGTCAAGAGTTACGATAAGATTAAAAAGTATAAAGACGCAATGGATAGTTTATACGGCAATTAATTTTAATCCGTTATAAGCGTCGTATTTCTGCGTTAACTGCCAAGCGTGTACGACTACAATGACCAAAAAGGTCTATTGTATCCGTCCCCACTTGTCGAGCCTTGAAATACTTGCTTCTAACGTCTTAAAATAAGAGCATTGAATAGGCTTTGATTTCGCCTAGCTTGTTTCTAACGTCTTAAAATAAGAGCGTTGAGTAAACATTAATCGTAAATAAAAAATGCACGCATTGAGCGTGCATTTTTTATTGCTTGTTGCCGTCTTCTTTGTCAAAGAGAAGTTTCTTTTCTATAAACAACGCTATAAGCGTTATGGTGAGCGCGATAATTCCTATCATTAAAACGTTGTTAAAATGCTTTCTTCCGTCGCTCGTAACAACGCTGTCAGTCCCACTTGATATCGTTATGCCCGAGTTAGTTTGATTGCTTAAATATCCCGATAAAACGTAACCGTATGGTTTTCCACCGTCGGTTAAGGATACCAAAGTCATTGTTTTTCCGTTAAAAGTAACGTCTTTAATAGCGTATACAGTTTGACCTTTTATTACTTCATCTAACATATAGAAGTTGTCAAATAACGGTCTTGAAAACACGGTCGTTGAATTTGTAAGTTTTAATTGCTTATTTGCTACGTCTTCAACTTTGATGTTAAATTCGTCAAAATGTTCTTGACCGATTATTGCGGACGTGTACTTTTGATTTGGGGCGTAATTTGTTGCCGTCTTTCTAACGAGCGCCACAAATTTTGCCGAGTAAGAAACTAAAAAGTAATTGTCAATTTCCGAAACGATAAAGTAAACTTTATCGGGGCTTGGATTTCTTATTGAAGTTATCGATTTGAAACTGCCGTCTTCATTGTAATCCCCAAGTGTTACCTTGAAGAGTTTTGCTTGTTTATCTATCGTAATAAAACGGCTTTCAACGTTTGTTAAAACGGTGTTAAGTTCAGAATCAGAGCCAACGCCAATAATATTTTCAATCCCTAACGTATCGCCCTTGCTCTTTAATATGCACGCGTTACTGAGCGCGTAGCAAGTGTTAGAGCGGTAGTTGAGTTCAATATCTTTTATCGGTAAAGTAGTGTCAAATTCAAACTGTTTTGCAGTCGAGTTAGATTGATAACTAAACTTGTAAACGATATTGTTAGCGGTTAATCCGTAAACGTTGCCTGCAAAGTCTGCTCGTATAGAATTAAATTTAACGCTAACAGTATGCGTTTGCTCGGCTTTTCCACTTGAATATCTTATAAGTTTGGTGGGGCGAGCGCCAACGGTATCAGAAACCGTCATATAAACGTTTCCAAACACGTCTACGCATAAATTGTGTGCAACACCTCTAATTATCGTGTTTTCGTTAACTTTTTCTTTGGTAATCGTTAAATAGCCGTTATCTTCAGACGGAATAATTATCTTGTTTACGTTAATTACGTTGTAACCAAAGTTGTAAAGTGCGTAATCGGTGTAATAAAACTCGCCGTCAAGATAAGTTAAGGCTGTTACCGATTCGCTTTCAATAGTGTAGACTTTTTTAAGTTCTTTATTTGATATATCAAATAAATCAAGGTATTTATCGTGATAAATTGCCATGTGAGAATCTGAACACGCAAGCAATTTTACTTCAAATTTCTCATTGTCTTGATACAAGGGTTTAAGGCTTATAGATAAGTAGCGGTTTTCGGCAGTTTTATCAATCGCAGTTTTTACGATTCGTTTATAAACTTTGCCGTTTTCATCGCTTGCGCCATCGTCTAAAACGTAAGTGAAATTCTCGCTGACGGATAATATGCTCGCGCTATTTGTAAGCCTATAATCTGCGGTTGATTCGGTGGTTATTGCAAAATCTGTAAACTCCCCGTCGGAAGTTATTGCTTGAACGCATTTTAACGTTGGGTCTGCAATCAAAATCATATCGCCCATAACGGTTGCGCCTTGCGGATCGACGAAACTTCCAAGTTCCTTTGCATTTTGATCGGTGTTTACGACTAAAATCGGTTGTTTATTCTTTCCTTTTTCAACCTTGAAAATACCGTCTATCGACGTGAGATAAATATAATCTCCCATTTCAGTCATATAGTTAACGTCAAAATTGAGATTGGTAACGACGTAAGAAGTTGATGACGCCGTGTCAAAACAATAAAGTTTACCAGCAAAGAGATAATAAACGTTATTCTCGTTAGAGATAAAGGCGTTCTTTGTTGTAAAGTTATGTGATGAAAGGCTGGTAAACTTCGGTATGCTCTCCGTCTTATTAACCGTGTAAATCTCAATGGTGTTATTGGTGTTGGTTAAAAGATAATCGCCTTTTATCATAAAGAAGTTGGAACTCTTTATGCCCGTGTCGATTGGGCTTGAGCCAAGTTTATTAGCAGGAACGCAGTATAGGGTGGAACTTGAAAGATAAAAGACGTAGCCGTTCCACTCTTGGGCGTGGGTAACGTTGTAAATCGTATGGTGAGATGGAATAGCTGTAAAGCGTTCCGTTTCGGGATTGAAAACGGAAACTCTATCAAAATCCGAAGTACCGTCAGTATTTCCAATATGCTCGGTTATTACCATAAAACCGCTTTCAGAATAGGAAATTGAAAGGGGAGATTTCAAATCGTATAGTTGAAGGTTAGAAGAAGGTAAAAATGCTTCGAGTTCAATTTTGTTATCTTCATCGGCGCTAGCAAAAAAACCTTTGGTGGCAAAAGCCATAAAGGTGGATAAAACGCAAATCGCTATTAATGATAAAATAACTTTTAACTTCTTCATAATCACACGCGTATAGTTTAATTATTACATAGTATATCATTATACAAATATTTTTTCAATATATTTTTTCAAGTTGGCAAAAATTTTATAAATTAAATACTGCTTTTGACAAGTGTTGGCAGTATTTTTATTTTACTATAAATGCGAACAAATGTTCGTAAATATAAAATAATAAGTGCAAATTTATAAAAAGTCAAACTATTGTGACTACAAAAATAAATATTTTGAACAAAAATAAATTATTTTGAACAAAATTGTCATATATTGTTGAAAAAACGAGAAATTAAACCTATAATCTTGGTGTGGCCGAGATAAAGCAACTTTAAGGAGTGGATTATGGAACAATTCGGAAAGACTATATTATCTGCGTATCCGATGCTATATGGATACGTTACTCAAATTGAAGAGATTATTAAGAGAAGAGCAAGAAATTCATTTTACGCTAGGTGTGACGTGGTTGGGCTTTCAGAAGAACTGTTATCGCTTGGCGAAATTAGAAAAGACTTAATTGAACTCAAACTTATCGTTGAAGAAGTTTTAAGTTTAATTAAGCCGTACGATAGGGTTTTATTAAGTTATAAATACTTTGGAATTGCTCCTCAAGAAGAGGGTTTTGACTTAACTAGTAGAAACTATTTTAGACGTCAAATCAAAGCCTTAAAAAACTTTTCAGACACGCTAGTTTCAAGGGGTTACGACGAAGAGTGGTTTAGAAATAAATACTTAAAAATCGCCTTTATATCGGGAATTTATCAAAGAACAATCTTAGAGCAAGGCAAAAAACACGTTAGGTCTTATTGAGAAAAATTATTCGTTTGAAAATTCGCTTTGCTCGTCAGCCGTTTTGTTTTTTGACGGCTTGAATAAAAAGTAAACCACCGATATACAAATTATTGATATTCCAACGATTATTGCTATTTGCATGTTTTCTCCAATAGCATTTGACGGCGTGGATTCGCTATCGATATTCGCGCCGTCGTTTGCACCACCGTTATCACTAAATTTGATTTCGTCCGGGTGCAGGGGAACTGAAAATGGGTTTAATGAAATTTTATCAACGTAACCAAGTTTTTTAGAGTAATAAACGTAGCATAAAGTTTTATCTAAATTTACCGTTTCACCATAGTAGTACATAACTTCGTTCATGGGAATATTGAAATAAGGTTTTTTTTGTTCAAAATCATTAAAAAGCACGTCGCTAACGTCGGTTGACACCTTAATTTTTGGGTACGGGCTTACGGGAACGTAATTTATAAAAGTAAGTTTGTTCGGGTTTATATATCCAATGATTTGCGGGTAAACCCCGTCGCTATCGCCAAAGGATATTTTTGTAGAGTTTGAACTTTCTAATTCTATTTTAACGTAATAAGAATACGGCAGAGTGAAAATCGGTTGGCTTAAATTTGAGTCGTGATAAATAACCGCGTCTTCACATAGTATTCTTGCGTAAGTTTCGGAATTTGCCTTTACAACGGTTATCGGCGGTAGCGCTATAAATATATAAAACGTGGCGAGCGCCAAGGTTAAAAATTTTCTAAACGTAATCATATAGGCATTATAAAACGATAAAATTTAAGGAACTCGTCGAAAATAGTAATTTTTGGGTGTATTTAGTCAAATGGAAAAGGACGTTATTGAAAAAATTAAAAAGATAGAGGTTGAACAGCAAAAAAGATATAAGAACAACTTAATACTTCGCTACAATACGGGAAAGAAAAAACATAAAAAACAAATTGCCTTTCATAAATGCAAAAAACGTAATAGATGGGTTTTTGGTGGAAATAGAAGTGGGAAAACCGAGTGTGGCGCAGTTGAAACGATATATATGGCGCGTGGTATTCACCCGTTTAGAAAAAATAGAGAAAGCACGTTTGGGTGGGTTGTTTCACTTTCGCAACAAGTTCAAAGGGACGTTGCGCAAGAAAAAATACTAAAATACCTTAATCCCGACTGGATTTTAGACGTTACTATGATTTCTGGAAAAAAGGACAGTTTAAGTTCGGGGGTTATCGATCAAATAAAAATTAAGAACGTGTTTGGAAAGACCTCGATAATAGGTTTCAAAAGTTGCGACCAAGGTCGTGAAAAATTTCAAGGCGCGTCGCTTGACTACGTGTGGTTTGACGAAGAACCGCCAAAGGATATTTACGACGAGTGCCGAATGAGAGTTCTTGATAAAAAAGGCGATATTTTCGGTACGATGACTCCGCTTAAAGGTTTAACCTTTATTTATGAAGAAATTTATCTAAATAAATACAATCAAACTAACGTTTGGTACGAGTTTATTGAGTGGGCGGACAACCCGTATTTAAGCAAGGCGGAAATAAAACTATTGACGGATTCGCTATCTGAAAGCGAGTTAAATTCAAGGCGGTACGGCTTATTTCAAAGCGACACGGGGCCCGTATATAGCGAATTTGACGAGAACGTTCACGTTATCGAGCCGTTTGACGTGCCTATTGATTGGCAGGACACGATGTCGATAGACCCGGGGCTTAAAAATCCGTTATCGTGCCATTTTTACGCGGTTGACTACGACGGCAATATATACGTTGTTGCAGAGCATTACGCTAGCGGTTTATCCGTTGAAGAACACGCAAGCCTTATTAAAAAAATTGCTAAAAAGATAGGTTGGCGAGTGGGTAGTGACGGAAGGTATTCTTCTCTTATCGACTCTGCGGCAAATCAAAAGACGCTTGCGGGGGTAAAAAGCGTTTCTGAACTGTTTTATGAAAACGGCATTAACGTAAATTCAAACGTAAATAAAGATTTGTTTACTGGAATAAACAGAGTAAAATCACGATTCAAAAATAACACTCTATTTATTTTCAAAACTTGCGTGAATTTAATAAGAGAGATAAAAGGTTATCGTTGGGGAAAGGAAGATTGCCCGATAAAAAAGGACGATCACTCGCTTGACGAACTTAGATATTACGTAATGAGTAAACCGAAAAACGATCCTATAACTCCTAAAAAAAATTACGTTGCGCTTAACAAAGAACGGCTAATAAGGCGGTTATCGCAAAATAGTAAAAGGGGTGGATATGGATAATAAAAAGAGTATAAAAAGAGCGCTTAAAAAACGGGCGCTCGGATACGATTCAACCGAAGTTACCGAAGAATATACTGAAGATGGCGACGGCGGAGTCAAATTAATTAAGCGAAAAGTCGTAAAAAAGAACGTTCCTCCTGACGTTTCGGCGGTAAAACTGCTAATAGAAATGGAAGGGGAATCGAGCGACGTTTCAAATATGACAGACGGCGAGTTAGAACTTGAAAAACAACGTTTGTTAAAACTACTTGACAAGGAGAAGAAATGATACTTAAAAAAGTTAATACGCCTATCGTTTGCGATATGGGCGGATGCAAAAACACAGCCAAATACTTTATAAAAAAGCAGGTCGACGAAAGTAATTTTGACAGTTTGAAATTATGTGAAAAATGCGCCGAAGAGATTTATGAGGTATTAAAAGAAGAAACTGTTAAAAAGGGGAAGAAAAGTGAAGGAAAAAAGTAACGATAAAGAGCGTTTTATCGAAGAAATCGTAAAGGCGACTACCGAAGATTTCATAAAGAGAAGGGAAGATAGAAAAAGTTTAGAGTGGCAATGGAAACTCAATATGAACTTCGTTTCCGGCAACCAATACTGCGAGATTTTGCCAAGCGGTGAAATTTCCGAAGAAGAAAAGTACTACGGTTGGCAATCAAGGAGCGTTTTCAACCATATATCTCCCATCGTTGAAACTAGGCTGGCAAAACTTTCAAGAGTGCGCCCGTCAATGAGCGTTAGGGCGAGTTCGGGGGAAGAAAAAGACTTAAAAACTGCGATAGTTGCGTCTGAAATATTAAAATCAACTTCATCTAGAATTCAGCTTGATAAGGTTATAAAAACTGCAACCGAGTGGTCTGAAGTTACGGGCACTAGTTTTTATAAAGTTATGTGGAACGATCAAGGCGGAAAACTTATCGGAGAAAAGGACGGCGAAAGCGTTTACGAAGGCGACGTGGTAGTTCAAGCGGTAAGCCCGTTTGAAATCTTTCCAGATAGCCTTTTCAAGAGCGATATTGAAGATTTATCTAGCGTTATTCACGCAAGAGCAGTTGACGTTAACGATATAAATAAGCGTTACGGCGTTCAACTTGAAGGCGGAGAACTCGACGTGTTCTCTTTAAGTAACGAATCAATCTCTTCAAACGGCGGTTACAAGGCTAAAAAGACTTCTGAAACTCTTAAAAATCACGTTATATTGATTGAAAAATACGAGATGCCGAGCATTGAATATCCAAACGGCAGATATATAGCCGTTGCAGGCGATAAACTTCTTGAATACGGCGAACTTCCATATAAAAACGGGGTTGACGGCGAAAGGGCGCTACCTTTTATAAAGCAAGTAAGCCTTAATCAAGTGGGAAGTTTTTTCGGCGTAAGTTTAGTTGAAAGGCTTATTCCTCTTCAAAGAGCGTATAACGCGGTAAAAAATAGAAAATACGAGTTTATGAATAGAGTGAGTATGGGCGTTGTTAACGTTGAAGACGGCTCTTGTGATACCGATGAACTTATCGACGAAGGCTTGTCGCCCGGTAAAGTTATAGTTTATCGCCAAGGCAGTAGACCTCCGCAAATGATGAGCACGGGCTCGGTTCCGCTTGATTTTACCTACGAAGAAGAAAGGCTTATAAGCGAGTTCGTTACCGTTTCTGGTACGAGTGAAATTTCAAGAACTTCATCGGTTAGCAAGTCAACGATGTCTGGCGTGGCGTTAGAATTACTTATCGAACAAGATGAAACTAGGCTTTCTTCAACTGCCGAGGCTATTAGATCCGCGGTTAAAAATATAGGAAAGCATATCATTAGGTTGTATCGCCAATTTGCTAAAAGCACTAGAATAATGCGCAGTTTAGGGGACGGAAAGCAAGTTAAAATACTATATTTTAATTCTAGCGATTTATCTTCTGACGACGTTATTTTTGATACCGAAAACGAACTAACTCAAACGCCTGCGCAAAAAAAGGCGGCGGTTTTAGATATGATTTCGAGCGGGCTTTTATACGACGAAAACGGCGCGTTATCTCAAAGAACTAAGGTTAAGGTTTTAGAAATCTTAGGCTATGGTTCTCTTTCGAACGCTCAAGATATAGTAACTCTTCACGCATCGAAAGCAGAAAAGGAAAATTTAGAACTTGAAAAAATGGACGTTGGCATTGACGAACTTGACGAGCATGGAGTTCATATCGAAGAGCATATTAGAAAATTATTGTCGCTCGACAATGAAAATTTGCAAGACAGCGATTATAAAAAGCGAATTAGAGCGCACGTTGCCTTGCATAAAAACGCAATATCTCAAAGCGTTATAAAAGCGCTTCAAGATAAAGGAGAATAAAAAATTATGATAAATACAGCGGGAGAAAAAGAGCAGGGAACGGTTGAAATAGAAGTCGGCGCTACATCGCAAACCGCAGGGGCGGAAAATAGTTCAGGCGAGATGGAAAGCGCGCCGTATGGAAAATTTACAAATGCAAAAGACTTGCTCGATGCTTACAATTCTTTGCAGTCTGAATTTACTAGACGCTGTCAGAAGGTAAAAGAGTTGGAAAGGGAAAACAACTGCTTAAAACAAAGTGAAAAACCTTTAGAAGATTCATTTTCTATAAGTAGTAGACAGGGGAAACCTTCGTTTAAGGAAACTTATCCTGAAACGGAGGGAATATTAAAGTCACTCTACGATTTAGCCGCAAGTAGTGGGGACGATGCCGAAGGCTTTTTGGAAAGAGCGTACGTAAAATATCTTAAAAACCAAGCCGAGAAACAAAACGAGTATTACAGTTCTAAAGACTATATTCGCTCTAAAATAAACGGCGATGAAGATATTAAAAACGAGATAATTCGCGAGTATCTCGACGGTATAAACGCATCAAAACCGAAAGTCGGGCAATTTATGGGAAACGGCGATGGGGTAATATCAGCGCCGTCAAAACCCAAAACGTTGCAGGACGCAGCAAAAATAGCCCTGCAAATTTTTGAAAAAGCAAAGGAGATTAATTAAACATTATGACAGTTACAATGAATACTGCAGACAAGGTGTTAAAAACCGCGTATCTTGACGTAGTTTCTGAATACCTTGACTATAACGCTAATGCGTTTTTATCAAAAATTAAAAAGACCACCGACAACGTTTGGGGTAAAGAAATTAAAAAACTTGTAAAAGCGGGTATAAACGGTGGCATTAGCGCCGGTTCTGAAGACGGGGAACTTCCCGAATCTTACGCTAATATGTATAACGAATTCGTAATCGGACTTAAAAACCTTTACGGTACGATTGAACTTAGTGATAAGGCTATTAGAGCAAGTGAAAATAAATCGGGCGCATTTACTAGTTTATTAAACGAAGAAATCAATTCTTTAATGCACGCTGCTAACATTAATTTTAGCAGAATGTTATTTGGCGACGGTAGCGGTAGGTTAGGCTCGGTAAGCAACGGAAACCTCAACTCTTTCGTTACCGATCAACCGCAAAACTTTATAGAAGGTATGCCTATTCAATTTAGAGATATGAGCGGTACGCTTTTACACGACGGTAAAGTATTTAGAGTTCAATCTGTTGATATTCCTTCAAATAAAGTGTACGTTTACGGCGTTCCTACTTGGAGTTTAGTTGAAGACTTTGACGGTTCTGCTTACGTAAATAACGCATACAATAACGAACTTACGGGTTTAATGTCACTTTTTGATCGTAAGGTTGGTTCAGTATACGGCGTTGGCAAAGATACTTATAAAAACCTTTTCCCAAGAGTTAAGGAAAACGCCGGTACGATTTCCGAAAATATGATTCAAGCGCAAATCGACGAAGTTGAAGAAAGAAGCGGTGGCAAAATTAACTTTATCTTATGTTCTTCAGGCGTAAAGAGAGCGTTTATCGATCACTTATCAACCTATAAGAGAAACGTTGAAACTATGGAAGTTGCAGGCGGTCACAAAACCGTATCGTTTAACGGTATTCCCGTAGTTTCAGATAGATTCTGTCCGAAGGGCTGGATGTTCCTTCTTAACACCGATGATTTCGCTATTCATCAACTTTGCGACTGGGAGTGGATTGAAGGGGAAGACGGTAGAATTTTACGTCAACTCGAAAATAAGCCCGTTTATAGGGCAACGCTTGTAAAATACGCTGAACTTTTATGTTCTCGCCCTTGGGCTCAAACTGCAATTTCAGGTATTACCGAAGCGTAAAGTATTTAAGTTCTCCGCCTTTTAGGCGGAGAATTATTATAAAGGAGCAATTATGAAAGTTTTAGACGTAATTTTAACGGCGGTAAAAATCTTGGGAGATGAAAACTTATATTCGTATTTAATCGATGAAAATTCTTCGCTTAGCGGTTATCAAAACGATAGTGAACTTTTGCTTATTGCGTATAATCAAGCGATAATTTCTCTATCTATGTATTTCCCGCTCTCGTTTAGTGAAACTCTTTTACCGACGAGCGGAACAGTTAAGTATGAAAAATTCACTTTTAATCCGTATAAAATTTTAAGCGTTACACCTAAAAACGCTTGCTCTAAATTCAAAGTGTTACCAACTGAAATTTTAACCGATTCTGAAATTACCGTAGAGTATAACTACTTTGTTGAAAGTCAAGATTACGAGGATAAATTTCCTTACGAAAACGGGGTTGTAAATTCTACTACGATAAGTTATGGCATAATTTCAGAGTATCTTTTATACAAGGGTAGATACGATGAAAGTGTTGCATATAACGACAAGTTTGTTACTTCTCTTAAAAATTTGGCTAATTACAAAAAGAAAAAGAAGATTAAATCAAGGGAGTGGTTTTGATATGAACTTAAAAATAAGGTATCCTTCGGTTTCAAAGCGAAAAATCTCGGTTAACTCTTTTTCAAACGGGATGAAGGGGACTTTAGAGCAAAAGAGATCGGATTTATCACGGGCTACGTGGGCTTTCAATTTTGATTACTCTGACGGGATATTAAAAAACGGACTTGGAGTAACCTATTTTAAGGAGTTTTCAACCGTAAATATAAACAATCTTAAAATGCTTGGAATTTACGAGTATATTAGGTTTAACGAAGATATTAACGATTATGAAAATTTAATAATTTACTATCTTGACGATAAGCGTTTATATTGGGTTAATTCAAACGGTGGAAACGTCGAACTTTTAAGCGATACTGTTTTTGAAACAAAACCCGCAATAATTCAGTATAACTATCTTGACAAAGACGTCTTGCTTATATCTTCGCCGTCGAGCGGATTATACTATCTTGACTATTTGACTTTAGTAAAGATTGAAGACGCTCCTGAAATTACTTCTTTATGCGCACATAAGGAAAGGATATTCGCAACTTCAGGTAGAGATGGAAAATCTCTTTGGTTTTCCGATGATTTCGACCCTACTAATTGGGCTATATCTCTAAACGAGGCGGGGTTTATAAATTTTGCAGATAGGCTTGGAAAACTTATAAAAGCCGTTAGTTTTTTAGATTCAGTCTACGTTTTTAGAGAGTATGGCATAACGAGAGTTGTTGCGTACGGAGATCAAGAAGAATTTAGCGCCGATAACTTATTTGGCAATCACGGTAAAATTTATGGAAACAGCGTTACCGAGTGCGGTGACTTTATTATTATGGTAACTAGCGCAGGAATTTTTTCCTTCAACGGTCTTAACGCAACTAAAATTTTAAGCGAGTACGACGAGTATTTGTACGGTATCGATAATCAAAACGCCAAAGGCGTTTACCGTGATAATAAAGTGTTTATAAAACTCAATATGAAATTTTTTCTAAACGTTGAATCGGTCATTTTGGTTTATGACGTCGCTAAGAAAAGTTCATATATCGCTCGCGGATTAAACATTGAAGATTTTTGCTTTTTTAGTGGAAACGTAAACGAGGTTTTGTGCGTTACAGGGGACGATAGAACAGGTAAATTAGATTTAAGCGGATGTTGTTTTGAAAAAAACTTAACTTGCAGTTGGTCGAGTGAACTTTGTGATTTTTCCCTTCCCGACGTATCTAAAAATTTATATAAAGTTACCTTGTTTTCTTCTAAAAAGGCAACGCTTACGGTAGAGGGTGATGGAAAAGTTTTATCTTACGAGTTAAAACCAAATAGGGTAAGCGAGATTGCGCCTTGTTTAACGGGATATAAATTTAGGTTTGCTATAACTTCAGTTGAAAACGGCGTGGAGATTTCAAATTTGTGCGCGTATATAAGTTACGTTAGGGGGAACTAAATGTTTATTGATTACGGTAAAAGGGCGTATATAAAACTTGGCGAACTTGAAAAGCGAATAGTTCAACTTGAAAATCAAATTAAAAAAACTGCGTATAACACCTTGTTTTTTGATCTCACTACGCCTGAGATAATAACCAAGTTAAATAAGAGCGTAAAGTTCCTTTCAAACGGAGATTCGCTAGTAAAAGGGGAAGTGTTTTTGGGCGTACCGCAAGGCGCGTTTGTAAACTATCAAATATCTTGCAAAGGGCTGGTTATTAAGTATGGAAAAACTTCTTCGCTTGAAAATATTATCACCTTTGATTTTGCGGTAGAAGACGGGATAAATTCGCTCGATTTTACTTTTTATTCAAGCGTTGAATTTAAGTTTGATTCTATAAAAATCACTCTTGGCGGTCAAATTGATTATTATAATCAAAAGCGAAAACTTTCCCTTGCAACAACAGGTTATAGCGACTATATAATCCATCAATACGGCGATAGTGCAACTCTTTATGATTACGGTTTAGATGGACTTGTAAAAGTTACTGAGTTTAACGGCGTATACGATATAAGTCTTTTGGGGTTTTCAAACGAAAAACTCTACGTTGCGGTTATTGACGATAAAAACGCGCTTACCATTCAAACGCTCGATATTAGCAAAGATGCGATTTCAAAATCTTCCGTCTTATCGAAAAACGTTTCTTCCGTTTGCGGTTATATAAGCCAAGATAGAGTTAAAGTTATTTTCTCTAAAACGGGCGAAATAATGGTGGGAGAGTATAGTTTTAATCAAACTTTTTCCTTTGAAAAAAGCGGTAGGCGTGGAGATAAAGTTACCGCCGATTCAAGCGTAATTGACGCATACGTTATTTACGGAGATTATAAGCCTACAAAATTCGTAGAATACTTTGCAACGTACGTTCTAAATAAAGGGGAAAATTATCACGTTATAAAAGACGGCGACGCGTATTTAATATATTACGGTTTAGACGGTTGGTTATATAAACAAACTGTAAACGGTAACGTGTCAAAGCCGATTAAACTTTCGGCGTGCGATGAAATTTTGAAATTACACGACGGAAAATATATTAAAAGGGTGAGAGACGTTCTCACCGTGGAGAAAGAAGATGTACAACGTTAATGAAAAAATTATTCAATATTTGAAAAAATTAGAAAATCAACCCGTACCCGTTTCTGGCGAAGAAACGAAAACGGATAAAGATGAAAAGAAAAAACAATTAGTTGAAGAAATTAAGCGATTAAACAGCGAGTTATCCGGTAAGAAAAACACCGTTCAATTAGATGCTATGGAATTTACTCCGCTTACTGAAAAAGAATTGAAAAAGCAGGCTACTGATAAGGTTGAACCTAAATATCAAGCCAAAGAAAATTCGCTTGAAACGAAAAAGGATACCGCGGTAAAAAAACTTGAACTTGAAAACCAAAAACTTCAAGATGAAGGTAAGAATAAAAAAGAAAGCGTTGAAAAAGCGTATATCGAACTTGAAGATAAGCTTAATAAAAACGCTATAAAAAGGGGAATTGCGCGCTCGTCAATAGTTTCAGAGCAGGTTAGAAACTTAGGAGTTGAAAAAATTAGAGATCTTTTAGGCGTAGATCAAGCCGTGGCTAATGAAATTAAAATAAACTCTGATAAAATTGCAAGTTTAGAGCAAGAATACGTATCTGCGGTAAATGATTTGAGTATAGAAAAAGCCTTAGAAATTAGCGAGGTTATCGATAAACTTACCGAAGAACAAAACGCAAAACTTGAAAAGGTTATAAAATACAATAACGATATTAAAAAACAACAAGCAACGCTCGATGAAAAAGTTACTTATTTAACTAAAGCTGAAAAGAACGAAATAAATGGTAAAATAGTTAATCTTGTAATTGAGTATTACAATACTCTTCCAAAAGAAGAAAGATTACTTGCCTTTGAATCGGACGAAGATATTTTAGATATTTTAGGCGATAATGCTAGTTTAGTTGAAAGATATTTAAGAGCATCTGCATAGGTTTTTACGGCGTAACGAGTTTACGCCGTTTTTCATTTGAAAATTAGTGTATACAAATGCTTGCCAAAAACGTAGAAATAAGTTATAATTTATTTGAATTTGATTTAATAGGGTTAAATTATGAAGGTTACAAACGGAATAAAAATTGCAATGGCAAACAAGCCGTTGTGCTATAAGATATTATTTTCAAGAACGCTTATCTCCTCCATTTTTACTATAATTTGTTTTTTAATTGCAAAGATTGCTATTGACGATATCATAAATAGTATGGAGTTTGAAACGTTCGTAGATTCTTTGAGAATAATTTTCAAGAACTTCATTGCTATTAACGACGAGGCTAACGTAAACGCTAGCGCGCTTCTTACTGAAAACCTTTTATCTCTTTTTGAATTTGTAAAAAACGAGTATGAAAAAGTTTTAGTAGTAGGTCTTGGCGTTCTTGCGGTTATTCAACTTGCAAAGTTCTTTACGGGTATTTGTGATTACGTGGCGGCGGTTAACGTTAACGCGCACATGTCTTCACTTCATCACGCAAAGTTCTTCTCAACTTTAGCAGAGCATCTTTCTCCTGCAATTCGTTACGCTACCTATTGCGTTATATCGCTTTTCTTATATAACACCTTTATAATTGTAACCGCAATTTTCCTCTTTGTTTTACTTATCGGCGTAACTGGATTATTTACTTTCACGATCGTTTTATTCTTTATTCTTTTTGCCGATGCGTTTAGGCTTATGATAGTTGGTATGGTTCCTGCTAAAATGGTTTGCGAAGGCTGTTCGGCAACAACTGCTTTTAAGCAAGCGTTCAAAGGCGTTGAATTTAGATTTATGGTTGAAAGATTTATTTCTTATTTTACTATGAGATTAATGGCAATCGTAGTTAGTGCTATCGCAGGTATTGTAACTTTCGGCGTATCGTTAATAGTTACTATTCCGCTTATTTCCGTATCTTATATAGCAGTTCGTTTCGTTGACTACTATACTATCAACACTAAAAAATATTATATCAATTTTGATAATATCGTCGTTCCAAAAGAACTTAGAACTAAGGGCGAACAATTACTTAGTCACGTTGACGTTGACGCGTAATTTTAAGTGGGAACTGTTAAAGCGATAAAAGACTTTGAAAAATTATTTTAATTAAAAGCAAAATAAAATTCAGGCAAAAATGCCTGAATTTTTTTATTTAGATAAACTCTTTTTTATCATTTTTCGCCTAAACTGTAACGGGGTTGCGCCAATATGTCTTTTGAATAGTTTTGAAAAGTACTGCGCGTCCATAATTCCACAATGCAAGGCAATCGTTTGAACTTGCAAGTTGGTGGTTTTTAATAGATACGTTGCATATTCAATTCGTTTTTCAACAATGTATTCAGATAGGGTTTTACCAATTTTCTTTGTAAAGATAGAAGACAAGTATCCAAGCGTAACGCCCAATGATTTTGCAATAGTTTTTGGGGATAGGTCGGCTGACAAGTCGGTATCTATAAGCAATATTGTTTTTTGAATAATCAAAGGGTGTTTTTGCAAAGAGTGTTTTCTAACTAATTTGCAATATTTTCTAAACATTTCTCCCATTAAATCGGAAATTTGTGAGGGGAAAGAGAGTTTTTCTATCTTAAGAGCAAACTCAGTTGATATTTGGTTTAAGTGTAGGGGATGAACGCCACCGTTTTCAGCGCCTTTACGCAGTAAAGTATTCATAATTATCGCGTAGTTTTTAACGTTACGCAAAGGGTTATCTGCTCTCTTTGAGAAAAATTCGTGCGAAAACGCCGTTTTGAATTGAGGCTCTAAATGCGTTTGCCCAAGTGTTACGGCTCTAATTAATTCGTTTTCGTAAGAGTAGCGAAGTTCAATGGTTTTTCTGTTGATTAATGCGTCGTTAGATTCTTCATTTACGTTTGATTTACTCACTAGATTTTCAGTTTGCAAATAATTGGTTTCATCAACAACAGTAAAAGAAAGAGTTTTCCAAATTAATTCGCAAAACGTATTAAGCATTATAATTAAGTCGGAATCATCTCTTAAAACGTTTAACGAACTATAATATTCTAATAAGTAAGAGTGTTTTTGTGGCGAGATGCCGTTTTTTTCTCCAAGTTCTAATAAGCGTTGGTTGGGGATTGATTCTATAAGGAAAGGGCCGATGCTCAAAATCAAGCCGTCGCTATTTGGTAACTGCAAAAAATAATAACAACGCTCGTATTGATCGCTTATCCTATAAAGGCGTTCTTCAAGTAGGCTCGGAATTACTTTTTGATAAAATGATAAATTTTCAAACACGTCGCTCGGCAATAGTTTTAATTGATCTTCAAAGTTGAGTTTAGATATAATTATTGAATTTAGATGACGCTTTTTGAAAACGTCCATTAAAAAATTTAATTCTTTTTGATAAAACATAACTTAAATTCCCGATACTATTTTGTAATAAAAACTATAACCTTAAATAATTTTAGCATTATTTTATAAAAAAAACAACGAAATTTGCATTTTAATATGAAAATTTTACAAAAATACATTAAAATCGTACTCACAAATGTGTAAATAATGTGTTATAATAATGGGGAAATTATGAGGCTAGTTTTACGATATATTAAAATCAGAGGAGAATTTTATGAAGAAAGAAGTTAAACTCGATGCAAACGGCAAGCGCTTATTCGGTATGCGCGATTTAGTGTCGTATGCAGCAGGTGACCTTGGTTGTAACATGAGTTTTGCGCTCAAGAACACAATCATGTTCGTGTTCTGGTCACAATTTATGCAACTTGGCGAAACGCTTTATGCAACATTACTTTTAGTCGTTCAAATTTGGGACGCTATTAACGATCCGTTACTCGGTTCATTGTTCGATATGGACAAGAGAAAATATAAACGCGGTAAATTTAAGACTTATATTTTCATAGGTGCTGTTGGTTTGATTTTCTCAGGTTTATTCTTCTTCTTACCGTTGCCGAACGCACCGCTTGCAATGCGTTGTATCTTATTCGTATTAGGTTACGTTTTATGGGATGCTTTCTACACCGTTGCTAACGTTCCTTACGGCTCAATGATGTCAGTTATCACTACTGACGGTTCACAAAGATCACAACTTTCAACTTGGCGTTCAATCGGCTCAATGGTAGGTAATATTCTTCCTATGGTATTACTTCCTATCCTTTGCTACGACGCAAGTAACAACCTTAAAGGTGAAGTAGTATTCGTTGCCGCACTCGTAATGGGCGTTATCGGTTTTATTTGCTTTATCTTTATGCTTAAAACCACGACTATTCGTGTTGATGAAAACGAAATTACAATTTCTGAAAATTCTCAAAAGTTCAACGTATTCAAAGCAATGCGTAACTTTATTAAAAATCCGCCGGCAATAGGCGCAACTCTTGCAGCGATGGCAATGTTTATCGGTATGCAAGGTTCAACCGCAGCGACGACAGTCCTTTTCCAATCTTATTTTGGAAACGCTCAAATTAGCGGTATCGTAATGCTTATCGGCTATCTTCCTATGTTCTTATTTATGCCGTTCATCAAGAAAATCGTTGATAAATGGGGTAAAAAGGAAGCGTGTTCAGTTGGTTCGGCAGTAAGCGTATTCGGCGCGTTATTGCTCTTCATACCGCTCGGTAACGGAATTGCAGGGTTAGCAGGTTACGTAGTTGCTCAAGTATTCTTCGGTTTAGGTCTTGGTTTCTACACTTGCGTATCTTGGGCGTTAATGGCAGACGCTATTGACTACAACGAGTGGAAGAACGGCACTAAGGAAGAAGGTACTGTATATTCACTTCACTCGTTCTTTAGAAAACTTGCTCAAGGCTTAGGACCTTCAATCGTAATTATTATTATGGGTTGGCTCGGTTATATTGGCGCAAACGAAGGCAATCAAGTGTTTGAAGTTGCTGAACGTATGAAATGGTTAGTTGCAGGGCTTTACACTTTTAGTGCGGCAGTAATGTTCGTTTCGATTACTTTTGTTTACAATCTTGATAAAAAGAAAGTTGCCGTAATGACTGAAGAACTCACCGCAAGAAGAAACGCGGATAAAAAAGCAGAATAATCGCTGATAATTCGGCGTAAATACGCCCGATAACTCTTTATCGGGCGTTTTATATAACCTAGGAGATTTTATGAGAAAAATTATTAACCTTAATAAAGATTGGCTTTTTACGAAAGATACGACGGATATTACTATTCGTGACGGAAAACAAATTGATCTTCCTCACACTTGGAACGCTGAAGATGGTTACGACGGTGGTAACGATTATTTCCGTGGTTCTTGCTTATACGTTAAGACGTTAGAGAAGAAAGACCTTCCCGTTGCAGATTTATATTATCTTGAATTCCGTGGCGCAAATTCTTCGGCTGACGTTTTCGTTGGTGGGGAAAAACTCGCTCATCACGACGGTGGTTATTCTACTTGGAGAGTGGATATTACCGCTCAAATTAAAGAAGTTACTGAAATTGCAGTTATCGTAGATAACTCTCCAAACGAAATCGTATATCCGCAAATGGCAGACTTTACTTTCTACGGCGGTATTTATCGTGACGTTAACCTAATTTGCGTTAACAATTCTCACTTCGATCTTGACTACTTTGGGGGTAGCGGTTTAGTTATTACTCCTACCGTTGTAGGTAGCGACGCTAAAGTTGACGTTCAAGTTTATGCTAAAAACTTAAAAGAAGGTCAAAAATTCGTTTACACCGTTTACGATAGAGAAGAAAACGAACTTGAAAGAAAAGAAACTACCGAACAAAGCGCAACTTTTGAACTTAAAAACGTTCATTTATGGAACGGTAGAAAAGATCCTTATTTATACTGTTTAGAAGTTGAAATCGTTGAAAACGGCGAAGTTTTAGATAACGTTTGCAATCGTTTTGGTTGCCGTACCTTCAAAATCGATCCAAACAACGGTTTTATCTTAAACGGAGAAGAATATCCTTTACGCGGTGTTTCTCGCCACCAAGATAGATTTGGCGTAGGCAACGCTCTTTTACCTGAACACCATAGAGAAGACATTGATTTAATTATGGAAGTTGGCGCAACTACTATCCGTCTTGCTCACTATCAACACGATCAATATTTCTACGATTTATGCGATGAAAAGGGTTTAGTTATTTGGGCGGAAATTCCTTATATTTCAAGGCATATGCCAACGGGTAGGGAAAACACAATTTCTCAAATGAAAGAACTCGTAGTTCAAAACTACAATCACCCGTCTATCGTAGTATGGGGGCTTTCTAACGAAATTTCTATTGCCGGTTCTGATAACGACCTTTTAGAAAATCACCGCATATTAAACGATCTCGTTCACGATATGGACAAAACTCGTTTAACTACTATTGCAGCGGTATCAATGTGTAAAATGGACGATCCTTACCTTCAAATTCCAGACGTTGTTTCATACAATCACTATTTTGGTTGGTACGGTGGGGATACTTCTATGAACGGACCTTGGTTTGATAAGTTCCACGCAATGCACCCAAATATTCCAATCGGTTGTTCTGAATACGGTTGCGAAGCGTTAAATTGGCATAGTAGCAATCCTTTCCAAGGCGACTACACCGAAGAATATCAAGCGTTCTATCACGAAGAACTTATCAAGCAATTATTTACTCGTAAGTACATTTGGGCAACTCACGTTTGGAATATGTTTGACTTTGGCGCGGACGCTCGTGCGGAAGGCGGTGAAAACGGTCAAAACCACAAGGGCTTAGTAACTATGGATAGAAAGTATAAAAAAGATTCTTTCTATGCTTACAAGGCTTGGCTTTCTGACGAACCTTTCGTTCACCTTTGCGGAAAGAGATATATCGATAGAGTAGAAGACGTAACTAAGGTTACTGTTTATTCAAATCAACCCGAAGTTGAACTCTTCGTTAACGGCGAAAGCATCGGTAAAAAATCTGCTCCCGATCACTTCTTCTACTTCGACGTTAAAAACGTTGGAGAAAGCGTTATCGTTGCAAAAGCAGGCGATCTTAGCGATGAAGGAAAAATCCGTAAAGTTGAAGTGTTCAATGAAGATTATCGCTTAAAAGAACAAGGCGCAATACTTAACTGGTTTGACGTTGAGGCTCCCGAAGGAAGATTCTCGTTAAACGATAAAATCTCTGATATTATGAGTTGTTTCAGGGGTAAACTTTGGTTCTTAGGCGTTGGTCTTACCATAAAGAAGAAGATGGACGCCGGCAAGAAGAGCAAGGATAAAAAAGCGGGTGGCTTTGAAGTTGATTTGAAAGCGGACGGCGGATTAATGCAAATGATGGGCGGATTTACCGTTCTTCGTTTAACAAGTATGATCGGCATGGCAAACGTTAACTTTACAAAAGAAGAACTTCTCAAAATGAACAAGAAACTCAACCGCATTAAAAAACCTAAAAAAACTAAGTAACGGTTATCCGTTTCAAAATTATTATATAAAGGAGTAGCCGATATGCAAATGACTTTTAGATGGTACGGCGAGGGTAACGACCGTATCAAATTATCTGACATTAAGCAAATTCCAGGAGTTACAGGTATCGTTTGGGCTCTTCACGATAAAATGCCCGGCGAAATTTGGACTGAGGAAGAAATTGCAAACGTAAAAAAACAATGCGATAAATACGGTTTTAATATGGACGTTGTTGAATCGGTTAACGTTCACGACGATATTAAAATAGGTCTTCCAACCAGAGATAAATATATTGAAAATTACAAAACTTGTATTCGCAATCTATCTAAGTTTGGAGTTAAAGTTATATGT
>SVHZ01000048.1 GCA_015055525.1 Clostridiales bacterium
CTTGCGAAAGTCCTTTTTTTGTTCTTAATTCGTAAATTATATCTTTCGTTTCCATAAAATAACCACCTCCAACAGTTGTGATTATATTATATCACGGGTTGTCGGCGTTGAAAAGCAACTTGCTGTTGCTATCTTCTCGACAAATTCTTGGTTATCGATGAGTTTATTCTATACGCGCTTTGCGCAATGCCATGCGCGACTTCGTCGGGGTTCCATACAACGCGCGGGGCGCGTTGATTCCATACCAAGCCTGTGGCTTGGATAACAAAAAAGGAACTTCTGGTAGACAAAAGTTCCTTTTTTGTTGGTAGCCCCAAGGGGAATTGAACCCCTGATTGTGCCTTGAGAGGGCACCGTCTTAACCTCTTGACCATGAGGCCGTTTACCCGTTTATGTTAGCACATATATTTAATTTTTGCAAACGTTTTTTGTGGTTGGTTAAAAATTTTTACAAAAGTTCGTCTTTTTCGGGTAAATATTTATGATAACGCTTAGGCATAAACGTATTCATAAGTCGTTCGTTTTTTCTTTCTTTTATAAAAACGCTTTCATAATAGGTCTTAAACATTTTTTTGAATTCATCTTCAACGTGTAAGCAGGGGATCATTTTTCTTACCGTCTTACTCTTTCCGTCGGCGTAAGCGGAAACAACGTCGTGATTAAGGTCGTGAATAATAAACGGCATATTTTTGTACCGTGAAATGAAATGGGGCAAAAGTAGTGAATTTATATCGCTATCGGGGTAGTACTTTGCATAATATATTCCGTTTTCTGTTTTTGAAAAACGTAAAAACCCCTTAAATCTATGCGCTTCAAGTTGAACTTTAGAAACGAGTTTATCAAAGTTAAAAACGTCAACGTCGTTAAGTTTATCGTAAATACAGCGGTTTTGATTGATGGTTTTTACTAAGTAGTTAAAAATAACCGTATATTTAGCAGGGTCGCCACTTTTTATTGCAATATAAATTCTTTCAATTTCTCTTTTGGGAATAATTGAATTTATCTTATTAAAAACTCTATCTGCTTTACTTTTATCTGTTAAAATTTCAATGACTTCGCCGTTGATTTCTAATTGAATATCCCCTGAAGATAATGCCGTTGGAAATTTTTTTACTAAGTATGAATTAAATATTGCCGTATATATTCCGTCAAGACTTCCGTCTACTAAGTATATCATAGTTCTCCTTGAATTACAGACGTGTAAATTTGAGGGGTTGAAAACATTGAAAGTTGTTCGTAACACTCTGTATCGGTATTTATTTTTAATGCGGATTCAATCGTATTTTCTTTGATTGAACCGAAGAATTTTCCGCTAAAAGTTATAAAGTGAATTGCCCTTTTTATAGAAATTTTCATCTTCAAAAAATCTTCGTAAGAAAGCCTACCGTATCGCCTTGCCGATATTATTTTATACGCGCTTTTAACTCCTATTCCGGGTATTCTAATAAGCATTTCAAGTGGAGCGGTGTTAACGTCAACGGGGAATAATTCGGGGTGTTTTAGCGCCCAAGCGCATTTGGGGTCGTATTCAGTTGAAAGATTTTCGTTTTCAGAAATTAATTCCGACACCTTAAATCCGTAAAATCTTATAAGCCAATCTGCTTGATAAAGTCTATGCTCGCGCAGTAACCCCGTTGGAACGGTAGGGAGTAGTCTTGATTGAACTACGGGAACAAAAGAAGAGTAGTAAACCCTTTTTAGGTGATATTTTCCGTATAACGCCTGCGTTAGATTGAGAATTTGCCCGTCCTTTTCAGGGCTTGCTCCAACTATAATTTGAGTGGTTTGCCCCGCTTGTAAAAATTTGTTTCTAAAATGCGTTCTTTCTATTTTTTCATCTCGCAATAAAGTGATGGGGGAAAGGATGTTTTTTTTGTTTTTTTGCGGGGCGAGTAGCCTTAAACTTTTTTCGGTTGGAAGTTCTAAATTAAAACTCATTCTATCAACGAATTCGCCCGCTCTCATAATGAGTTTTGGGTCTGCGCCCGGTATTCCTTTTAGGTGAATATAACCGTTGAAATTGTATAATTTTCTAAGCCTAACGACCGTTTCGAGCAGTAGTTCCATAGTGTAGTCGGGATTTTTGTAAACCGCAGAAGATAAGAACAAGCCTTCAATATAATTTCGCTTGTAAAACTCCATGGTAAGTTCGCACAGTTCCGTTGGGGTGGCGATTGCTCTCGGAACGTCGTTTGAACGGCGGTTTAAGCAATATTCGCAGTTGTAAACGCAGTCGTTAGTCATTAAAATTTTAAGTAGGGAAACGCATCTTCCGTCTTGCGTAAAAGAGTGGCAAATTCCAGATGGGCAGGCGTTACCTATACCGCCTTTATTTTTGCGGTTACTGCCTGAACTTGAACAAGATACGTCAAATTTAGCGGCATCTGATAAAATGCGCAATTTTTCAACTGTTATCATAACTACCTCCAAATACGAACATTTGTTCTTATTTTACAACGTAATTACAAAAATGTCAAACGTTTGTTCGTGTTTTATAAAATAAATTAAGTTAAATAAACGGTAAAAGGATTGACAATTTTACTTAATATGCTTAAAATATATTTATTAAATATAAATATGGAGATTTTTATGGCTGAACTTATGGGGCAATTAAGGCGTACTGAGTACTGCGGAGTTTTAAGACTTCAAGATGCGGGAAAAGAAGTCGTTCTTGCTGGTTGGGTACAAAAAAGAAGAAATTTAGGCAGTTTAATTTTCGTTGACGTTAGAGATAAAACGGGTATTTGTCAAGTGGTGTTTGACAGTTCCGCTTATCCTGAACTCTTTGATAAAGCGGGAACTTTGCGTTCTGAATTTGTTATAGCGGTAAAGGGCGTCGTTCGCGAAAGAGAAAATAAAACGGATAAAATCAAGACGGGTGATATAGAAGTTCTTGCTAACGAACTTAAAATTTTATCCGAGGCGGATACGACTCCGTTTGAAATTATAGACGATACTGACGTTAATGAGAATTTAAGACTTAAATTCCGTTATCTTGATTTACGTCGTCCGTCACTTCAAAATAATTTATTTGTTCGTCACAAGGTTTGCAAGGCAACTCGTGATTATCTTGACGCACTTAACTTTACTGAAATTGAAACGCCGATGCTCGGCAAGTCTTCTCCGGAAGGTGCAAGAGAATATCTCGTTCCTTCAAGAATTCATCCGACTTGTTTTTATGCGTTACCTCAATCACCGCAATTATATAAGCAATTATTGATGGTTTCTGGTTTTGATAGATATTATCAAATTACCAAGTGTTTCCGCGACGAAGATTTAAGAGCAAACCGTCAACCTGAATTTACTCAAATCGACTTAGAGATGAGTTTCGTTGAAAAGATTGAAGACGTGTTATATCCGATCGAAGGTTTAGTTAAGTCAATATTTAAGGAAACTATCGGTCTTGATTTAGGCGCGGAGCATTTCCGTCAAATGCCTTATCGTGAAGCGATGGAACGTTTTGGTTCTGATAAGCCTGATACTCGTTTTGGCTTAGAACTTAAAGACGTTTCTGATATTGCTAAAAAAGTTGATTTCAAAGTGTTTAGCGACGCGCTCGCTATCGATGGAATAATCAAGGGTAGCGTTAGAGCAATCAACGCTAAAGGTTTTGCCTCTAAACTTTCAAGAAAGGATATCGACGGTTTAGTTGAATACGTTAAAACGCTCGGCGCTAAGGGGCTTGCTTGGCTTTCTTATCCTGAAGGGGGAGAAATTAAAGGTTCGTTCCTTAAATTCCTTACGGAAGAAAACGTTAAAGAATTTAGCGAAAGGCTTAACTTTGAAGAAGGCGACGTATTGTTCTTTGCGGCAGACAAGGATTACGTTGTATTCAACACTTTAGGTGGATTAAGACTTCATCTTGCTGAAAAGTACGGTCTTATCGATAAAAACACCTACGATATTTTATGGGTAACGGAATTCCCGATGTTTGATTACAGTGAAGAAGAAGATCGTTTCGTTGCCGTTCACCATCCGTTCACTTCTCCGATGGACGAAGATTTGGAACTTTGTGAAACCGAGCCTATGAAGGCAAGGGCAAAGGCTTACGATATCGTTATTAACGGTCAAGAAGCCGGTGGTGGTACTATTAGAATTCACAGAAGAGAAATTCAAGAAAAAATGTTCTCTATTTTAGGGTTTACGCCGGAAGATATTAAAGAGAGATTTGGTTTCTTCGTTGACGCCTTCCGTTATGGTGCTCCACCTCACGGTGGTTTAGCGCTTGGTCTTGATAGAATCGTTATGTTACTTACTAAGACTGATTCTATCAAAGAAGTTATTGCGTTCCCCAAAGTTCAAACTGCGTCTTGCTTAATGACGGGCGCTCCTGACTTGGTTGAAGAAAAGCAACTTAGAGAACTTCACGTTCAATCTATTGAAAAGAAATAAAATATCATGAAAATTCTATTTTTTGGCGATTCAATAACTGACGCTGGGCATAATTACGATAAAGAAATACCTAATTATAATTTAGGCTACGGTTACGTTACGTTTGCGACTGCAAAACTCGTTGAAAACGGGTATAAAAGCATGGTTGTCAATCGTGGCATAGCAGGTCAAGGAATTAAAGATCTTATTGAAAGGTTTGATAAAGACGTTGTGAGTGAAAATCCTGACGTTTTGACTATTTTAGTTGGAGCAAACGATTTTTGGTTTGGTCTTGAAGTTTTTGAAGAAAGATATGAACTTTTAGTTTCATTAATAAAAGAAAAACTGCCTAATACAAAGGTTATTTTAATGCAACCTTTCGTACTTAAAGGTTATCACTCTGATAGTAGAAACGGCGTTTATCACAAGATAAGAGATTATGCTAAAATCGTTGATAAAATTGCCGATAAGCACTCTTATCCGTACGTTCAACTTCAAAAACCGCTTGATCAAGCTTTTGAAAAACTCGGCGAGGAATACGTTCTTTACGACGGTATTCATCCAAATGTTTACGGCGCTAAATTGATAGCAGATAATTGGTTTGAAATTTTTAGGAGAATAATATGAAAATTGTATTTTTTGGCGATTCTATAACCGACGCTGGTCGAAACTCAACTCACTATATGCCTAATTATAAATACGGTTATGGTTACGTGTTCTTATTAAAGGCTATGCTTTCAAAAAAATATCCACTCAAATACGACGTTGTTAACGTTGGTATTGGTGGTAACAGAATTGTTGATTTACTTGCAAGAATTAAGCGTGACGTATGGAACGAAGAGCCGGATATTATTAGTATTTTAGTTGGCGTTAACGACGTTTGGCACGAACTTCAAAACAAGAACGGCGTTGAGATTGATAGGTTTGAAAAATACTATCGCGATATTATTGAAGAAACTAAAAAAAGACTTCCAAACTGTAAACTTATTATGCTTGAACCCTTCGTTTTGGAAGGCGAGGCAACTAAGGAAAAATTTGAAGGATTTTTAGAAGTTAAAAAGTATGCAAAAGTCGTAAGAAAACTTGCTGAAGAATACGAAATTTCCTTCGTTGAACTTCAAGAAGAATTTGATCGCCTTGCTGAAATTTACGGTACTAAACCATTGCTTTGGGACGGGGTTCATCCCGACGTTTTCGGTGCAACCGTTATAGCAGACAAGTGGTTTGAAGTATTTGAAGAAAAATTAGTTTAATATTAAGACCTTCGCTTTGCGAAGGTTTTTTAATTGTATAAACGTTTTACTTTTTGTCAACAATTTAACGGGAGGTATTTACTATGGAACTTATTCAAAGTAAAACGTATGAAAATTTGAAAAAAGCGTATATTGCAGAGTGTAGCGCAAGAACGAGATATGAATTCGTTGAGTACGGTCAACGTATGGCTGGTTACGAGGGATTGGCTAAAATTACCGATAAGATTGCTTATCAAGAATTTAATCATGCTAGAATGCTTTACACTTATATCGAAGACGCAAGCAAGGGAACGATTGATAATTTAGAGATAAAAGTGTCTTTACCGTTTAGGCAAAAGTGGGATTTAGTTGAAAATTTAAGATTGACAGCCGTTGATGAAGAAGACGAGGCAAAATTTTATCAAAAGGCGGAAAAGACGGCTATAAGCGAAGGCTTTTCAGAAATTGCAGCGCTGTTTAATATGATAAGAAAAGTTGAGATAAAACATAAGAAAATTTTTAATTATTTATATGAAAAGATGAAGAATAAGAAATTATTTAATAGCGATAAGGAAAAAGAGTGGATATGCCCGTCTTGCGGTCATTCTATAAAGGCGACGGTAGCACCTGAAAAATGCCCGTTATGTATGGCAAAAAGAGAGACGTTTTTAGTTTCTTTACCAAAAGAGTTAAATAATTGTTAACGAGGGGATATTATGTCTTCAAAAAAAATCAAAAAATTAAACGACGCTGAATATAAAGAGTTTATAAAAGAACTTTTAGGAGAAGATTCATCTGAAGTAATCGAACCAAATAAAAAAGATTAAAACACACCCGAAAGGGTGTTTTTTATTGAAAAAACACAATATCTTGTTATATATTTATAAAAATATATAAATATATCGTTAAAAAATGTAGCAAAATTTGAAAATGTGTGTTATAATCATTTTGTATTTTTATATCGCTTTATAAAAGCGAGAGTATAATTTATTGAATATTTAAGGTGTATTATGCTTAACAGAATTTGTATTAAAGAAATTTATCAAAATCCAAGTTTATTTGACGGGAAAGAAATTTTAGTCGGCGGTTGGGCTAGAACTATCCGCGATAGTAAGGCTTTCGGGTTTATCGAACTTAACGACGGTAGTTTTTTCAAGAGCGTTCAAATTGTTTTTGAAAGGGAAAAAGTTTCAAATTACGATGAAATTGCAAAACAGAACGTTGGTTGTTCATTAGTCGTTAAAGGTAAGGTTATTTTAACTCCCGATGCTAAACAACCTTTTGAAATTAACGCAACTGAAATTGCTGTTGAAGGTTCGTCGACTCCAGATTATCCTTTACAAAAGAAAAGGCACTCTATAGAGTATTTAAGAGAAATTGCTTATCTTCGTCCGAGAACTAATTTATTCAACGCTGTTTTTAGAATTAGAAGTGAAGCGGCTTATGCAATACACGAATATTTTAATTCAAACGGTTTCGTTTACGTTCACACTCCTATTATTACTGGGTCTGACTGTGAGGGTGCGGGCGCAATGTTCCAAGTTACTACGCTTGACGTGAATAACGTTCCCAAAACTGAAGACGGTGCTGTTGATTATAAACAGGATTTCTTTGAAAAACCTGCAAGTTTAACGGTATCTGGTCAACTTTCGGCAGAGGCGTATGCTTTGGCGTTTGGTAAGGTTTATACTTTCGGCCCAACGTTTAGAGCAGAGCGTTCAAACACCGCTCGTCACGCTGCGGAATTTTGGATGATTGAGCCGGAAATGGCGTTCTGTGATTTGGCGGGGGATATGGACGTTGCCGAAGGTATGGTTAAAGCCGTTATCAATCACGTTTTGAAAACATGTAAAGAAGAACTTGAATTCCTTAACAGTTTTGTTGATAAAGGCTTACTTGAAAGACTTAACAACGTTGTTTCAAACGATTTTGTAAGACTTCCTTATACTAAGGCTATTGAAATATTAGAACCGGTTAAAGATAGATTTGAATTCCCTGTATATTGGGGTTGCGATCTTCAATCTGAACATGAAAGATATATTACTGAAGAAGTATTCAAAAAGCCCGTGTTCTTAACCGATTATCCAAAGGAAATCAAGGCTTTCTATATGCGACTTAACGACGATAAGAAAACGGTTGCCGCTGCAGACCTTTTAGTTCCGGGAATTGGTGAACTCGTTGGCGGATCTCAAAGAGAAGAGAGAGAAGACGTGTTAAGGGCTAGAATTAACGAACTTGGTCTTAAAGAGCAAGATTATGATTGGTATATCAATTTAAGAAAATTCGGCGGAACTAAACACGCAGGTTTCGGTTTGGGTTTTGAAAGAATGGTTATGTATCTTA
>SVHZ01000008.1 GCA_015055525.1 Clostridiales bacterium
CGTCTGACAAGAACTGTTCGCTCGTTGCAGCGTTTGCCGTAATAGGCGCGAATCTCTTAAAAGATACGCTTAGCGAAAATGCTATAACTACCGCTAATACACATGAAATAAGTCTGTTTTTAAGATTTTTCATTTTACACGTTTCCTTTATTACTTTTACTTCTTTGCTTAATCTTCAATCTCCAAATTAAGAAAGGTATGTAGGTTATAATTGGCAATATGAAACCCACTATTTCATATTGAGATTGAACTAACATATTATAAATGCCGTGGTACGTAATTGCCGTGGATAGCAATGCAAACGTTCCAACGATAAAGATTTTACTCTTCTTTCTCACGAAAGATATGCCCACGCCAACAAGTAAAGTGCACATACCGTGCATCAACCCCGTACCGAACGCCCTAACAACTGCATCCATCATATTAAACGAAGAGTCGTTTAACAAATAGAACGCATTTTCTAAAACTGCAAACCCTATTCCCGTTGCCATAGAAGCAGTAAAGAGCGTTTCTCGTTTGTCCGATATAAGTATAGCGTAAATCAAGATGGGAAGTGCTTTTAATATTTCTTCGGTAATGGGGGTTACTATGATTATAAACTCAAAACTATCCATAATGATTAAGTTTCGAAGCAACCCGTTTATTTCCGCTGCAAAAACGGAAATAAAAATTCCAACTAACACAAAGGCTATCGGTAAACGAGCCTTTTTTTCTATCAAAAGCGCCATCAATAAAATGGGAACGAATATAGATATAAACAAAATATAAATTAAATCTTCCATTGTTCCGCTCCTTTTTTTGCTAATAACATCGTTGCTATGCAAATTATGGAAAAGATGACGGTGGTTATCACAAGTGGAGCACTATAAAGATAATCCCAAGCGGTAAGGCAACAAAGTTCTGAAAAAGCAAGGCATACCGCAAGAACGTTATAAGGCCTTATTGCTTTAATAAATCCAAAATCACAATCTGGAATAATAGCGTGCTTTAAGTTGTAATATACGCTAACCGTGGCAGGCAACCAAACTAATAAAACGGAAATTTTTGTAAATAGTGGCAAATCTTCCATTACTGCATTTGGTATAAAAAGAAACGCTGCACAAATAGGCGCAATAAGAGCAATGTAACGGCAAGGTTTAATTTTAGCAGTTCCGTCGTCTACAATTCTATCCATTTGCCCGTAACTTGCTACTATAAAAAATAAGAAAAACCCTATTCTTCCAAGATATGCCGGAGTAAAACCTTCTATCACGGTTTCCAAGGTTATCGTTTGGCAAAGATGATATATACTTCCAAGCGAGTAACAACCCATTGCCATGGTTATGCTTTGAAGAAATAGAGGTTTACCCTTCTTGAAAAAATTTCGAAGCCCAAATATAAATGAAAATAAAGTTGCAATAAGCGGAATAATTTCCGCTATCCACATACAAACAATATCTAATTCTTCCACTTTCCTCTCCCTTAAAACTATATGCAAAATCTAAGCCGAGCAAAATTTAACATTATATCGCCCCAGTTTATAATATCTTATTAAGTTAAATATAATACTAGTTGCGTTACAAAAGTGTTACAAAAAAAGAACGGTTTATAAAACCGTTCCTTAATAATTTAATTTTTTATTTAATTTGAAGATTTGCGCAAGTTTCTTCCGCCCAACTAAATTGAGCCATATATTCACCCAAAAATTCAGGCTTGCCAGACTCTAAATAACTAAAATAATCACATTTTATCAAACTTGTGTCCACCCGATAAAATGGGGTTTCGTGACAGAATACTGCGTCAGCACCCACAGTTTTTAAGGTGTTTTTTAAGTCCATTACAAGTTGGCGAAGATATGCGGTGTTTTTTGCATCGTCAGTATCGTCGGGGAATAAAACGGCGCAAATTTGCTTAGCCGTCATACCTGCTCCCCTTCTATCGACTAAAAATGCAAATAATTCCTTAGTCCTTGAACGCTTAAACGATACTATTTCGCCTTTTATATAAACTTCAAAGTTACCAAAGCATTTTACGTCTAATAACTTCTCGGTTTTTCTAACGCCTTTAATGTTATCAATTTCTGCTTGCACGTCTTCAATAGATATTGGTTTCATTAAATATCCCGACGCGTGAATTTTGAATGCGGGAATAGCATATTCTTCATAACCCGTGCAAAACACAATTTTACTGTTTGGGCGAAGTTTAATAATGTTTTCAGCAAGAGCAAGTCCGCCCATACCACGCATATTTATATCTAAAAAAGCAACGTCTATAGAATTTTCTTTTACGTAGTTAAGCGCTTGTTCTGGGTTTGAAAATTTTACCACTTCTTTAACGTCGGGCGAAGCGCTAATAGCCCTACTGAGCGCGTGAAGCATCAATTCTTCATCATCAACCGCTATTGCTCTCATTTTTCACCCTCCTTAGGAATAGTTATTAAAACCTTAGTGCCTTGACCTATCTTACTTTCAATTTCTAAACTGCCGTTCACCATTGCTTTTAATCTTCCACGAATATTTCTTATTCCTACGTGTTTTCTTTCATCAAGTAAAACAGCCGTATCAAAACCAGCACCGTCATCTTCTACCGTAACGCAATAACTTTGTTCAGTTTCATAAGACACAACTTTTATAGTTCCACCTTTTGAAAGTTTCATAAGCCCGTGCTTAATGGCGTTTTCAACGATAGGTTGAATAGTGAGCGCAGGAATATGAAAATCGTTAGAATTCATTTCAAAAAAGAAAGTCATATCGGGGAAACGCACGTTTTCAATGTTTATATAATGATGAACGTGCTCCATCTCTTTAGACATAAGTATTGGTTTAGGATTATCAAGTTCGCCAAAATTACCCCTTAAATACTTTGCAAAATCATGCACGAGTTCTCCTGCTTTTTGCGGATCTAACTCGCAAAGTTGCTCAATACTGCCAAGCGTGTTATAAATAAAATGTGGGCGAATTTGACTCATCATCGTTGAAACACGGCTTTCGGTAAGTTGAGTGTTTAATACGAGTTTTTCCCTTTCTAACTCTTTGGCTTTTGCAATCGCGTTAATACTATTAGGAATAATTCTAAGTAAAAATACTATTGCCACTACAAATAAAATTAAAAATACGTATTGGCTTGCAATTCCGCCTTCCCATAAACCCAAAACAGTTGCAACTGAATCGACCCAAAACGAAATCAAAGGTAAAAACGCGCCTATGAAAATCAATTTGTTTTTGCCTTTTGAGTAAATTAATTCTTTTATAATACAAACGATTAACGCTATATTAGCAACACTTTGTATTATCAACCAATAATGCCACGTGTCATAGAAATGCAACTTAGTTACCATTGGTAAAATGAATAAAATTACGTTTGCAAACCCTAAAATTATGCTTGCGATAACACCAACTTTCCGCATCTTTTGAAATGACGACGCAATTAACGCAAACACAAAAAAAATGTAAAGCATCATTGATATTCCTAGTATTAAAGTGTTAAAAACTATCGATTCACTCCAAAAAGAAATACCAAAAGAACTATAAGTAAAATATATGCCTGCAAATAAAATTACAAGCCCAAGCAACCATATAATTTTACTATTTTTAACGTGAATTAACGACGAGAACAACGCCGTTGCTAAAAACATAACTGAGGCAATTATAATTGCAAGACCAACGTTTCTTTGCGTTGCATCACTATCTAACACGCCTTTTTCAAATTCAATCGGCGTCCATAACGCTACTTTAGATAACATTTCATCAATTGCATTTTCGTTTCCAAAGTTATGGGGGTTATGAACTAAAATTTCAATTAAATCGTCGCTTTTACTCGTTAAGTAATAAGCCTCCCAATTCACACCGCAAACGGAATTTCCATAAATAGGATTTTCCATGTCAAGCATAAATGGTTCACTACCAACTTCATAAAAGGTTAAACTAATATGGTCCAAATAAAAGGCAATAGGTATATCTTCTCTATAAACGCCAACGTATTCGCCGTCGGGCGCTAACATGTGAAAATTACCGCGCAAAGTAACGTCACCTTTCGTAGAAGAAATGTGTTCGCCTTTTTTTATTTCTTTCCACTCCCCGTTCCCTATACGATATTCACCATCAAAATACACGCTGGCGGTATATGCCGGCACAGATTGATTGCTATTAGTGTTACCTTGCCACACAAGAAGTATAGCCGATATAATAATTAATATAATACCTACGATAGGCAATATTGAACGGATTGGTATTTTTTTGAAAAAATCAATAATCTTATTGTTCATTTTTTACTCACAAATAATTTATAAATCGTTTAGATAACAACAATTAAATATTTTATTTTTATATTTTAGCACCATATTATTATTTTTGCAAGTTGATTTTTTTTATAACTTGTACGCAATCGATATGAAAAAGGCAACTCGACTGAGTTGCCCTTTTATTATTTAGTTCCAAAAAGTCTATCACCTGCATCGCCAAGACCAGGTAAGATATAAGCGTGTTCGTTAAGTTGACGGTCAAGCGTTGAAACGTAAATCTGAACGTCAGGATGCGCTTCGGCAACCTTGCTAACACCTTCAGGCGCTCCAATAATTGCCATAAATCTAATGTTTTTGCATCCGCGCGCTTTTAACTGACTAATAGCGTCACACGCGCTACCACCGGTTGCAAGCATAGGATCAACGACTAAGCACAACTTTTCTTCAATGCCTTCAGGAAGTTTGCAATAATATTCCTTAGGTTCAAAAGTTTCTTCGTCACGATACATACCGATATGACCTACCCTTGCGGTTGGAAATAAAACGTGAATTCCGTTTACCATACCTAAACCCGCTCTTAAAATGGGTATAATTGCTATTGCGTTATCCGAAACCACTTCTTGCTCGCAAGTTTCAAGAGGAGTTTTAACCATAACTTTTTCAGTAGGAACGCCTTCTCTTAAACACTCGTAAGTCATAAGCGTAGTTATTTCTTCAACGAGTTCTCTAAACTCTTTCATTGAAGTTTTTTCATTACGGAGTATTGCTATTTTATGACGGATAAGTGGATGATTGAATATTACTACGTTTTTATAATCTTTCATTTTGCTACCTATTATTCTGCTTTTTCGCAACCTTCACATTCAACGTTTTCTTCAACGCAAGCGTCACAAGTAGACTTGTCTGCCGCGGCAGTTACGAGAGATTCTTCTTCAGCATCACCTTGTTTCTTTTCAATTTTAGAAAGAATTAAGTTAGTAACGATACCTAAAATTAACGCAGTTGCGATAGGAGTTACAGTAATAACGTTAGCAAAACCAGAATCTACATAAGAAGGAATACCTGTTGAACTTACTACCCAAGAGAATGCTCTTTCCATTGTGTAAGGAATTTGAATTGATAAACCACCGATACCAGCAATTAAAATTGCAGATACAACGAAAAGGTTTCTATTCTTGTTAAGGTCAAGATCCTTAAACATTTTAAGACCAGATACTGCGATATAACCGTATAAAGTAAGACAAACGCCACCCATTACGCAACTTGGAATAGTTCTTAAAAGAGCCATAATCGGGCTAACGAAAGATAAGCAAATACACATAATAGCGGCAGTTAAAATAGTGTAAACCGACGCGTTCTTAGTGATTGCTACGCAACCTACCGATTCGCCGTAAGTAGTGTTAGGACAAATACCGAAAATAGTACCTGCGATTGAACCAACACCGTCACCAAGTAACGTTCTCTTTAAGCCCGGATCTTTAATAAGGTCTTTACCGATGATTGAAGAAAGGTTCTTGTGGTCAGCAATATGTTCTGCAAATACAACGAACGCAACTGGAAGGAACGCAATAGCGATTTCAGCAACAGCGCCACCGTCAATATTGAAAGTGCCGTTAGCAATTTCCTTAATACCGCTAATTAATGCAAATTCAGGATAGTTAAGGAAAGCAGTAAATCCTACGAAAGAACCGTCCGCATTTACGAAGTTTCTAATAAGCGGTTCAAAATTGATTATCATAAGATAATCAGCGTCTGCAAGATAACCGATTGCCGTAAAGATTGCAGCAACAGCGTAACCTGCGCCAATACCGATGATGAAAGGAATAAGTTTCATCATTTTGAATTTCTTTTGAGTTGAACAAATAACGATCGTGAAGAAAGCAACTAAACCGCAAACTAAACCAACGAGATTGTAACCACCGTTTATTTGAGATGCGTTTGCCTTAACCATATCGCCCATAGCGTTTACCGCAAGCGATAAGCCGATTAACGCAACGGTAGGACCGATAATTACAGGTGGCATAAGTTTAGAAACCCAGTTAGTTCCTACAAAATGGATTACGAGCGCAATTACAACGTAAACAAGACCTGCGAAGATAGAGCCTAAGATAATACCGCAATATCCGTATGCAACGGCGGTAAATAAACTTGATAAGAACGCGAACGAACTACCTAAGAATACCGGGCTTTTGAACTTAGTAAACAATAAGTAAACTATAGTTCCAATACCTGCGCCTAAAAGAGCGGCGGGGATATATGCGGGCTTACCGATAATAGTGGGAACTGCTATCGTTGCAGCCATGATTGCAAGCACTTGCTGTAAAGCAAATACTAAGAGTTTGCCAAACGACGGTTTATCAGACACGTCGTAAATAAGACCTGCTTTGTTCATCTTCAATTTCTTCCTTTTGTTAATTTTTTTAAGAGATAAAATCTCTTTCACTATTCTATCACAATTAAAAACTTATTGCAATAGCATTTTCTAAAAATTTAACCTTAAATTAAATTTAATATCCTATTTACTTGAAAAAAGAATTGTGATAAAATGAAACTGCGTAAAAAGTTTTGCGTTGAAATTTTTCAAAAAGGTGTGAAAGAGATGGCGGATTTACATATTGAAAGAAAAGCGTCTGACAATAAGTATTTACACAAAGACTTCCACGTTACCGCCGATATTGGAATTTCTTACGTTGGAACTAATTACGGCGATCAAGCAGTTAAGGAATACTTAACTCAATATGCAAATAGTTTTTACAAACTTCTCGCTGAAAAAGTTAAAAGAAACGGGCTTACCGAACTTGAAAGCAATTTTATTTCCGTTTATAAAAAGGAAGAGTGGTCTGAATTTTTGCATACGAATTTAACTGAAAACTCGCTTGAAATTACCATTGACAAATGCCCTGCAATAACTTTTATGAAACAATCAGGTCACACCCCGTCGAAATGGTACAAAGAAACTACTTACGTCGTTTATTCTCAACTTGCTAAAATGTGTAACCTTGACTTTTCAGTTTTTTACTACGATGAAAATGATGGCAAAACAAAATTTGTTTTTTCAAAAAGAAATAATGAGTAAAGGATATAGTTATGGTTTCGTGTACTGAATTTATTCCACTTTATAGTGAGTTATTTAAGTTTTTAGATAAAAAAGGCGGAAGCCAAGAAGTTCTTAACTATTGGAATTTCGTATCAGATAAATACGTTGAGCCAAGGCTTGGCGAAGAAGTTAAGAAACACGGGCTTATAGGTTGTTTTAATTACTGGAACAAAAGTCTTAACGAAGAAGCGTGTGACTTTTCAATAACCTATCACGAAAGCGAGCAATATTTTGAAATCGATATGAAAAAATGCCCTTCAAAATCAATGCTCAACGAACTTTCTTACACCCAACCATATAAAAATTACTGCATGCATTGCGCGGTTTTATATTCAAGGGTTTTAGAAAAATACGGCATTGAAAACACAGTTTGCGATTTTAGTAACTGCGACCAAGCAACCTGTTATTTAAGATACGACGCATTAAAAAAAGACGAGAAATAACCTATTTTCATAGAAAAAAGGAGAATAATATATGAAATACGTTCACAAAAAATTTTCAATAATTCCCGCTATTTATACAATGCTTGATAAAGACGGTAACGTTGACGTTCCCGCACAAAAGAAACTCGTTAGGCACCTTATCAATAAAGGCGTTGACGGTTTTTATATAGGCGGGGCTACGGGCGAAGGTTTTTGTTTGGATACGGAAGATAGAAAAACTGTAATTAAAGCCTGCATTGAAGAAATCAACGGCGAATCGCTTGCTATTGCCTACACGGGTAGCAATAACACTAAAACGGCAATCGAACTTTCAAAATATGCTGAAAGCGTGGGAGCAGATTACGTTTCTTCAATTCCACCGCATATCGGCAATTTCTCTTTTGAAATGATTAAGGATTATTACACGGATATAGCAAGTAGCGTTAATATTCCTTTGCTTATTTACAGCAACTCTATGTGGGGCTCGTTTACCGAAAAGCAAACGTATGAAATTTGCAATATTCCAAATTGCGTTGGTATGAAATACACAAGTTTTAACCACTATTTAATGAAAAGATGCAAAATGATAATGCCCGACAAATTAATTTTTAGCGGTGCAGATGAAATGATAGGCTCCGCTATGATTAGCGGTGTTGAAGGCGCTATCGGCTCTACTTATAATTTTTCGCCTGAAATTTTTATTAAACTGCGCGATACGTTTGAAAAGGGGGATATGGCTGAATTTGTAAGGCTTAACGAGGCCTGCACGGCTATAGTTGACGCCTTTGTTAGGAACAATTACTCTCCAAGTATGAAAGCAATTCTTTCAAAATTTGGTTTCGGGCAAGGCTATTCAAGAAAACCAACCCCTACTTTTACTGAAAAAGATTTACAACCGGTTATTGAAGAACTTATTAAAATTAGGGAAAAATATAATATTTCCGGCGTAGAGTTTATTGATAAACTTTAATCATCTAAATAGCAGGAAGGTTTTCCGCTCAAAGAATAGTATAGTTGGATAAAGGAAAATTTAAGTATGACTAGCAAATACGATTACGAGTTTAACGTAGATTACGGTAACGTTTTTAACGTTAAATATTATTTAGCCGAAAACACAAAAATAGTAAATAAAAGGGTTTTTCCACCACACGTTGACGATGCGCTTGAAATATATATTTTATTAGAAGGGGATGCATCTTTCTCAATTGAAAACCACGTTTATAAACTTTCGCCGATGGACGTGGTTATAACTAAACCCAATCAAGTCCACAACTGCATATTAAATTCTAACACTTCGCATAAACACGCTTGTTTTTGGTTTAAGCCAGATAAAAGTTTTCTCTATAAAAAATTTCTTGAAATGAAAACGCAAGTTATATCCCCTACTCGCGAAGACGGGTTAAAACTTCAAGAAATTATAATCAAAATAGGCAAACTTACTACAAATAGTGACGATCTAACTAGGTTTTCACTCTTTATATCTTTGATTGAAATTATTTCAAACAACGTTAACTTAAACACAATCAATGAAGTTATCCCAAATATCCTCAAAGACATTTTGTACGATCTTAACGAAAACTTTACAACCATAAACTCGCTTGATTATCTTACTAAAAAATATAACGTTAGTTCTAGCACGTTAAATAGATTATTTAACGATAACTTACAAACTTCTCCAAAATTATTTTTAGAAACTAAGCGCCTTGCCCACTCTAGAAAACTTTTAAGAGAAGGTTATTCCGTTATGGATGCGTGCATGAAATCGGGTTTTCCAGATTACTCTAATTATATAAGATTATTCAAAAAGCGTTTCAATATAACGCCAAATCAATACAAAAATCAAAAGTAAAAAATATCCCCGCCGAATTTTCGGCGGGGATTTCAATAGCCATTATTAAAATAGGGGGTTAATATTGGCATAATTGAATTTATTAAATTACGTTAATGCCTAAAATTTGACAAACTTCTTTTATGAGTTTAAGGTTGTTACCGTAAGATATAATATAGTGTTGACCCATTACGTTTTGAGTAAAATCTTCAACGTTTGAAAGTTTTACTTTCAAGCTTGGAAGTTGCGGAGCGGGTTTATCCCAACCACACTCTTCCCAACTTTCAGGAGTTTCACCTTCGCCGTAAACTAAGTGCATACCAAATTTACCGTCATCGATAAATAAACGGCACATTGTAAGAGCGCCAGTTTTTACCTTTGAAACGTTTAATAAGCCTTGTGAAAGTTCGCCAAACGCTGCGGGAAGAATTGTCGTTTCCCCGTCAACCACTTCACTAGGAACGTAGTCTGGAACGCCTGCAAGAACTCCGTCTGTAAAATATTCGTAGAATTCAAGATAAGCGCCGATTTGACCTGTGAGCATATTGACAAGAACTTGAGTTACGTTACCCATAGCGTCGTTTTCAGGAATAGTGATAATTCCGTCTTCAGCAAGTAAAGTAAATATCGGAGCGGGCGGGAAACCAAGCAATTTCTTGAACCCGTCAACGTCTTTAAGAGATACCGCTTTATAATCTCTTTCATCAACGATTTGCTTAATTGCTAAATAATATTTAGCAGCGTTTAATACCGCGTCTTCATTAGGAGTTTTAACAAACTTCCAAGCCTTAATTCTATTAACTACTTTTTCAATTTCCGCTTGAGAAAGTTTTTCAGCGCGTTGAACTACTTCAAGCATTTCAAAACACTCGATTTCAACGCCGAAAGTTCTCTTTACCGCAATACCGTCGAACTGAGTTCCGTAAAGTTGCATATCACGATAGCCAAGTTGACCGATTTTAACCTTTCTAATATTGTTGGCAACAGCCGCCGCCTTACAGAAAGATAACACTTCATCGACTTTTGACGGCATTTTTACTATGTCGTAAACGTATTTGAAAGTGTAACCTAAATCTTTTAAGGTTTTACGGCAAGCAGAAGTTCCCGCTTGATCTGCAGTAGTAACGAGTCTTCCGTCTTCATACCAACCGCAAAGCCCCCATAAAACCATAGGTTTATGACGGAATTTATCCGCTACTTTTAAGATTGCGTGAGTAGGTATCCAACCTGCTACGCAAAGTACCATTACGTCAAAGTCTACCTTTGAAAAATATTCAACGGCGTTATTAACGTAAGTTTCTTCATAATCATCTCTTATAGGATAGAAGGGATAAACTTCCGCACCTTCTACCATAAGACTTTCACACGCCGATTTACACTTTCTTTCAATAACTTCAATCGGAGTATTAACTTCACCAAAACCTGCAAATGCTATTTTCATTTTTTATTTTCCTTAAATTTTATTTTTAATTGTTAAACTTAATTTTATCTTCGCCGTATCTACGCATCATTTTAGTTTGAGTAATTCTAGTTGCGATAAACAAGAATACTAATATTGCCGAACCAATTCCAAGCGTTATAAACGAATAAATCCAACCAAAATTTTCAAATATTAAACTTATAACAGTTGGAGAACAACCCGCGGCAATCGACGCCATAGCGTTAAATAAAAGCGAATACTTGCCCGGCTCTATAACGTCCTTTACGTCGTAAGTAGTTACTGAGTTATATAGCGTTTTAAGACCTTGAGTTAAACAGATAAATAAAACGCATATTAGCATTACGTAAATAACGTGCAACTTATATGTAAACGCTATTATTATGGATAACCCCATTAAAACTACGTATCCTATCGTTGCAACTTGGTTGCTTATTTTAGATTTACTAAAATAAGATATTGCTACGGCGCTTGCTATTGCAGTAAGAAGCGAAACGCCAACGCTTAAAAGAATTGAATAATGTTTGGGAATACCATGAACGTCGTACATGAGTTGTGAAAACCAATTGTTAAGCCCGTAATAAACGAAGTTTGAAAACAACGCTATAACGCAAATAAGCACTAAAAATATAAAGGCTGAACGCTTAGTTTTCTTTGATAAGGTAATCTTAATTTTTTCTTCTTTACCTTTTTTGTCGTCATTTTCCAAGTGCCCGAATTCTTTAATTTTCTTTACGACGATTTTATAACCAAAGTAGAAAACGAGAACCGATATTAAAAATAACAAGCCTGAAACTATAAATGGAATATCCCACCTTGAAAAAGCAACGAACAAAGCCGAGATACCGTAAGAACTTGCAAGGGAAACCGTTGCGGCAACGTTAATAAGTTTCACTGCGAGCATATACTTTTCTCTATTTAAGTACTTAGAAAAAATTTTAACAATGCCCGCGTAATTTCCCGCTTGCAACACGCCGTTTAACCCAAATACCACAAACAAAAACGTAAGCCCTGCACCCATATTTCCTACGACGCCTATAAGCACCGTTAAAATTGCAGATGCTCCAAGCGTAATAGACAAAAAGTTTCTCACCTTTATCTTATCGATAAACAAAACGAGAGCAAATTGAGATATTGCATACACTACGTAATATACGAGCGTTACTAAACTAGTCTTTGTTGCGCTTGCGCCGAAAACTTCTTGGATTTCTATAATTTCAGCATTGAATATTTGCTTTGCAAACATTAAAGAAAAATATAGAAATATTCCAAGAAATATCAGTTTATTGTAATTTTTGTTTAACTCTTTATTCATATCTCGCCTTTAGTAGTAATTATGTTATAATTACAATACAACTTAAATTATAAAAAGTCAAACGTTATTCTTCGAATTTTTTATTTATTCTAGACACGGTTTCACGAACGAGTAAATCACCGCCGATATGACCTGTGTAACCGCTTGAAACGTATGCTGAATAGTGTGAACCATTTTCCGCTCTTTCAGTAGGAAGATATCCGAACGAACCACAAGCAAGTTGAATAAGAATTGTTTGTTTTGCTCTACTTCTCGCTCTAATTCTATTGCCGTAATCAAGGAACAATTCGTACGGGTTAGTTGCTATTGCGATATCTCCAAATCTAACAATGTGAATTTCGTTATCGTAAGTATCGGTAGTATGTTGAAGTTCGTATCTTACTGCGTTACCTGCGTAGATGTGAAGCCTTGCATTATCGCGGTAGTTAATATTTTTACCTTTATTCTTATCAATGAAGTTTTGAATTTTTTCAACAGATTCGTTGTATTCTTTCTTAGTAACTCTACGAAGTGGCATTTTTAAGGTAAAGGTTTCGTGAACTAAAATACCTTCGTCCTTGAAATCATCGCCTAAATCTTCGTATACGCCGATAACTTCGTTTGCAAGCCTTCTACCAACTACTTTTAAGCCTGAAAGGTCGAACATACTAGGATCTGCTCTTCTTTCAATATAATCAAGCCTTTCAATGTTAGGATCGTCAACCGGAGTTTCGCCGTTTACCCAACGAATCATATCACGCGGGCATTGATCGCCTGCTGCAGAGCAAAGACCTAAAACGAAAATCTTTCTACCAAACTTCTTGTCAAGGTAAAGTTTAAGTTGACCCCAGTAGTCCGCAGAAATTAAGTTTCTGTGTTCCATAACTTGTGATGGGCACGCTACGTTTGCAACAACACCCGTTAAGTTCTTATTTGTATCGTAAATATAGATAAGTTCAATACCAGAATCGTTACCAGATTCAAGCATTTCAAAGTTAGCGCTGTTAGTATCGCCCCACATTGCTGCAGAACCATCGTCAAAGCAAACTCTTCTATTCATACCGATAACCGCTCTACCGAACGCGTTTTGGTATAAACCTTCACTTCTGTTTTCCCAAGCCTTTAATACTGCCGTTACGATAGCGTTTGCAATTAAATCACGCGCATCGTTAGGATTCATACAGTCTTCACTTGAAACGTGAGGAACGTACTTCATATCTTCAGGCATAAGTTTTGATAAATATTGAAGTGAATTACCGCTAAGGTGTGGACCATAAAGTTCATTGCTTTGAGTATAAACGTGCGAAGCGTGAGTATGAGTTGCTGAAATGATAACTTTATCAACAGAAATAGGAAGTTTATCTTTGAGCATTTCCTTTACTTGCCTATTAAGAGATACGCCAATACCACCTAAGTCGCAAGAACAAATTATCATTTGATCATCGCCACTTTCAACGGCGAACGCTGTTACTGTAATTTCAGTATCAACACCGTTTGAAACTCTTTCATAAAATTGACCTGCAAGTTTGATTTTTTTATTAGGCATTATGCTTTCTTCAGCCCAACCAAATTTTATTTTTGCCATATTCTTTCCTCCATATCATAATTTGATTATATTTATACTATAACACATTAAAATTGAAAATTCTATGTAATTTTTTTCATAAAATATGTAAATTTAGTCAACTTTTAATAATTGCGCCTATTCTTGACTATTAAATTTGAAAGTGATATAATTCAAACAATACTATTTTATAGTTTATAATTGGAGTTTATATGAGTAAAAAAATTACTATTACGGCTAGTGGCGACGCTATGTTTTTAGCGGATTTTCCATCGTCTTACGATAACGATTTACAAGAAATTTCAAATTTCGTAAACTTGGGCGACGTGAAAATTACCAACCTTGAAACTAACCTTTCAAAATTTGGAGATTTTCCTAACGGATACAGCGGTGGCACTTGGCTTAACACCGAGCCAGAACTTTTTGAATACTTGCTTAAATACGGTTTTAACTATTTTGGAACTGCCAACAATCACGTGATGGATTACTCTTATCACGGCTTGCTTTCAACGTTAGAAGTTTTGGATAAGAACGGCGTTTATCACTCTGGAACGGGCAAAAATATGGAAGAGGCAAGCGCTCCGTCAGTAATTGAAGTTGGAGATCAAAAAGTTGCCGTATTTGCCGTGACTGCCGATTTTGAAACGGGCTCTAAAGCGGGGTATGAAACTAAAACTATGAAAGGTAGACCGGGCGTAAATTATCTTTCTTTTAACACATATTATCAGATTACTCCCGAAATGAAAAAGCAACTTGAAGAGATTGCTAAATACTCGCAGATTAACGGCGAGAGAAATCTTCATATTCAAGGCGGTTTCGTTTTACCTGATGGTGACGGTATTTTTACTTTTGGTAGCGTTAAATTTTGCTCTGACGGATCTAGAAAATCAACCGAGTGCAATAAGAAGGATAAAGAGCGCATCGTAAATTCAATAAGGAAAGCAAAAGAAAAATACGACTACGTCGTAATTTTAGTTCATTGCCACAATATTAAAGGGGATAAACACGAAAACGTACCCGAATTTTTGAAGGAATTTTGCCACGCTTGTATCGACGCAGGTGTTTCAGCCGTTATCGGCGGTGGAACGCATCAACTCCGCCCCGTTGAAATTTATAACGGTTGCCCCATTTTTTACTCGCTTGGCGACTTTATGTATCAAGGTATGCGCGTCCCTTATCTTCCCGCTGATTTTATGGAAAAATACGGTTTAGATATAAACGCAACCGCCTATGAAGGATTGATGAAACGCTCTAAAAACGGAACGATAGGATTACAAAAAGACAAAAACAACTTCTTGACCGTTATTCCAAAAATGCAGTTTGAAAACGGGAAACTCATCTCGTTAGAACTTATGCCTACTTCTCTCGGCTTTGAAAGGGAGGGCGATCTAAACGGACTTCCCTATCACGCAAAGGGCGAAGATGCGAAAGAGATTTTTGATATACTTAATAACTTATCCGCGCCTTACGGCTCTCAACTTGAACTCGAAAACGATTTAATCACCGTTAAACTTAAATAATTATGAACCCTATTTTGATTATCGCCATCATTATTATATCTATATTGCTCCTTTTCTTTTTGGCAACTTACGTTTGCTACGTTCTCGTTTTCAAGACGACTAAAAAACAAAAAGTTTACGAGGAATTTTCTCTTCCCGATGGCAAAATTTACCTTGAATATAAAGACCAAATGCTAAACTTTATGAAAGAGGCGAGAACTATTCCCTTTGAAGAGTTTGAGATAAAATCGTACGACGGATTAACCCTTCGCGGTAAATACTACGAGTATCAAAAAAACGCGCCTATTGAGATTATGTTCCACGGATATCGCGGTAATTCTGAAAGAGATTTAGCAGGCGGAATTCAGCGTTGCTTTTCTCTTAAAAGGAGCGCTTTGGTCGTAGACCAACGCGGGCATGGAAATAGCGACGGATTTAATATTTATTTCGGCGCAAAAGAGAAGTTTGACGTTGTTACTTGGGCGGAATTTGCCTATCAAAAATTTGGCAAAGACGTTCCCCTTCTTATAACGGGAATATCAATGGGAGCAAGCACAGTGCTTCTCGCTAGCGAACTTCAACTTCCGCCGTCTGTTAAAGGCGTTATTGCAGACTGCGGTTATTCAAGCGCAAAAGAAATTATAAAAAAGATTATAAAGCAAATTCATTTGCCAACGTTTGTATTCTACCCTTTGATAGCGTTCGGGGCTAAATTCTACGGAAAATTCAACCTTAAAGATGCCAACGTTACTAGAGCGCTTAAAAACAGTAAAATCCCCGTTAAATTTATTCACGGAACTACCGATGATTTCGTTCCATATACTATGAGCGAAATAAATTTTAACGCTTGTTCAAGCGATAAGAGCATACTTTTAGTAGAAGGGGCTGGGCACGGGCTTTCCTACCTTGTAAACCCTGAAAAATATCTTGAAGAAGTTAAGTTTTTTAACGATTAAAAACTCACGGCAAAACCGTGAGTTTTGTTTTGCGATTTTTGTTCAAAAGTAAATTTTAATCGAGAAAATTTTGCACTTTCGTAAAATGTTTTTCAAAATATTAATTTTCGTATTGACTTAGCAAAAAAAGGTATGTATAATTAACTTAATAATAAATTATTAACGAGGTGTTTTCGTGAAGGCTATAATCAATGCAACTATCGTAATGAGAGATTATCTTATTCCCGACGGCGTTATTTTAATTGAAAACGATAAGATTAAATCTTACGGCAAGGCAAAAAACGTTGCTATTCCCGACGGTGCTGAAATCATTGACGCGGAGAATAATTACGTTGGTCCGGGTCTTGTTGATATTCACACGCACGCATCGGACAATATGTGGATATTTGAAGAACCTGAAAAAACTTCAAAATATATGCTTAAACACGGCGTAACGAGCGTTCTCCCCGCGCTTTACAATAACCTTAATAAAGACGCTTACTTAAAAGCGGTTGACGATATATTAAAGGCAAGAGACGACGGCAAGTTCAAAAACTTTGCAGGTTTTTATATGGAAGGCCCGTATCTCAGCCCTAACTTCGGTTGTGAAAGAGATAAAAACGTTTGGAAAGACGGCGTAGTTAGAGAAGAATATATCGATATCGTTCATAGGGTTAAAGACACGGCTAAGGTTTGGTGTTTCGCTCCCGAAAGAGAAGGTATTATGAACTTTGTGCAAGACGTTAAGGAAGTTATTCCTAATATCGTTTTTGCAGTAGCGCACAGCGAGGCAACGCCCGAACAAGTTGAAAGATTTATTCCTTACGGATTAAGAATTGCAACTCACCACACCAACGCAACCGGTACTATCGAGCATTATTCAGAGTGCCGTGGCGTTTGCGTTGACGAGGCAGTAAACTCTAACCGCGAAATTTATGCTGAACTTATTTCAGACAGAATGGGTATTCACGTTGTTCCTTACATGCAAAGGCTTGTTAGAAAGATTAAAGGCGACGATAGAATTATTCTTATTTCCGATCAGTTCGTATGCGACGGGCCTATTCCCGAAGGCTTTGAAGAAGCAACCGATATTCACTTTGACAACGCTGGTGAAATCGCGGGATCTGGCTTAACGCTTGATATTGCTTGCCGTAACTTTATGATCCACACGGGTTGCTCTGTGTGCGACGCGTTTAGATTTGCGTCATATAACCCGGCTCGCGCCGTTAACCTTGACAAAAAAGGTTATATCGAAGAAGGTAATTACGCCGACCTTATCATTGTCGACGATAAATTTAACGTATTAAAAACAATTATTAAAGGAGAATAAAAATGAGTAAAATTTTTGACCCCGCAACTACATTTAACTTTGAACCTGCTTCTTACGTTCCTTTTAAGGACAGAGAAATTTGTGAAAAACTTCGCAAAATTAGCGGTAAAGATCTTGAAAAACACACTAGAGCAGATCAACACCCTGATTTTGATATTCACGTTATGATGAACCCACATCCGGTACTTATCGCAACTCTTTTCTCTCGTATTAAAGAAGCGTCTGAAAAAGGTAAGAAAATTACCCTTATTCTCGGCAACCCCGAACCGGATACTTATATTCCGCTTGCTAGACTTATCAACTACTTCCAAGTTGATTGTAGAAACGTTCACTTATTCGCAATGGACGAATGGGCTGACCAAGACGGTAATATCGCTCCTGAAACTTACCAAGCAGGTTTCGCTCACTCAATGCTTAAATACTTAGTTTATCAAATTGATGAAAAACTTCGTATGCCTCTTGAAAACGTTCACTACCCAACCACTAAAAATATCGCTCACTACTCTGATATGATTACAGAATGTGGCGAAGGCGGAGCAGACATTTGTTCTTCTTCTCCAGGTTGGACTGGTCACATGGCGTTTATCGATCCAGTTCCCGATTTCTTCCCCAAGGGATTTGACCCCGCAGTTGAACCTACTAAGGAACAAATTGACGAATGGCTTAATATGAAGGCTAGAATCGTTGATCTTCACCCGTTAACAGTTGCTCAAAACTCACTTCACGGCGTATTTGGTCAATCTGGTTATATTGCTGACGTTCCGCCTAAGGCTGCAACTATCGGTCCTGTTGACGTTAAGAACGCTAGAGAAAGAATTGAAGTTCACGCACTCTTAACTAACGGAACTTTCTCTTCATGGCAAAGAATGACGAGCCGTCTTGTTCTTCACGGACCTGTTACTCCGCTCGTTCCGTCTTCAATGCTTCAAACTATGAAAACGCTCGTTCTCGTTTCTGACGAACTTGCTGCACCGTTTGAATGTTGGGAAAAGGTTGGCTACTAATTTTATAATTTCTTAAAGAAGGGCTTAATTATGGAAAATTTTGACGTAAAAGTTGGTTTTTCAAGAGTAGTCATTACTCCACCGCTCGGAACTAATATCCACGGTTATTATCATCAAAGATTATCAGAAGGCGTGCTTGACGATTTAGAAGCAAACGTTGTTGCCGTTTCAAAAGGCGACAATACCGTTTTACTTATCGCGCTTGACTGTGAAGCATCAACCACAGATTACTGTGAAAAAGTAAGGGAAACCGTTGCTAATGCAACGGGTCTTCCCAAACACGCAATCTATATGCACTCTACCCACACTCACGTTGGCCCGTGCTTAGGTTACGCAAACGCTTCTCAAGGATATTGCAACGATCTTGACGTTGAGTATTATTCTTACACGGTTAAAAACATCGTAAGCGCTTGCGCTTATGCAATAAAAGACTTAAAACCCGCTAAAATGGGCGTTGCTGTTTCAAAGGCTGAAAGAGTTGGTTTTAATCGCCGTTACCTTATGAAAGACGGTTCAACTAAAACTAACCCCGGCGTTAACAACCCCGATATCGTTAAATCTATCGGCTTGCTTGACGAAAGAGTTAACGTTATCCGTTTTGAAAGAGAATGTGGCGATAATATAGTTATCGGTAACTACGGTAATCACCCTGACGTTATTGGTAACAATCTTATTTCTGCAGACTGGCTCGGTTTTGCAAGAAGAACTTTTGAAAGGGCTATCGATAACACTAAAGCGGTATTCTTTAACGGCGCGCAAGGTGACATTAACCACGTTAACGTAAAACCTGTTGGCGGTGACCTTAACGGTATGTTTAACGACTTTGACGACGTTACTCGCGGTTACGCGCACTCACGTCATATAGGTAACGTTATTGCAGGCGCAATGATGAGCGTTTATGAAAAGGTTGAATTTATCCCCGTTTCGGAAGTTAAATCAACTGAAGTTGTTATAGAAGTTCCGTCTAATATGCCAAAACCTGAAGATATGGAAAGAGCATATTATATTCAAAAGATGGTTGACGAAGGCAGACGTCACGAACTTCCTGAAAAAGGTATGCTTTTAACTACGGTTATGGCAGAAGCCGCAAGAATGATTAGGCTTGAACACGGCCCCGAATTTTTCCCGATGAACTTAACGGCTATAAAGATTGGCGAAGTTGCGTTTATGGGTATTCCCGGCGAACCTTTCACGGGAGTTGGTATGGGACTTAAAGAGGCAAAGGGTTACAAAATGGTTTGCCCAACTTGCTTAACTAACGGCTCTCGCGGTTACTTCCCAATGAAGGATAGTTACGATGAAGGCGGTTACGAAGCGCGTTCTTCAAGTTATAAAGCAGGTATTGCCGAAACGATTATCGCTGAAGGCAAAAAAGTTTTAGAAAATTTATAATCTCAACTAAAAAAATCTCAATTGCGAATCGCAATTGAGATTTTTAATTTGAGTTTCAAATTATAGCACACAATATCCAATATAGAATAGGGATCGTGATAACTGATAAAATGGTAGTCCCGAGCGTTAAAATTACCGCGCACTCGTTATCCCCGTCGTAACTATCTGCAAACGCCGAAGATAACCCTGCCGTTGGAACGGCAAAGGCAAATAACGTTGCTAAAACGATACCCGTATCGAGCGAAAACGCAATGGCGATTAAATAGGCTAAACCTACTGCTATTACAGGCATTGCAATTAACTTTATAGCCGAAACGTAATAAGTTTCCCATTTGGTAAATATTGAAAGGAATTTTACTTCCGCCATCTTAATTCCTAAGATAACCATAGATAATGGAGTTACCACGTTGCTAAAGTAATTTGAATAGGTTGAAACTTCAGGAACGTAACTAGTAACGCCCGTAAGGTTTACTATAATTCCCAAAATAAAGGCAATGAGCACAGGGCTTAAAATTGCTTTTTTTACGCTAATAGTGTTTTTATCGCCCGAAATTAAATATATGCCGAGAGTGAACATTATAACTAAAGTTATAATATTTAAGATTATCAAATAAGCAACTACCGGCGAATCTCCAAGCACGGCTTTAGCAAGAGGTATTCCTAAAAACCCGTTATTAGAAAACACCATACAAAAGCGCATCATAGCGTTTTTCTTACGTTCTCCACCGCGTTTTACAAGTATTGCGGAAATAATAAACGCTAATACCGTGAAAATAATTCCAAATATAGCTACTATTATAATAGACTTTGTAAACTCACCCGTAAACTTTACGTTTAACGTACTTGAAAAAATCAAGAAAGGCATGCCTACGTACGTTAAAAGTTTAGAAAGTATTGCCGATTCTTTGTTTTTTACAAGTTTAGCTTTTACGAGAATATAGCCCGGGATTGCAAGTAAAACGAATACTATTACGTTTTTAAGCATTACAATTAAAGCGTCCACGGTTTACTCCTTTAATTAAAGATTTTCTCTATTTAATAGGAGTTTATCGTAAGCAAGGTAGCGATTGTAAACGCTATCGGCTTTTTCTTTTTCAGCAATAGGATAAGTTTCGCTATCGGTTGTTACAATCTTTTTAACGGCTTCGTTTATATCCTTATATAAACCTATGCCAAAGCCTGCGTAAATTGCAGTACCCAAGCAACCCGTTTCCTTATTTTTTAAGGTAACAACTTTCTTGCCCGTGATATCTGCTTTAATTTGACGCCAAAGTTTACTTTTTGAACCACCGCCGATAGAGATAATCTCTTCAACTTCAACACCTAAATATTCAAGGTATTGGCGTAACATACAAGCAATCGATTCCATAATCGCTCTTGAAAAATGCGCTCTAGTATGTTTTAAGTCAATACCGTAAACACCGCCCTTAAGTTCGCTATCGTTAGCGGGCATAACTTGACCGCGCATATTTGGAGCAATAACCAAACCTTCAGAGCCGAGTTCAATCTTTTCAGCCTGCTCGTCAATTTCCTTAAAACCTATGTCAAAGCAGAAGTTTTTCTTAAACCACTCAAGAACCATACCAGCCGTTGGCGCCCACATAAGAAGGCAGTATTTATTTTTGCCAACGTAATACGCTGGAACTTTAATTCCTTCAAAATACGGCGGAATTTCTTTAGATAACGCGCAAACTGCTAAGGCAGTACCCGTCATTTCACTAACCAAGCCTTCGCGAATAATTCCAGAACCTATAAACCCTGAAATTTGATCGAGAGCGCCCGTTACCACCTTAACGCCGTTATACTCGCCAACTTGTTCCCCACTTTCGTGAAGAGTAGGAAGTTTACTTTCGTCAATGCCGATAAAATCAAGCATATCTTTATAGTATTCGCCCGTTCTCGCATCTAAATATAAAGTGGAAGAATAAAGCGATTTTTCAGCAACGAACTTACCCGTGAGCTTATATAAAAGCCAGTCCTCAAGCATTAAGAACTTATCCGTCTTTTCAAAAACTTCAGGCATATTGTTTTTAAGCCACAAAATCTTTGGCGCAGGATAGCCTGCTGGAACTTCCGTTTGACCCGTTACTTCATAGATTGTTTTTAATCCAAACTTATTTTCAATAAGTTTTGCCTCTTTATCCGCACGATTATCAAGCCAAACGATTGCGTTCATAACAGGGTTTCCCGCCTTGTCAACACAAATCATAGTTTCGCCTTGCGTATCAATCGCCAAGGCTTCGATTTTATAATCACTCGTTAGTTCGTTATACGCTTCCATAAAAAGTTCAAAATACTTTTCTGCTGGAAATTCAACCGTTTCACCTTTAGTTATAAGCGTATAAGATTTTGTTGCGGAATTATATTCAACGCCGTTTTCATCAAACACGCACGCTTTTAATGACGTCGTGCCAATGTCAACCCCTAATAAATATTTCATAACTTCTCCGTCTTATTTAGCGTGGCGCTCGTCGTATGCTTTTCTAACCGCCGCGATCATTTCATCAACCATAGCAGGTCTATCCTTTGCCTTTGCTACGCCTGAAGATGACCCAGTAGCGTCTGCACCTGCAATAATAGTGTTATAAACGTCTTGACCGTTGGAAATACCAGCCGCAGTAAGAACTAAAATTTCAGGATTAACGTCTTTTACAGACTTAGTTGCAGCTGCAACGTATTCTTCACCAACGGAAACGCCCGTTCCAATAAGTTCAGAAGGCTCTGCTACGATAATATCGGGATTTAAGGTTGCAATTTTAGACGCGTCTGCTAAAGAATCGGCGCAAACGATAGTCGTAAGACCAACTTCGTTAGCCCTTTTAATAGTATCGCTTAAAACTTCGAAAGTGAGCGGTTTTTCAACGTGGTTAAGCATAACGCCGTCTGCCCCCGCCGCGATTAAGGATTCGGGTAAAATATCAGCGAGGCCTCTACCTGGAACGATTGGATCCATGTGAGGTGCGAAAACGTGAATATTTTTCGTTGCCTCCCTAACTCTTCTAATATCTATAATAGGAGTTGTGAAAATTATATCAACGCCGTATTTTTCACTAGCCTTATCTGCTGCGATTGCCAAATCTAAAATATCATCGCCGTAAAGGTATGATTTAGGGCCTATTTCAAAAAATGGAACTTTAACTGCTTTCTTGTTCATCATAAATACCTTCTTTAATAAAATTCGCTATCTCGCGTATGATTATATTATATATCTTTTTATCCCATTTTTCAAGTTATTTACTTAAATTTTATCGCTCTACTAAAAAAATTTATTAAATTTTTATAAATCAGTTGAAATGGTATTTTTTAAGTGTTATAATTTTTGAAAATAAACTTATATTTATTTAATAAAAAGGTGACGTATGAGTAATCAACACGGATCGACTACAAAAAAACATCACGATGAAAAAATCGATTTTGAGAAATCCCTCAAAGAGATTGAAGGTCTTTTTGGCAGTAGTAAAACAACTTCTAAAAAACAAGGCTTTATATCAAAACTACTCAAAAAAGATACTAAGCCTATCGTTATTAGCACAATTCTTTATATCTTTCAATCGCTACCGGTTTATATGGTTCCGCTTTTAACGAGTAATATTATCGACCTTATAACTTTGCGCCCTGAAAACTACGTAATGCAAATCATAATAAACGTGGTTATTATTTTGATATCCTTGTTCCTTAACGTGCCGTTCACTTGCCTGCGCGGTAGAGTTGTTAACAATATGATAAGAACAACTACCGCTAAGGTTAAATCAACGCTTATAAGGAAACTTCAACGGTTATCAATAACTTTCCATAAAGAAATTGAAGAAGGCGTTTTGCAATCTAAATTTTTAAGGGATATGGAAAACGTTGAGAACTATTATAGATTATTCGTAAACAGTTTACTCGTAAACATTTTAACCGCTATAATTTCTATTGCAATAGCCGCGGTTAAAAACCCTATAGTTTTATTGTTTTTTATTATTGCAATACCAACTAACGTTATAATAGTTAAACTTTTACGCAAAAAAATAGGCGCTCAAAGTTCTATTTTTAGAAAGGAAAACGAAAACTTATCCGCTAAGATTACAACAAGTATCCAAATGATGGCGGTAACTAAGGCTCACGGTCTTCTTTCACAAGAAGCAACGAGCGTTGATCAAAAGATTGAAACGGCAACTCAAGCAGGGCTTAAACTTGACAAAACGAATATGTTCTTCGGCGCAATTTTATGGGTTGCGAGCCAAACTATATCTATAATTTGCTTTTGTTTTTGCGTTTACCTTGCAATTAAAAATATAATAACAGTTGGTGACGTTGTGTTGTTTCAATCGTTATTTGCATCGATTTCAAGTTCAATTCTTTCCATAACTTCAATTATACCAAACCTTGTTTCGGGCGCGGAAGCAGTTCGCTCTCTTTCTGAGATTATGCAAGCAGACGAACTTGAACACGACGATGGCAAACTCCCCGTTCCAGGAATTAAAGGCAATTTTGAATTTCATAACGTTTGCTACCAATATCCTAAAACCGATAAAGCCGTTATACGCGATTTTAACCTTAAAGTAAACGCCGGGCAAACGGTTGCCTTCGTAGGTTCGTCAGGCTCTGGTAAATCAACGATAATAAACCTTATAATCGGGCTTTTATCCCCCGTTAGCGGTGATATTATCGTGGACGGCAAAAACCTTCGCGATCTTCCTATGCAAACTTATAGAAAATTTATCTCGGTAGTTCCGCAAAACACTATACTTTTTTCAGGAACTATTAAGGAAAATATCACTTACGGGCTTTCTCATTATAGCGAACAAGAATTTCAAAAAGCAGTTGAAGACGCCGCTATTAACGAGTTTTTGAGTATCCTTCCAAACGGGCTTAACACTATGGTTGGCGAACACGGCGATAAACTTTCGGGCGGACAAAAGCAAAGAATTTCTATTGCGAGAGCGCTTATTAGAAAACCGAATATTTTAATTCTCGACGAAGCGACTTCCGCTCTTGATAACATCTCTGAATTACATATTCAAAAGGCAATAGAGAACGCATCGAAAGATAGAACTACCTTTATCGTTGCACACAGGCTTTCTACCATTAGAAACGCCGACTTAATCGTGGTAATGGAAAACGGCAAAATCGTTGAAACAGGCTCTTATCAAGAACTTATTAAACTCAACGGTAAGTTTGCAGAACTTGAAAGATTATCAACCTTTACAGGAGAATAATAAATGAAAAAACACTTAATTAGTGAAGAAGGGCGTTTTTATAAGGCAAACCTTCACACTCACACCAATATTTCAGACGGAAATTTCTCTCCCGAACACGTTAAAGACCATTATAAAAATATGGGTTACTCGGTAGTTGCCTATACCGATCACGACGTTTTTATTCCACATAACGACTTAACCGATGAAAATTTCCTTGCTCTTAACGGTTTTGAAATGGAATTTGCAGACTTTTACGATTGCTACGCCAATAAAAAACCTTGGGACTTTGTTAAACAATGCCATATTTGTTTTATCGCGCTTGACGATAAAATGGATATTCAACCGTTTTGGCATAGAACTAAATACTTCATCGGTAACGCTCAATCGAAAAAACTCGTTAAATTCGACGAAAACGAACCCGACTTTGAAAGGTGGTATACGCCAAACTGCATAAATTACGTTATGCGTACTGCAAGAGAAAAGAACTTCTTCGTTACTTACAACCACCCCGTTTGGTCGCTTGAAAATTACTATGATTACACCGCTTACGACGGTATGAACGCTTTTGAAATGATGAACGGCGACGTTACACACGGCTATCAAGACTACAATCCGTCGGTATACGACGATATTTTAAGGAACGGAAATAAAATTTACTGCATCGGCGCGGACGATAGCCATGAAATTAAAGATACCGGCGTTGCTTTTACTATGATAAAAGCCGAAAACCTTACCTATAAGGCAATTACGGACAGTATGTTAAAGGGAAACTTCTACGCAAGCCAAGGCCCTGAGATTTACGAACTTTATATTGAAGACGATAAACTTTTTATAAAGACTTCACCTGCTTATAAGATTTACGTTACCTATCAAGCGTGCAAGGCGCAAGTTAAATACTCTGAAGACGGCTCGCCGTTAACCGAGGCTTGTTTTGAACTTTCTAAAATTCACGGCTATTTTAGAGTTACGGTTATAGATAGCGAAGGAAAACACGCTTGCACCAACGCATATTTCCCCGAAGATATAGGGCTATAAGGAGAAAATTCATGAGAAAATATTTAATTTCAAACGAAGGAACTTTTTATAAGGCAAATTTACATTGTCATTCGACTATGTCTGACGGAAAACTTACCCCAGAAGAAGTTAAAGAGCATTATTTAAGTTTAGGTTACTCGGTGGTTGCCTACACCGACCACGACCTTATGGTTTGCCACAACGACTTAACTGATGAAAATTTCGTTGCGCTCAACGGTTTTGAAGTTGAGTTTTGGGAAAAGGATAAACCTGCTAAGGCGTGGGCTTTTAGAAGTCAATGCCACATTAATTTTATCGCGCTTGACCAAGATAACGATATTCAACCGTTTTGGCATAGATCAAAATACATTATCGGCAACAATCATCTTCGCCACCTTGGAAAATTTGATGAAAACGAACCGGATTTCGAGCGTTGGTACGACGAGTGGTGTATTTCACGCATGATGAGAGAAGGCAGAGAAAAAGGGTTCTTTGTAACTTACAATCACCCTTGTTGGTCAAGAGAAAATTATTCTCATTATTCTAAATATAAAGGTATGAACGCTCTTGAAATTATGAACGGAGCGATTCAATCAGGTTTTGAAGATTACTGCCCTTACGCTTATGACGACATCTTGCGCGGTGGCGAAAAAATCTACTGCATCGCGGGCGACGATAATCACAATCGCCACCCACTCGATTCAGTTTACTCTGAAAGCGGTGCTTGCTGGACTATGATAAAAGCCGAAAAACTTACCTATAAGGCGATTACCGATAGTATGCTAGCGGGAAATTTTTATGCAAGTGAAGGCCCTGAAATTTATGAACTCTATATTGAGGACGATAAACTTTTTATAAAAACTTCGCCCGCTTATAGAATTTCAATCAATTATCAAGGTAGAAAGGCAAATTGCGTGATGAAGGAAAAAGACGGCGCTATGGTAACCGAAGCGGTGTTTGAACTTAGCAAAAAACACGGGTATTTTAGGCTTACTGTAGACGGACCTAACGGAAAGCACGCTTGCACTAACGCATACTTCCCTGAAGATATAGGCTTAATTTGATAAATTAAACTAAAAAGCAGTTGAAAAACTGCTTTTTTTGTGTTAAAATTATTTCTATGAAAAGATCAAGTGGCGTATTAATGCATATATCTTCGCTATACGGCGATTATCAAATAGGTAGTTTTGGTAAAGAAGCAAGAGAGTTTATTGACTTTTTATCAAACTGCGGTTTTACTTACTGGCAAGTTCTACCATTTTGTTTGCCAGACGATTGCAACTCCCCATATAAATCTTTCGGGGCGTTTAGCGGTAACCCGTATTTTATCGACCTTCCAACCCTTTTTGAAAAGGGGCTTATCTCTAAAGAAGATTTAGAAAGCGCAAAACAATCTTCGCCTTACTTATGCGAATTTAACGCGTTAAAACAAAATAGGCTTGAAATACTTAAAAAAGCATCGCTCAACTTTAATGAAGATAAAAAAACTCAAAAGTTCTTTACCGATTACCCTGAAACTTTGAAGTTTTGTGAGTTTATGGCGTTAAAATCTGCTAACGGCGGTAAACCGCATAACGAGTGGACTGTTTTTACCCCCGACACAAGCGCGCTTAAACTTTGGAAGTTTATCGAATACGAGTTTTTTACAGAGTGGCTCGAACTTAAAAGTTACGCTAACTCAAAGAGCGTTAAAATTATAGGCGATATGCCCATTTACGTTGACTTTGATAGTAGCGACCTTTATTACAATAAGAGTGAATTTTTACTTAATGAAAAAGGAAATCCTAAACTCGTTGCAGGCGTTCCACCCGACTATTTTTCTAAAGACGGGCAACTGTGGGGCAACCCCCTTTACGACTGGAACAAAATGAAAGAAAACGGCTATTCTTGGTGGCTTAAACGCTTAGATTTTCACAAAAAAATCTTCGACGGGGTTAGAATAGACCATTTTAGAGCCTTTCAAGATTATTATGCGGTAAAGGCTGGGGAAAAGACGGCTAAAAACGGCAAGTGGAAAAAAGGACCGAGATTGTCGCTTATAAATGAGTTTAAGAAAATTCAAGGCGACTTTACTATAATTGCAGAAGATTTAGGGCTTATAACCGATAGCGTTAGAAAACTTGTAAACGATAGCGGTTTCCCCGGTATGCGAGTTTTGCAGTTTGCCTTTTTAGGCGATAAAAATTCTCCGCATCTTCCACACAATTATATCAATAATTCGGTGGCGTACACGGGTACTCACGATAATAACACTTTACTTGGTTACGTTTGGGAAAGTTCGGTTGAAGATAGAAATTTAATGCTTGATTACTTTAATATTCCAAGAGATAGGTGGAACGAATCTTACGACGATATTGTTATAAAAATGCTTTCGTCATCCGCTGGCCTTACGATATTTCCTATTCAAGATTTATTAAAATACGGAGCGGACACTAGGCTCAACACCCCCGGCGTTCCCGAGAACAACTGGGCGTTTAGAACGACTAAAGACGGCTTAGAAAGAATAGACGTTAACAAATTAAAATACTATAACGAACTTTATTCAAGAACTTAAAAAGATGCAAGCGAAACGCTTGCATCTTTTATTCAATTTTGCCATTGTTTATTCTAAAAATCTTAGCGTTTTTGGCGCTTAATTCTTCGGGAATATCGGTGAGAGTTATTATCGTTTGAAAGTCAGAAAGTCTATCTATAAGGCGGTTTCTACGTTCGCTATCAAGTTCGGATAGCGCATCGTCTAATATCAAAATTGGATATTCGCCGAACCTATCATTAAAGAGTGAAACTTCGGCAAGTTTAAGTGAGATTGCAACCGTTCTTTGTTGACCTTGAGAGCCGTAAACCTTAACGTCTTCCCCACCTACTTTCATCTTAATATCGTCTCTATGCGGACCAATAGTTGTGTAACCTAAAATTAAATCTTTTTCCACACGGCTTGAAAGTAAATTAAAAATTTCTTCTTCGCCACCGCCTTGATAATGCGGTGTTTCAAGCGCTAACTCTAAATCGCTACCGCCCGTAATATAAGAGTGCTCGGCTTTAGCATAAGGCGTGAGTTTTTCAATAAAATCACGGCGCTTATTTATAATTTCAACGGCGTAGCGCGAAAGTTCTTTATCCCAAAGGGGTAAAGTTTGATGAACGGTATCTAAATCATCGCTTTTCAAAAGGTTGTTTCTTTGATCTAAAATTTTACGGTAGGTTTGAAGGGAATAATAGTATTGCCTATCCATTTGAGATAGAGAAATATCCATAAACCTACGCCTATCTTCAGGGCTTTGTTGAATAAGTTTAAGTTCGCCGGGATTGAAAAACACCGAGTTTATATGCCCCATAAGTTCGCCAGATTTCTTTATGGGAACGCCGTTTACCGAGATATTCTTTTTAGTGAGTAAAAATTCAATTTCAACTTCGGTTAAGCCAAACCTACTATCGCAAACACCTGTAACTAACGCTGATTTTTCGCCGTATCTTACAACTTGCCTATCTCTTGTTGCTCTTGGCGAATAGCCCGTGCAAAGATAAAACACCGCTTCTGCGCAGTTAGTTTTACCTTGGGCGTTGTTACCAACTAAAATATTAATACCGTCTATAAAATCGAAAACTGCGTTTTCGTAATTGCGGTAATTTTTCAACGTTAGTTTCTTTACGTACATATTTAACCGACTCTAAATTGTTGATTTTTACAAAAGTTTGTTATATAATGGGTGTGATTAGTTTAGTAATTAAGTTTAATTAACTTTATTATACAACATTTTCCCAAAAAAAACTACGGTTTAAGGAAACATTTATGCAAAGTTACGAAATTATTTGGAAGACCATCGCTCCCGAAATTGAAAAAGTGCTTTCAAGTTTTGCTTACGATAAGCACATTAAAGGTTTGAAACCTATCGACCTTTACGATAAAACTCTCGTTTTAATGGCAAAGAGCCAAGTTAACGCAGACTTTATCAATCTCGATACGGTTAGACCTAAAATTTTAGTTGCTATGGAACGCGCCAAAGTTGAAGTTAATGATTTTGAAATTTTTATTGGCACTAACCCTGACCAATACACTTCGCATAAAGCAGAAAACGGCGACAGTAAGATTGAAAGTTTACCTATCGACCCTAATTATACGTTTGACAATTTCGTAGTGGGAAATTCTAACCGCTACCTTTACGCTGCAGCGAAAGCAGTTGCCGACGATCCGGGCAATAATTACAATCCGCTCTTTATATACGGCGCGTCTGGTCTTGGTAAAACGCACATAATGCACTCGATTGCAAACCATATTCACAAGCACTTCCCTAAAAAAAGGGTGCTTTATGCTACTTGTGAAAAGTTTATGACCGACCTTATTGAGAATATTCGTTCAGGAAAGGCTTACTCTCAAGAGGGAAAGAACGTTAGAAACAAGTATAGAAACGTTGACGTTTTAATCGTTGACGACGTTCAGTTTTTATCTAAAAAACAATCAACTCAAGAAGAATTTTTCCACACGTTCAACGAACTTTACGGCGCTAACAAGCAAATCGTATTATCTGCCGACTGCGAACCTAAGGAAATCGAACTTTTAGACGAGCGTTTGAGAACTCGTTTTGAAGGCGGGCTTAAAGCGCAAGTTCTTCCACCCGATATTGAAACTAAAATTGCTATCGTTCAAAAGAAAGCCGAACTTAAAAAACACATTATCGGGCTTGACGTTGCAACGTTTATCGCCGAAAATTCAGACGATAACGTTAGAAGTTTAGAGGGTATGCTTAACAAAGTTTTATTCTCTGCCCTTCTTCACGAGCAACAACCCAACTTAGCCCTTGCTATGGAAGCGCTTAAAGATAGCGCGCAAGTAGACGTTAAAGAAACGATAACGACTTCTATGATTATAGACACCGTTTGTTCGTATTTTAAGATTAAAAAGTCGGATTTAACGGGCAAGAAGAGAAATAAAGAACTTGTTGAACCAAGGCAAATTTGCGCGTATTTGATGACGGAACTTATGTCTATTCCGCTCGTAACTATCGGGCAGGCGCTCGGCGGTAAAAATTACGCGACGATTATTCACTCAAGAGATAAAGTTTCTGAACTTATTCAAATTAGCGATTCTTACGCTACGCAAGTAAACGATATTAAGAATTTAATACTTAAAAAATAATATGCAAGATTATATACTTAAAAGCAGGTATGACGCCGTTGTTATAGGCGCAGGGCACGCCGGTTGCGAAGCCGCGCTCGCGCTTGCTAGAACGGGGCAAAATACCGCGCTTATGACCATAAATTTAGATAATATAGCGTTTATGGCGTGCAATCCGTCAATCGGCGGAACGGCAAAAGGTCATTTAGTTAGAGAACTTGACGCGTTAGGCGGTGAAATGGGCGTTAACATAGATAAGACTATGTTACAAATAAAAATGCTCAACCGCGGTAAAGGCGTTGCAGTTCAATCACTTCGCGCGCAAGCGGACAAAAACCTTTACCACCGCGAAATGAAAAAAACGCTTGAAAACACGCCTAACCTTACCATAGTTCAATGTGAGGCAACCGAGATTTTAACGGACGGGGAAAAGGTTACGGGCGTAGTTTCTAACTACAATAGTTTGTTCGAGTGCAAAACGGTTGTTGTTGCAACGGGCGTTTACTTAAATAGCGATATTATTTCTGGTGATTACAAGCAATTTTCAGGTCCGTCTGGCTTTTTGAACGCAACTAAACTTACAGATAGTTTAATTAAACTTGGTTTTAACGTAAGGCGTTTTAAGACGGGAACTCCTGCAAGACTTGATAAGAGAACTATTGACTTTTCAAAGTTTTCTATCCAACCGGGCGAAACGGATATTTATCCGTTTTCTTACCTTACCCCCGAACTTCCAGAAAATAAAGAGCCTTGTTATTTAGGTTACACTAATAAAAAAACTCACGAAATTATCCTAAAAAATTTAGACCGCTCTCCGCTTTACAACGGTTTTATAACGACCACGGGGCCTAGATACTGCCCGTCTATCGAAACAAAAGTAGTTAGATTTGAAGATAAAGAGCGCCATCAAATTTTCTTAGAACCCGAAGGGCTTGACACTAATGAGATTTACGTTCAAGGCATGTCTTCTTCTATGCCGATTGACGTTCAGGAAGAAATGTACCGCTCTATCGAAGGCTTTGAAAACTGCAAGTTTATGAGATATGCTTACGCTATCGAATACGACTGTATTGACAGTTTAGATCTTTTACCTTCTTTAGAATACAAGAAAGTTAAAGGTTTATTTACCGCGGGGCAAATTAACGGCACGAGCGGTTATGAAGAAGCGGCCGTGCAAGGTCTTATTGCAGGTCTTAACGCAAGCATGTATCTTCAGAATAAAGCACCGCTTATTTTAGGCAGAGATCAAGGTTACACGGGGGTACTCATTGACGATCTTGTAACTAAGGGAACTGACGAGCCGTATCGTATGATGACTTCGCGCGCGGAATATAGGCTTATTTTGCGTCAAGATAACGCTGACGAAAGGCTTACGCCTATCGGCAAAGAATTTGGACTCGTAACCGAAGAAAGGTGGCAAAATTACCTTTTAAGGCGTGAACTTCAATCTAAAATTATGAAGGAACTTCAAACGGTAGTTCCTTATAAAGACGCTAAACCTTTCGTTGAAGAAAGAACGCCGGGCGAAGTTATTTCCCCACTTTCTTACGCAGATATGATTAGGCGTGGCGTTAAAATTAAGGATATAAAAGAACGTTTTAACGCTTTTGATTACGCACCTACCGACCTTTTAGACACCGCTGAAACGGACGTTAAGTACGAAGGTTACATAAAAAAAGAACTTGACGCCATTGAAAAGGCTAACAAGATAAAATCAAAAGGACTACCCGTGGATATCGACTATATGAAGATTGACGGCTTAAGAATTGAAGCAAGGGAAAAGTTAAACGCTATAAAACCGCTTAACCTTGACCAAGCGCAGAGAATTTCAGGCGTAAGCCCCGCTGATATTGCGGTACTTATGGTATGGTTAAAAACTAAGTATGAGTGAAAACAAAGAAGTAAAAACTCCAGAGCAAAAAACTCAGGAAGAAATTAAAAAAGAACAAGAAAAAAAGAAAAAAGCAAGGGCGGAAACGGCAAAATTTAAGTCAAAATACTTTGAGTACTATGACGATATTAAAATTAGCGACCGCCAAGATTGGTAATAGGAGAACATAATGATTAAACACGTAGTATGTTTCAAACTTAAAGATAATTCTGACGATGCAAAGGAAAAGGCAACTAACGTCCTTCTTTCAATGATAACTAAAGTTCCGCAAATTTGGGGAATTGAAGTTGGGCAAAACGTTATTGAAAGCGCACGTTCTTACGACCTTATACTTCAAGTTGTGGTTGAAGACCTTAAAAAACTTGAAGAATATCAAAATAACGAATATCACGTTAACGTAGTTAAAAAGTACATGCACGAAAAGATGGAATCATCAATCGCTGTAGACTACGAAGTGGACTAATGAGCAAAACTTTGTTTTGCAGTGATATTTTTGCTTTGCAAAAGTGATATTTTGCCTTATGACAAAGCGATATTCGCCTAACGGCGAGTGTTATTTTTTGCTTATAGCAAAAAGTTATGGATAAATTTTATATTAAACAAAAGGCGTTGAGCGAATTTTTCGCTCAACGCTTTTTTGTAACATTAATTTATGCTTTTTATTATTCTGCGCCAAATTGTTCTTCAAAATCTTCCTTCGTAATAACCATTTGACGTTTACCGTTAACGGCGTTTTGAGTAACATAGCCGTGCTCTATAAGCCAGTCGAGAATCTTTCCAGCCTTTGGGAAACCGATTGAAAGTTTTCTCTGCAAGATGGAAATAGATAATCCACCTAAACTATAACCAACTCTCATAGCCTTAACGTAAAGCGGATTAATATCGCTATCACTTGAATCGTATTCATCAGTATAATCGTCATCCAAACTTGAAGAAGTTACTCTTGCTTTGATTTTGGCTAAGTTTTTATAATCGTAATATTTATCGTTATTCTTGCTAACGTAATCAATTACGGCATACACTTCTTCATCTGAAACGTAAGCGCCCATAACACGCTCAACGTTAAGCATACCACCCGTTTTATACAAGCAGTCGCCTTTACCCAAAAGTTTTTCCGCTCCCGATTCCCCAAGAGAAACTTGCGATTCAATTAAAGCAGGCGCTCTAAACGCTATTCTTGCGGGTATACTTGCTTTAAGAGGACCATTAAAAACGTCATTAGACGGTCTTTGAGTAGCAATAACCAAATGAATACCCGCTGCACGCGCCTTTTGAACAAGAAGGCAAACTTTTGTTGAAATACCCTCTTTATCTTGCCAAATTAAATCGGCAAACTCGTCCATTATAATTACTATTCTCGGCATAATCTTTTGATTGAGCGAGCGAGCCTTAGTATTATAGTCAGTTATGTTTTTAGAGCGAGTTTCCACAAAGAGTTTATATCTTAACTCCATTTCTTCAACAGCCCAAGTAAGCATTGAATTAGTCATAGGAACGTCTTCAATAATTTCGCCAAACATCATATGCGGAATATCTTTGAACGACTCAAAATCAACTTGTTTAGGGTCAACGATAACAAAACGAAGTTCGTCTGGACCATATTTTGTTATTAAACTAATAATTAAAGAGTTCAAGCATACAGTCTTACCCGAACCCGTAGTTCCCGTAATCAAAACGTGAGGTAAGTTAGCTAAATCTAAAGAGATAGGATCTCCAACAACGTCTTTACCAAGAGCAAAGGTTAGTGAAAATGGTTTTGAGTTTATAAAATCGTTAGATTCGATAATATCCCTAATATTAACAATTTCAACTTCTCTATTTGGAACTTCAATGCCAACGTATGAACTGTTAGGCACGGGCGCAATCATTCTTATTGCGTGCCTTCCTGCAATTCTAAGGTTAATGTCACCTTGAAGTTTAACAATCTTTGATATAGGCACGTTTAGTGGAATTGCTATATCAAAACGAGTAACGGCAGATCCTCTTATTACTCTAGGAATTTGAACTACAATACCATGGTCTTTAAGCGTGTTAAATATCTTTGCTTTTACTTCCGATTCAAACGCCTCAATATCGTATATATTTTTTGAACTTTTCCTAGATTTTGCAAATAAAGTTTTAGGCGGTTTCTTATACTTATAATTTATAGGCATATTCTCAATGAGATTTTTATGTTGCTCATCAGCCTGTTTAACAGTTATATTATTAAACTTTTCTTCTAAAACTTTATTTTCGCGAGATCTTACTTGCTTTTTTGCTTCAGTTTTAGCCTCAGTTGATTTCAAAAGTTTTTCAAGTTCCGCCTTTTCAGCATCATTTGCAAAACGAATAGCCCTTTTATAATTAACATTGTCAGAAACGTCAATTTTAATTTCTTCTAGTGAAGAAACTTTACATTGACAAAGCATCAATATAATATATGCCTTACAATTTCTCGGATCTTCATTTAATATTTGATTTGCAAAATTCTTTGCATCGTTAAAGTTTTTATCTTCGAGTTCAAGTTCTGCTCTAAATATAAAATTTTCTATCTTCTTGTTAGTTGGATGGGTTATTTTTATCGGAGCGCTTTCCACCTTTTGAGTAGATAAAGCGCTTTTAACTTTTTCAACGAGTTCTTGAAAAGCCCAATCTTCATCTTGAAAAACGTCTATCCATTGTGCTTGCTGTAAAAAATAAGTGTTTGATTCGGACAACTTAAATTCGTGAAGTCTAAACGGAATAATTTTCTTTCTTCCACCAAAGGCTAAAGAAAGTTCGTTACCACAATGGGGCGAATCATCTGAATTTTTAGATAAAATAAAAACAAATGCGTCGCAGTTTTTAATGCCGTTTGTAATTTCGGTTGCAAAACTTTCACCACCGTGAATATCTTCGGTGGCTATCCAAGTATTTATACCATTGTCTTTTAAGGTTTGATTTACCTTATCTGCATACTCTTGATCTATCGTAGAGTAACTAATAAATACGTATGGTCTTTGCATAATCTTAATCCTATTTATTTTTAGCGTTTGTTTTTTCTAATTTTCTTATCTTCAGTTTTGTAAATAACGAGCAAAAAAGTATTATTAAAGCGATAGGCCATGCTATAACCAAGAATATACAACCCCAAATAATTTGCCTACGATGTTTCTTTTTCAACTTGTCAATTTGCGGTTGATTAGATTGAACGAACGTGAAATGAGAAATTGACGCTAATATCCTTTTTAATTCCGCCTTTTGTTCATCGCTTGCAAAACGAAGCGCCCTTTTATAGTTAGTATTGTTAGAAAAATCAAACCTGATTTCTTCTAGAGAAGAAACTTTATAATCGCAAAGCAACAATATTATATACGCTTTGTAATTTTTAATATCTTCGCTTAAAACTTGATTTGCATATTCTCTTGCAACTGAAAATTTATTATCGTCTAATTCAAGTTCCGCTCTCAAAATAAGGTCTTCTATCTTCTTATTGGTGGGATGCGCTATTTTTATCGGAGTGCTTTCCACCTTTTGAATAGATAAAGCGCTTTTGACTTTTTTTACAAGTTCTTGAAAAGCCCAATCTTCATCTTGAAAAACGTCTATCCATTGTGCTTGTTGTAAAAAATAAGTGTTTGATTCGGACAACTTAAACTCGTGAAGTCTAAACGGAATTACTCTCTTTCTACTGCTAAACGCGAGTGAAAGTTCGTTACCACAATGAGGCGAGCCATCTGAATTTTGAGATAAAATAAAAATAAACGCGTCGCAGTTTTTAATGCCGTTTGTAATTTCGGTTGCAAAACTCTCACCACCGTGAATATCTTCGGTGGCTATCCAAGTATTTATTCCATTATCTTTTAAGGTTTGATTTACCTTGTCTGCAAACTCTTGATCTATCGTCGAGTAACTTATAAATACGTATGGTCTTTGCATATTTTGTCCTTTAGTAAATTTATTTTGTGAAAAGTTTTTGTTCTTCTTTAGTTAAATATCTGCACGAGCCTTCGGGAAGAGTTTCATCTAAAATAATCCCGCCGAAAGATATGCGTTTAAGATAAGTTATTTTATTGGATTTTGCGCCGAAAATTCGCTTAATTTCGTGGTACTTTCCCTCAACCAAAGTTATCTCGCCACTCGTTTTAGATAGCAAATTTATTTTGCAAGGTAAAGTTTTATACCCGTCTTTTAGTAAAACGCCACTTTCTATCTCTAAAGCTACTTCGCTTGAAACTTCTTCCGCAGTTTCAAAGTAATAAACCTTTTCAGCGTGAGTTTTGGGAGATAAGCGCTTGTGAGAAGATATGCCGTCATCAGTTAAAATAACCAACCCAACCGTGTCTTTATCAAGCCTTCCAACGGGAAATAACCCGTCTCGCTTAAAACTATCAGGGAGTATATCTATAACCGTTTTATCCCTACCATCGTCAGTTGATGAAACTACGCCTTGCGGTTTATTTAGCATAATATAAACGAATTTATTAAACTCAACTTCTTTACCGTCAAGCAAAATTTTATCGGTATTTACGTCAATTTTGAAAGACGGATCGTTTATGATAACTCCGTTTACCGTTATTCTTTTTTGCTTTATAATTTTAGTTATCTCCGAGCGCGAATATAGTTTGCACGAAGAAAACGCTTTATCAAGCCGTTCCATTAAAGTTCCCTTCTATCGTTTAGCGCTCTTGATAAAGTAACTTCATCAGTATACTCTATATCGCTACCAACGGGTATGCCGTGCGCAAGGCGAGTAACCTTAACGCCAAGCGGTTTTATAACGCTTGATAAATACATAGCCGTTATTTCCCCGTCGTAATCAGGGTTCGTTGCCATGATAACTTCTTTTACCCCGCCTTGTTTTATGCGTTCGATAAGACCTTCTACGTTAAGGTCTTTAGGCCCAACGTTTTCGCTTGGTTTTATCGTTCCGTGAAGAACGTGATATACGCCGGAAAATTCGTGAACTTTCTCCATAGCAAAAATATCTTTCGGTTCTTTGACAACGCAAATAACGTCCGCCCTTCTCGTTTTACAAATAGAGCAAACGTCCATATCCGTATAATTTCCGCAAACTTTGCAATAGTGAATTTTGCGCTTGCAATTTATCACGCTTTCAGCAAAAGCAAGCGCCTCTTCTTCAGACATATCTATAATTTTATACGCAAAGCGTTGCGCCGTTTTCGTTCCTACGCCCGGAAGCTTGGTAAACGCGTTTATAAGTTTACCGATAGGCTCGATAAAATTACTCATAAAATTAAATTAAGCCCCCGGCGTTTCCTAATTTTTCTTTACTCATTTTGTCTGCTTTTTCATAACCGTCGTTAAGAGCAACCACGATTAAGTCTTCAAGCATTTCAATATCGTCAACGTCAACGTAATCGGGGTTAATCGATATACTTGAAACAATCTTTTTGCCGTTCATAGTAACGGTAACTGCATCACCTTGCGCTACGCCGATAATTTCTGCATCTTCAAGTTCTTGTTGAGCCTTTTGCATTTCTGCTTGCATTTTTTGCGCTTGTTTCATAAGTTGTTGCATATTGCCACCGCCGAAACCACCGCCAAATCCACGACCATATCCTGCCATAATAATAAATCTCCTTATATCTATATATATCTACTTAATAATTAAGGTATCTTTGAAAAACGCTTTCACGCTTTCAGTAGGGTCAACAGCCGTAGCGTCTTGCCCGTTTACAACCTTAACGTTAGTTATTCCAAATTCACTAGCCAAACTAAGCAAAGTTTCAAAATTATCTTTACTTTCAATGAGTTTTTTCTCGTTCTCGTTACCAGCCACTATTTTAAGAATATTACCTTCAACGACTCCCGCCATTTCTTGGCAAGCAACCCATAAAATAGTCTTTCCAGGCGCACGCCTTAACTTTCTAACGATTGCACCCCAAACCTTAGATTTATCAACGTCTGTTTGAACGGGAATTTCAACCTTTTTAACGGGTTGCTCTATAAATTCTTCTTCAATGGGCGGGGGAACTAAACCCTCGTCTAAAATTTCAGGTTTAATTTCAACCTTGATTTCAACCTTTGGTTCTTCCTTAACTTCAACCTTTGGTTCTTCCTTGATTACAACCTTTGGAGCATTTGGCGCGGGAATATTTCCTAAATTGTTAATTTTTTCTTCCAAAACTTTTATTCTTGCTAAAAGCGCGTCGATATTATAATCGTTTTCTGGCATACTCGCTTTTATAAGCGCAGTTTCAAGCACCGCCCTTGGCTGAGTTGAATACCTAAGTGAGTTTTCTATTGAAGAAAGTATTTCAATACATCTAAGTATTCTATTTTCACTAACCCCGTCTGCAATAGATTTCATTTCAGTATATCTATCTTCTGGGAGCGCTAAAATCTCACGAGCGTTTTTGCAAGTTTTAACAACCGCTATATCCCTTAAATATGATATAACTTCTTTTGAAAGAAGCCCTATTGATTTACCGAGCATAGAAAGTTCGTCGGTAAAACTCAAAACACTACCCGTATCCCCTGTAAAGACCGCCTTAATAAGCCCGTCAATCTTAGTTTGATCAGTTGACCCAAGTACCGTTAAAACGTCTGAATAAGTAAGTTTATCGCTTCCGTATGAAACGCATAAATCTGCAACGGACAACGCATCTCTAACGCTACCTTCGCCCGCTTTGGCTATCAAAGAAACTGCCTCTTTTTCATAACTTCTGCCTATTTCATCGTAAATTGAAGAGATGAGTTCGGCTATCTTTTTAGTTGATATAAGTTTGAAGTCAAAACGCATACAACGAGAAAGAATAGTCGACGGAAGTTTATGAGGTTCAGTAGTTGCCAAAACGAATATAGCGTGTTTGGGCGGTTCTTCAAGCGTTTTAAGTAACGCGTTGAAAGCCTCAGTCGTAAGCATGTGAACTTCGTCGATAATATAAACCTTATACCTAACGGTAACGGGCGGATATTGAACGCTTTCACGAATATCTCTTACGTTTTCTACTTTATTGTTAGACGCAGCGTCCATTTCTATAATATCAACGTTAGAAACGTCTTCAAGCGCTTTGCACGCCGAACATTTTCCACACGGCGAGCCGTTTTTGCTATCCAAACAGTTTACCGCGCGTGCAAAAATCTTGGCAAGTGAAGTCTTGCCCGTTCCCCTTGCCCCGCAAAAAAGGTAGGCGTGCCCGATTTTATCGGTAGTTATTTGATTTGTGAGTGTTTTTACAATAGCGTCTTGCCCGATAACCCCTTCAAAGTCCGAAGGGCGAAAACGCCTGTATAATGCAAGATAACCCATTTTATTCTCCACTTTTACTTTTAGTTGCGTTGGCGAACTGCTTCAAATACGCCTACACCGAGAGCAACCGATGCGTTGAGTGAGTTTACCTTTCCGTTCATTGGAATCGTAATAACCCCGTCACACTTTTGCTTGGTGAGTTTATTAACGCCCGTGTCTTCCCCGCCGATAACTAAACAGAGTTTACCCCTTAAATCACTTTTATAAATATCGCTACCGCCAAGTTCTAAAGCGTAAACCCAAATACCTAAATCTTTTATCTTTTCAATGGCATTGTTAAGATTAACAACCCTTGAAATTTTAAGGTGATTTGCCGAGCCTTCGCTTATTCTCATAACGCTATCGGTAACTTGCGCACTACGGTGCTTGCCAATAACTAACCCGTCAACCCCAGCGCACTCGCAAACTCTTATAATACTACCTAAATTGTGCGGATCTTCAATACCGTCCGCCACCACGAGAAACGCATTTTCCTTTCCCGCAACTGAAGATAAGAGATCTTCAAATTCAGTATAAACAAAGTCGGACGTAAAGGCTATAAATCCTTGATGGCGCTTGCTTTCACACTCCTTGTCAAGCACCGCCTTTTCAGCAAATTGAACTTTGTACCCACGGTTTTTAGCCTCTTTTACAAGACTTCTAGACGCATCGTCACGCATGCCGTTCATAACGAGAATTTTATCTACCGTTTTATCTGTTTTTATAAGTTCCGCTACCGCGTTTTTACCTATTACTTTCATCTGTTTCCCCTAAATTTAATAAATAATTGAGCCTATCAATCTCGCCGATTGCGTAAAGATAACCAACGAGCGCTTCAAACCCCGTTGACTTATTATACTCAACTACGCTTGCGCTCTTGGCTCTAGTGTTCTTTTTGGAATTTCTAGCGCGCTTGAAAATTTCAATCTCTTCTTCGGTCAAATACGGCATAATCTTATCAACGAATTTGGCTTGCGCCGTAGCCTTTACTACCGCCGAAGTTTTCTTGTTGAGTTCCGAACCTTTAAGGTCCTTTTCAAACACTATTTTTTCCCTTACGAACAAGGTATAAACCGCATCGCCTATAAACGCAAGGGTTATAGGACTTAACTGTTTAGCGGTGTTTTTTTCAAGTTTATCGTTCAAATTAAACATATACGATTTTAGTATAACATAAGTAAATTAAAATTACAAGAAAAAATGCTTTGCTTTTACCTAAAAGGTAAAATTCAAAGCACTAATTTATCAATTGTTCCATTAAAAATAGCGTTTGCGATGCTTTCTCTATACTCGCTAGTCAAAAGTAATTTTTCATCTTCAGGGCTAGATAAAAAACCACACTCAACGATTATTGCGGGGATTTTAACTTGGTTGAGAATATAATAATCCCCACTCAGCGCATCGTAAATTCTCGGCGATAATCTCATTCCGTTTATTCTCGACTGAACTTTTTTTGCAAAAATCTTAGACTTTTCTTCTCCTTTTTTGTAAAAGACTTGCGCTCCCCTTCTCCTAGGCGAAGAGTAGACGTTTAAGTGGATAGAAATTAAGAGATTTGCTTGCGAATTATTTATGATTTTTACCCTTTCTTGAAGGTCTCGAAGTTTGAAACCTTTATCAGTCGTTCCGTATAATCCCTCGTCGGAATTTCTCGTCATTATAACTTTTACGTTTGCTTTTTCAAACAGTTTTTTTAGTTCTTTTGATATTAATAAATTAATATCACTTTCGCGAGCGCCCGTATTTATTCCACTCGCTCCACCGTCTATTCCGCCGTGACCTGCGTCGATCACAACGGTAAAATTATTAGTGTGTTTACTCGTCTTTACAAGCACGGCGCTAGACACCGCTAACGCTATAAAAGATATCAAAACGGACACAACCGTAATCTTAAAGCAATTTTTCATATTTTATGGTATGCAAAAACTAATTAAAATAGTATAATTTTACCGCTTATAAATTTGACAAATTAAAAGCGTTTATTTATAATAAATAAGTACTAATTTTTTTAAGTGGTTTTTTACCGATAGAAAAACGGAGATTTATGATGAGTATTCCCGAAATTTTTGCAGAAAACGTATTTAATGAAAAGGCAATGAAACAGGCGTTATCGCCTGAGGTTTACCGTTCGCTTAAAAAGGCGGTAAACGAGAACGAACCGCTCGACTTTGCCGTTGCCCAAGAAGTAGCAGACGCTATGAAAGATTGGGCTATCTCAAAAGGCGCAACGCACTATACTCATTGGTTCCAACCTATGACTGGTATTACCGCTGAAAAGCACGATAGTTTTATCTCCCCCGTTAAAGGCGGTGGAATTATTATGGAATTTAGTGGTAAGGCTCTTATCAAAGGCGAGCCTGACGCTTCTTCTTTCCCAAACGGCGGAATAAGAGCAACTTTCGAGGCAAGAGGCTATACCGCGTGGGACCCATCTTCTTACGCTTTCATTAAAGATAACACGCTTTGTATTCCCACGGCGTTTTGTTCTTATAGCGGTGAGGCGCTCGATAAAAAAACTCCGCTTATCCGCTCGCTTGAAACGCTTAACAAAAAGGCGGTTAAAGTTCTTCATCTTCTCGGAAAGACTGACGTTAACAAGGTTTTAGTTACAGTTGGTGCTGAACAAGAATATTTCCTTATTGATAGAGAAACTGCGCTCAAGCGTGACGATATAGTGTTCACGGGCAGAACTTTATTCGGCGCAAACGCTCCAAAAGGTCAAGAACTTGGCGATCACTACTTTGGCGCAATTAAGCCAAGAGTTAAATCTTTTATGGAAAGTTTGAATAGGGAACTTTGGAAACTCGGCATCTTAGCAAAGACCGAGCATAACGAAGTTGCTCCCGCTCAACACGAACTTGCCCCTATCTTTACACTCGTTAACACCGCAACCGATCATAACCAACTCACTATGGAAATTATGAAAAAAATTGCGGAACGCCACGGGCTTATGTGCCTTCTTGCGGAAAAGCCGTTCAAGGGCGTTAACGGTTCTGGTAAGCACAATAACTGGTCGCTTACAACCGATACGGGCGTTAACCTTTTAGACCCCGGTGAAACTCCGGCTGAAAACTTGCAATTTTTACTCTTCCTCTGCGCTGTATTAAAAGCGGCGGACGAGTATCAAGATATTTTAAGAGCGTCGGTTGCGAGCGCTGGTAACGACCATCGTCTTGGCGCGCACGAAGCCCCACCCGCTATCATTTCAGTATTTTTAGGCGACGATTTATCTAACGCTTTGAACGCGTTTATCAATAACGACACTTATCGTACTGGTAAATCAGTTATGCGCTTGGGCGCAAAGATTTTACCGCCACTTCCTAAGGATACGACTGATAGAAATAGAACTTCTCCACTTGCCTTTACCGGTAACAAGTTTGAATTCCGTATGGTTGGTTCTAACGATTCTATCGCAGACTGTAACGTGGTGTTAAATACGGCTGTTGCCGAAAGTTTAGACTTGTTCGCTAAAGAACTTGAAAACTCTAAAAATATTGCGGAAGCCGTTCACAATATCGTTGCTAAAACGCTTAAAGAAAACGGAAGAATTATATTTAACGGCAACAACTATTCCGACGAGTGGACTAAAGAGGCTGAAAGCCGTGGGCTTCTAAATCTTAGAACTACCCCCGAAGCAGTTTGCCATTATACTGATAGTAAAAACGTTGAATTATTTGAAAAGCACAAGGTATTATCAATCGTTGAACTCAATGCAATCGAAAAAGTTATGCTTGATAACTATTCGCGAATAGTTAAAATCGAAGCGCTTACTATGATTGATATGGCGAGAAAAAATATCTACCCTGCAATCAACAACTATTCTTCAAAAGTATTATCAACCGCAATGCTCAAAGCGTCTAACGGCATAGATAATAAAACGGATACGACGCTTGCATCTAAACTTTCCGCTCTTAGCGACGGCGTGTTTGAAAAGGCGGAAGAACTTAGCGCATTAGTTGCTAAGTCAAACACGATAACTGACAGTAAAGAACTTGCATACTTTATTAAAGATGAAGTTCTTCCGTGTATGGAAAGTTTGCGTTCGTTTGCAGACAACGCGCAAATGCTCACCGATGAAAAAGACTGGCCGTATCCGTCTTATGCAAAACTACTTTTTAGCGTAAAATAAACCTTCAATTAAAGGAGAAATATTATGAGAGTTTACAATTTTTCAGCAGGTCCTTCAAATCTTCCCCTCGAAGTATTAAAGGAAGCGCAAAGAGACCTTTTAGATTTTAATAACTCAGGTATGAGTATTACCGAAATGAGCCATAGAACTAAAACTTTTATGGCGGTTAACGACGAGGCTAACGCACTTCTTCGTGAACTTATGAATATTCCTGAAGACTATGCCGTTTTATTCGTTCAAGGCGGAGCGTCACAACAATTTGCAGCAGTTCCATTAAACCTTATGACTAACGGTAAAGCAGACTATATCGTTACGGGTAACTTTGCAGGTAAGGCGCAAGAAGAAGGTATGAAATTTGGCGAAGCCAAAATCGTAGCGTCTTCAAAGGATAAAAACTTTACCTATATTCCAGACGTTGACAAAATCGAATTTTCAGACGATGCAAGTTACGTTCACATAACTTCAAACAACACGATATTCGGTTCTAGATACACTAAATTCCCAAAGACTAAAGCACCGCTCGTTGCAGATATGTCTTCAAACATTTTAAGTGAAGAAATCAACGTTTCTGACTTTGGTCTTATCTACGCTGGCGCGCAAAAGAACATTGCTCCCGCAGGCGTTACTATCGTAATCGTTAGAAAAGACCTTTTAGGAAAGGCTCTTCCCTCTTGCCCAACTATGCTCGACTACGCTATTCAAGCAAAGAACGATAGTTTATATAACACTCCACCGTGTTTTTCAATCTACATCTCAATGCTCGTGTTTAGATGGCTTAAAAAACTTGGCGGTGTTAAGGCAATCCAAGAAATCAACGAATATAAAGCAGGTCTTTTATACGACTTTATCGATAATTCTTCACTTTATAAAAACTACGTTAACGTTAAAGACCGTTCTATTATGAACGTTCCGTTCGTAACGGGTAGCGAAGAACTCGACGCTAAATTTGTAAAAGAAGCAACTGCAAGCGGTTTCGTATCGTTAAAAGGTCATAGACTTGTTGGCGGTATGAGAGCAAGTATTTATAACGCTATGCCGGTTGAAGGCGTTAAAGCGCTCATTGAATTTATGAAGAAATTCGAGATGGAGAATAAATAATGGAAATCTTAAAGTTAAATCCCGTTAGCCCGCTCGTTAACGACGTGCTCGGTAAAAATTACGAAGTAAAAGATAATTGCGACGCTCCCGTCGGAGCAATCGTTAGAAGTTTTGATATGCACGAATACGCCCTTCCCGAAAGCGTTATCGCAGTAGCGAGAGCGGGCGCAGGCGTTAACAATATTCCTTGCGATAAACTCGCTGAAAAAGGCGTTGTGGTATTCAACACACCTGGCGCTAACGCAAACGCCGTTAACGAACTCGTTTTATCAGCCCTTCTTTTAGGCTCTAGAAAAATCGTTCCCGCTATTGACTGGGTTAAAACCTTAAAGGGAACTCCAGATATTTCTAAACAAGTTGAAAAGGGCAAAAAAGCCTTTGTTGGCAGAGAAATTTTAGGCAAGAAACTCGGCGTTATCGGTCTTGGTGCAATCGGCTATAAAGTTGCCAACTCCGCAGTTGCTCTCGGTATGGACGTTTTAGGCTATGACCCGTATTTATCAGTTAACAACGCCCTTCACTTATCAAGAGCGGTTGAAATTACTCAAGAAATTGACGAACTTTACAAAACTTGCGATTACATAACTATTCACGTTCCCTACACTAAGGATAACGACAAGATGATAAACGCTAGCAAAATTTCAGAGATGAAAGACGGCGTTGTAATTATCAACTGCGCTCGTGGTGAGCTTGTTGACAATCAAGCGGTTCTTTCTGCAATCAAAGACGGTAAAGTTGGAAGATATTTCTGTGACTTCCCGTCGGAAGAACTCATTGGCGAAGAAAACGTGGTTTTAACTCCTCACCTTGGCGCGTCTACCCCCGAAGCGGAAGACAACTGCGCTGTTATGGCGGCAAGAGAACTTAAAGACTTTATTGAAAACGGCAATATCAACAACAGCGTTAACTATCCAAGATGTTCTTCACCTAAAACTACCGCTCATAGAATTACTATTTGCCACCTTAACAAAACTAACATGATTGCTCAATTCTCAGGAATACTCGGCGAAAAGCACGTTAACATTGAAAACTTTATCAACGCAAGCAAAGGAAACTTTGCTTACTCTATCTTAGACGTAAACGAAGTAACCGATGAAATCGTTAATTCCTTAAACGAAATTGAAGGCGTTATTAAAATTAGAATTATCTAATTTTTTTGTTAAAAAATTATTTACAAATTAAACTTAACTGTTATATAATAAAAAATGTGATTTTGCTCAATGCAAAATACGAAGGAGATTTACATTTATGAGCCGTATGATCGGTACTATTTCAAGAGGCGTTAGAGCGCCAATCATCCGTCAAGGCGACGATTTAGTTAAAATCGTAACAGATTCAATTTTAGACGCTGCAAGAGAAGACGGTTTTTCAATTAGAGATAAAGATATTATCGCCATGACCGAATCTATCGTTGCAAGAGCGCAAGGCAACTACGCTACCGTTGACGATATTGCAAACGACGTGAAAGATAAATTTGGTGGAGAAACGGTTGGTGTAATCTTCCCAATTCTTAGCCGTAACCGTTTTGCAATTTGTTTAAGAGGTATGGCTAAAGGCGCTAAGAAAATCGTTTTAATGCTTTCTTATCCGTCTGACGAAGTTGGAAATCACTTAGTTACTCTTGATATGCTCGACGAAAAGGGAATCGACCCATATAAAGACGTTTTATCACTTGAAAAATACCGTGAACTTTTCGGTTATTCTAAACACCGTTTCACAGGCGTTGACTACGTTGAATACTACGGCAATTTAATTAAGGAAGCAGGCGCTGAGTGCGAAATTATTTTCGCTAACGACCCAAGAGCGATATTAAATTACACTAAAAACGTAATTAACTGCGATATCCACACTAGATTTAGAACTAAACGCCTTTTACTCAATGCCGGCGCTGAAAAAGTTTTCGGTATGGACGAAATTTTAAGAACTAACCCTAACGGTGGTTACAATGAAAATTACGGCTTGCTTGGTTCTAACAAGGCAACGGAAGATTCAATCAAACTCTTCCCAAGAGATTGCCAAAAGTTAGTTGAAGATATTCAAGCACTTATGTTTGAAAAAACTGGTAAGAAAGTTGAAGTTATGGTTTACGGCGACGGCGCGTTCAAAGACCCCGTTGGTAAAATTTGGGAACTTGCAGACCCCGTTGTTTCTCCAGCGTATACTAAAGGTTTAGAAGGAACGCCTAACGAACTTAAACTTAAATACCTTGCCGATAACGACTTTGCTGATTTATCTGGCGAAGAACTTAAAAAGGCAATCAACGAAAAAATCCAACAAAAAGACAGTGATCTTGTTGGCAATATGATAAGCGAAGGAACAACGCCTAGAAGACTTACCGACCTTATCGGTTCACTTTGTGACTTAACTTCTGGTTCTGGCGATAAGGGAACTCCTATCGTATTTATTCAAGGTTACTTTGATAACTACACTAACGAATAATTCAATAAAAAATAAAACTGCGGTTATGAAAACCGCAGTTTTTTTGTTATAATATTTTTTCTAAATTCTTTCTAATTTCAGCAATAAATTCACTTGTTAAAACGGGTTTAACTTCAACAGAGCCGTCGGTAAGATTAACTAAATCTTTAGTCATAACCCCGCTCATTAAAGTATCAATGCACGCCTTTTCAAGTTTATCGCCAAACTCGATAAGTTTTGGAAGATTATCAAGTTCGCCACGTTTTTTAAGCGCGCCAGTCCAAGCGTATATCGTTGCCATTGGGTTAGTAGAAGTCTTTTCGCCTTGTAAATATTTATAATAGTGGCGAGTTACAGTTCCGTGAGCAGCCTCGTATTCAAAATTACCGTCGGGAGAAACGAGAACTGAAGTCATCATAGCAAGCGAGCCAAAAGCAGTTGAAACCATATCACTCATAACGTCGCCGTCGTAGTTTTTAAGCGCCCAAATGAAACCGCCTTTACTTCTTATTACTCTTGCAACGGCATCATCGATTAGCGTATAGAAGTATTCAATGCCAAGTTCTTCAAATTTTTGCTTGTATTCATTTTCAAAAATTTCTTCAAAGATAAGTTTGAAAGTTTGATCGTACTTTTTGGAAATAGTATCTTTAGTTGAAAACCATAAACTTTGCTTTTTATCAACCGCGTAGTTAAAACAAGAACGGGCAAAAGATTTTATAGAACTATCCTTATTATATTGACCTTGGAACACGCCGTCACACTCAAAATCATAAACCGTTTCTCTCGTTTCAACGCCGTTTTCATCGGTAAATACTATTTCTGCCTTGCCTTTTGGCACGCGCATTTCACTTGCCTTGTAAACGTCACCGTAAGCGTGGCGGGCAATAGTTATAGGCTCTACCCAAGTTTTAACCGCAGGCTTAATAATAGGCAAAGTTATTGGCGCTCTAAACACAGTTCCGTCTAAAATTGCCCTGATAGTTCCATTGGGGCTTTTCCACATTTCTTTAAGGTTATATTCACTCATCCTTTGCTTGTTAGGAGTGATTGTTGCGCACTTTACGGCTACGCCGTATTTTTTAGTTGCGTTAGCGCTATCTACCGTTACTTTATCGTTAGTAGCGTCACGGTTTTGAAGACCTAAATCATAATATTCAGTCTTTAAGTCTACAAAAGGACAAATGAGTTCGTCTTTAATCTCTTGCCAGATAATTCTAGTCATTTCGTCGCCGTCCATCTCGACGAGCGGTGTTGTCATTTTAATTTTTTCCATAATTATTCACCTTGTTTAGTATAGGCAAGAAGTCCGCCTGCTTTGAGTATTTTAATTTGCCTGTCAGTAAAGTTACAGTTAAGTTGATATTCTTTACCAGTCGTGTTGTTTTTAAGAATAACTTCGCCCTTTTCAAAACCATCGAAAAGATTTTCGAGAGATAAACTGTCGCCTTGATTGATTTCATCATAATCGCTTGCATTTTTGAAAGTTAAGGGAATAATGCTAGCGTTTATTAAGTTTGCAACGTGGATACGAGCAAAACTCTTTGCAACAACCGCTTTTACTCCCAAATATAAAGGAACTAAAGCCGCGTGTTCACGAGAAGAGCCTTGACCGTAGTTTTCCCCACCGATGATTACGCTCGATTTAAGAGATAACGCTCTTTCAGAGAAATTTTCGTCAACAACAGAGAAACAGAATTTTGAAAGATATGGGATATTTGAACGATACGGAAGAATTTTTGCACCTGCTGGCATAATGTGGTCGGTGGTAATATTATCGCCAACTTTCAAGCCAACGGTAACGTCAATTTTATTCTCCATAGCGGTAGTAGACGGGAACGGCTTAATGTTAGGTCCGCGAAGAACTTCTAATTTTTCCGCCTCGTCTTCGCTAGCGGGGCTAACAACCGCGCTATCGTCTATCTTAAACTTTTTAGGCATCTTGATAGATGGTGCTTTTCCTAAAAGTCTTGGATCGGTAATTTCGCCAAAGATTGCGGCTGCAACTGCCGTTTCTGGGGAAACGAGATAAACGCCCGCGTCCTTTGTTCCACTTCTACCTAAAAAGTTACGATTGAAAGTTCTTAAACTTACGCCAGCCGAGTTTGGAGAAAAGCCCATACCGATACAAGGACCGCACGCGCATTCAAGTATTCTCGCGCCCGACGCTAAGATATCTGCAAGCGCACCAGAATCAGAGAGCATTGATAAAACTTGTTTAGAGCCTGGGGAAATCGACATAGAAACGTCGTCGCTAATCTTTCTTCCTTTTAATAAACTTGCAACTTTGAGCAAATCTTGAAGAGATGAGTTAGTGCAAGAACCAACGCAAACTTGATTTACTTTTACACCTTTGAGTGAAGAAACTTCCACTACGTTATCAGGGCTATGCGGGCAAGCGACAAGCGGATTAAGTTCGGATAAGTTTATATCGATAACTCTATCGTAAACAGCGTCTTCATCAGAGCAAAGCGGAATATAATCTTCAACTCTGCCTTGCGCTTTCAAAAATTCTTTGGTAATCTCGTCAGACGGGAAAATTGAAGTGGTTGCACCAAGTTCAGTTCCCATATTAGTTATCGTTGCGCGTTCTGGAACGGAAAGCGTTTTAATACCTTCGCCACCCCACTCGATAATTGCGCCAACGCCACCTTTTACGGATAAAATTCGTAAAATTTCTAAACTTACGTCTTTTGCAGTAACGAACGGAGAAAGTTTACCTGTCAAATTTACTTTGTACATCTTCGGCATAGTAATATAGTAAGCGCCACCGCCCATAGCAACGGCAACGTCAAGCCCGCCCGCACCGAAAGAAAGCATACCGATACCACCACCCGTTGGAGTGTGACTATCAGAGCCGATTAAAGTTTTACCCGGTTTTCCAAAACGCTCTAAATGAACTTGGTGGCAAATGCCGTTACCCGGTCTTGAAAAGTAAATGCCGTGCTTTTTAGCAACCGTTTGAATATAACGATGATCGTCTGCATTTTCAAAACCGCATTGTAAAGTATTGTGGTCGATATAAGCAACCGAGCGTTCAGTTTTAACCCTTTTAAGCCCCATCGTTTCAAATTCAAGATACGCCATCGTTCCCGTAGCGTCTTGAGTTAAGGTTTGGTCTATTTTAAGCGCGATTTCAGTTCCTTGAACCATCTCGCCCGAAATTAAGTGATTTTTAATTATTTTTTGTGCAATAGTAAGTCCCATAATTATTTTAACCTCTCTATGTTGCGTTTAGCATTAGTAACGTGTTTTATCATAAGTTGCTCGGCAAGAGCGCCGTCTCTATTTTCAATAGCGGTGAGAATTTCGCGATGCTCGATAATCGCTAAATTTGCCCTATCACTACCTGAAAACGACGTTTTCCTACAAAGTTGAACTTTTCTATGAAGAGTTGAAAGTATCGATTGATAAACTTCGCTACCACAATTTTTATAAATAAGGTCGTGGAAAACTGAATCCGTTCCCTTCAACTTATCCGCTTGGTTTTTAGCCGTATAAAACTCTTGAAGTTCCACCGCCTCTCTCATCTTATTAAGTTCTTCTTCCGTTATAATCTCAGCGCAACGCTTGGCTACTTCGCCTTCAATTTTAATTCTTATGTCGTAAATATCTAAAATGTCATCATCAGATATTCCTACTACAACGTGCCCTTTGGGAATTTCTTTCAAAAGGTCTTCTTGTTCAAGCCTTCTAATTGCCTCCCTTATAGGAGTTCTTGAAACGTTAAGAGCAAGCGATAATTCACTTTCAGTAATAACGTCGCCTTTTTTATAAACGCCTGTTAAAATATCGTTTTCAAGGCGTTCAAATACCGCGTCTGCTCGCGATGTAAATTTTACTTGTGTCATTTCAAATCTCTCTTTTAATTAAAGTCTTAAGTCAGAGTATTTTTCAACGAGTTCAATAAGTTCACCCGTAGTTATTGAAGTTTGGCGTTCATTTTCATATTCCGCGTCAACCCACTCCTTAATTTTTATAACGAGTTCACTCTTTTTATCAACTTCATTAGGAGTTCCTGTAAGTTTATAATAACTATTAATCCAGTATGCAATACCCGCTAAGCCTGAAGTTTTAGAAATAGTTACGGTTGCGGGTCTATTTAAGATTTTACCCGTATCGAAAATATTATAAATCTCTTCGTCCTTCAAAAGCCCGTCTGCGTGAATACCCGCTCTTGTTTGATTGAAATAATCGCCAACAAACGGCGTCATAGGCGGAATATTATAGCCCATTTCTTTTCTAAAATAATCTTTAATTTCAGTGATAACGGTTGGGTCCATACCATCGAAAGTACCACGAAGCGACGCGTATTCCATAACCATTGCCTCAAGCGGTATATTTCCCGTTCTCTCGCCAATACCTAGAAGCGAACAGTTAACCGCGCTCGCACCGTAAAGCCAAGCAGCAGTTGCGTTTGAAACGGCCTTATAAAAGTCATTATGACCGTGCCACTCTATTTGCTCGCTTGGAATATTTGCATACTTTTTAATACCGTAAATAATACCTGGAACACTTCTTGGAAGAGAAGTTTCCGAAAACGGTATGCCGTAACCCATAGTATCGCACGCTCTAATTTTAACGGGGATTCCCGCCTCTACTGAAAGGTCATGAAGGGCGTGGATAAATGGTATAACAAAACCGTAGAAGTCTGCTCTTGTGATATCTTCAAAGTGACATCTTGGAACGATACCCTCGTCAAACGCCGATTTAACGATTGAAAGATAATGCTCTAACGCCTCTTTTCTACTCATTTTGAGTTTCTTGAAAATGTGATAGTCAGAGCAAGAAACGAGTATGCCCGTTTCTCTAATCTTCATTTCTTTAACGAGTTTGAAATCTTCTTTAGTCGCTCTTATCCAAGAAGTGATTTCGGGAAATTTAAGACCGAGTTCACGGCATTTATCAAGCGCTTCTCTATCCTTTTTACTATAAATAAAGAATTCCGTTTGACGGATAATGCCGTTAGGACCGCCAAGTTTATTCATAAGTTTATAAAGATCAACGATTTGTTTAACCGTGTAAGGCTCAACCGCTTGTTGACCATCTCTCATCGTGGTATCGGTAATCCAAATCTTTTCAGGCATATCCATCGGCGAACGGCGTTGGTTGAAAACTATTTTGGGAACTTCATCATAAGGATATATATCACGATATAAATTAGGTTCTCTTATGTCTTGAAGAGAGTATTTGTAAGTTTCTTGTTCTAAAAGGTTAGTTTTTGATGATAATTTAAGCATTAATATCTCCTTTTTTAGTATCTTAAACTCAATTTGTATATTTGTATACAATTATACATTTATTATTTTCTTATGTCAACTGTTTATCCTATATATTTATAAATATATATTTTTCAAAAATACTTGAAATAAATATAAACTATGTTATAATCAAATTGTTATTAGAAGGAGAGAAATTATGTTCATAGATATTCACTCGCATTGTTATAAAAATCCACTTCCGTTCGTAACTCCTTTTGCAAGCCCTGAAGAACTTATTGCTCTATACGATAAGATGGGGGTTGATAAGGCGGTTCTTTTACCCGTTGTTAATTCGGAAATTTATTTTCCGCAATCGGTTGACGAGATTTTAGAAATTTGCGAGGCTTATCCAGATAGATTTATCCCCTATTGTAATATCGATCCAAGGGCTATGACTAACGCACCAAACGCCCCGCTTTACAAAGTTTTAGAGTATTATAAAAATAAGGGTTGTAAAGGAATAGGCGAAGTTATGCCGAATTTAGAAATTATGGATCCAAGAGTTCAAAACCTTTTTGCATCGGCGGAAATGGTTGATATGCCTATCGTTTTTGACGGTTCGGTTGTTAAAACGGGAGATTTTGGTTTGTATGACGATCCTGGCCTTCCACAGTTAGAGCAAACTCTTCAACGCTTTCCTAAATGCAAAATTTTTGGTCACGGCCCGGTTTTTTGGGCGGAAGTTTTCAAACTTAGAACCCCAGCGGAACGCGGTTATATATTCACTTGGAACGGAAACGGCGACCAAGTTGGTAAATACGGTAGCGATTTAGTTGAAGAAGGCGTAGTTCCAACCCTTCTTAGAAGATATGAAAACTTATATCTTGACTTATCAGACGGATCACCCCT
>SVHZ01000009.1 GCA_015055525.1 Clostridiales bacterium
TTATTTACGTTACGCACGATCAAGAAGAAGCGCTTACTATGAGTGATACTATCGTCGTTATGAAAGATGGTAAAATTCAACAAATAGGAACTCCGCAAGATATTTACAACGAGCCTAAAAACTCTTTCGTTGCAGACTTTATCGGTGAAAGTAATATTTTCAGCGGTACTATGGTCGGCGAAAAGAAAGTTAGATTTATAAACAAAATTTTTGATTGCGTTGACGATTTTGAAAAGAACGAAAAAGTTGACGTTGTAGTTCGCCCTGAAGACGTTAAAATCGTTAAGGAAGAAAAGGGCATGGTTTCAGGCACAATTTCTTCTTGCATATTCAAAGGCGTTCACTATCAAATGACTATGATGGTAGGTAGATCTGAAGTTGTTATTCAATCGACCAAGGGTTACGACGTTGGAGAAAAGGTGTTTATCCAAATTGCTCCGCAAGATATTCACATAATGCACAAGGAATTCGTTTCTAACGTATACGACGGTTATATCACTAAAAACAACACCGTTTGTTTTGCCGACGGTGAGTTTGCTTGTGACGTTACTCAACTTTACGAAGGCTCAACTCTTGACGACGACGGTTATTTGGTATTGAAAACGGGCGAAAAAATCGACCTTACCGACGTTGACGTTAAAGTTGAAGTTGGGCTTAAAGATATTGAAATTATCGATAACGACGAAGACGGCAACGCCTGCGGTTCAATAATTTCAATCGTTTATAAAGGCGACCACTATCAAATTATTATTAGAACTGACGATGAAGAAGAAGATTTCGTTTGCGATACCGAGTACACTTGGAACGAAAACGACAGAGTTTCAGTAAAAATTCCTAAAGAAAAAATCAAGCTTACCTTAAAACAGGAGGCTAAAAGATGAAAGGAGCGAAAATTATTAAAAAAGAGCCTTTCGTAAAAGAAAACACGGGTAGTGGCTTATTAAAGTTCAAAAGAAGTCAACTGTGTATTCCATACGGGCTTTTCTTATCAGTATTCGTAATATTCCCATTATTATTGATAATATATTACGCGTTCACGTCAAAAACGGGAACTTTCAGTTTTAGCAATTTCGTTGCGTTCTTTACCGAGCCAACTAATATTAGCACGCTTATTATAAGCATATTCGTAAGTATAGTGGTAACGCTTATATGTTTACTTGTTAGTTATCCCGTTGCTTATATTTTATCAAGGCTTAAAAATTCTAATATTGCCTTTGTGTTGTTACTCTTATTTATTTTGCCAACTTGGCTTAACTTCGTTCTTCGCGCAATGGCGATGAAAGAATTATTGTCGTTTATAGGTATTCCTTTAGGAAGCACCGCAAGTATAATCGGCTTGGTTTACGATTTTATGCCGTTTATGATAATGCCACTTTATTCAACCCTTATTAAAATGGATAGAAGTTTTGAAGAGGCGGCATCGGACCTTGGAGCAAGCAAGGCAAAAGTGTTTACGTCAGTTACCTTGCCCCTTTCTAAACCGGGTATTATAAGCGGTGTTACAATGGTATTTTTACCCGTTATGAGTTGTTACGTTATAACCGATACGTTTAGCGGTAGCACGGGTTTTTCACTTATTGGCAAACTTATCGCTAAATGTTTCCTTGGCGAAAACGGAGCGCCTATTCAAATTAACGAAGGCGCGGCTATTTCGCTTATAATGCTCGTTATTATGATTGTAACGATGCTTTTAACGGGCGGATTCAAAAACTCCGAAAATGCAAGGGGGGCTAACTTATGATGAAAAAGATTTTATCAATAGGCTACGTTATTTTAGTTCTTGCATTTATCTATATCCCTATATTTTTACTCATCGTATATAGTTTTAACGAAGGTAAGAACATAGGCGTATGGGAAGGCTTTTCGTTTAGGTGGTACGAAAGGTTAGATACTGTTAAAGGCGTGGTAATAAATACCGTTTTACTTGCTGTAATTTCAGCAACTATTGCAACAATTTTAGGAACGCTCGGCGCTATCGGTATTTTTTATAGCAAGGGAAAATTTGGTAAATACGTAAACGTTGGCTCGCAAATCCCCGTTGTTAACTCTGAAGTAGTTACGGCTTGCGCGCTCGTTATGTTATTAGTTTTATTAGGTGGTTCCGGTTCAAATAGGTCGATTTTCGGTCTTTATATCGGGCATATCGTTTTAACTGCTCCTTTCGTAGTTTTATCGGTTATTCCTAAGTTAAAACAAATGGATTCAAGTTTATACGAAGCGGCTCTTGATTTAGGCGATACGCCCTTTCAAGCGTTATGGAAGGTTGTTATTCCGCAAATACTCCCCGGCGTATTTACCGGATTTATGCTTGCGATAACTTTATCGCTTGACGACTATATAATAACCGCAACTTTATCTCCGCTCGGTTTTGACACTATAAGTACGGCGGTTTATAAATCTATTGCCTTAACTACTGCACAGGCAAGTAAAAACGTTCCCGTATATAGAGCGCTTACAACTATAATTTTCATTATAACTGTGGCTATCGTTATAGTTATGAACTTAAAGTCAAACAAAAAGGAAAAATCTAGAAAATAGGAGAACTAAAGTGAAAAAAATACTCGTTGTTGTTTTATCATTATTATTGATGCCTTTTACTTTAGCGTTGCCTAAAAATGAAGTTTTGGCAAAAGATAGCGACACGCTCGTTATTTACAGTTGGGAAGATTACCTTGACCTTGGCTACGAAGAAGAAGATTTAGAAGACTTGTCCGATTCTTTATTAGACCGTTTTTCAGAAGATGAACTTTTAATGGGTTTAACGGATATTTTTGAAGAAGAATACGGAGTTACAGTTGAGTATAGAACGTTTGCAACCAACGAAGAAATGTACAACGAACTCATAAATAACCCTAACGGACCAGACCTTATTTGTCCTTCTGAATATATGATAATGCGCATGAAGGACGAAGGGCTTATAAAACCGTACAAAACCCCTGAAACTTGGGAAAATTACGGCTCGCCCTATATTAAATCGGAATTTTCAAGGCTTGGATTGACGAGTGGTGAAGATAAAGTTTACGCAACCGGTTATATGTGGGGAACGATGGGCTATATCTTCAATACGGCTAATACTTTACCTGAAGAACTCAAAAACTGGGATTCTATTTTAGGTGAAAAGTTTAATAAAAAAGTTACAATTAAAGATAGTATTAGAGATACCTATATTTTAGCCGTTGGCGCAGTTTACGAAGAAGAACTTAAAAGTTTAGATAAAAACGCCGACGATTATTCTCAAAAGGTAGCCGAGATTTTCAATCGTACCGACTATGAAACTCTTCAAAGGGTGGAACTCTTTCTTAAAGACCTTAAACAAAAACTTTACGGTTTTGAAGTAGACAGCGGTAAAAACGATATGATAAGTGGTAAAATCGAAGTTAACTTTGCTTGGAGTGGCGACGCTGTTTATACCATTGACGAAGCCGAACTTGCAGGCTTGGAATTTGGTTACGTCGTTCCCGAAGAAGGCTCTAACGTTTGGTTTGACGGTTGGGTTATGCCAAATAACGCAAACGAAGATTTGGCAACGAAGTTTATTGATTTTGTTTCCGAGCCAAATAGCGCTATAAGAAATATGGAATACATTGGCTATACAAGTTGTATGGCGCAAGACGAAGTCTTTGAATACGTTTTAGAAAACGAAGAAGAAGGCGAAGAACAAATCGACCTTGGTTATTTCTTCAAGGGGCTTGATTATACCGGTGAAGATTACAATGTTACCGTTGCTAGCAAATACGGTAGGCTTGCAACTCAATATCCCGACTATGAAACGATTAGAAGATGCACGGTAATGGGTAATTTTAGCGGGGATACGTTAGATGATATTAACGATATGTGGAATAGGGTAAAATTTATTACCTTCCCCGTATGGATAATTTGGACTATCGTAGGAATGGTGGCATTTGTAGCGATAGCGTTCGCGTTTATAAAGTTCAAAGATAGAATTTTTGTAAACGTAAGAAACAAAAAGAAATGGCGCGTTGTTAAAAAAGAAGAAATTTAATTTAGAAAAAGCGCAATAATAAGATATACGGAAATGTTTTTATGACGGGATTTGAGAAATTTATAAAATTTTTAAGCGCAGAAGTTCAATCTCCACTTGCTCCGTTTGGGGTGTTTCACTTGGTGTTTTTCCTTATAATAATTGCGGTAGCGGTTGTACTTTCAGTAAAATTAAAAAATTGTTCGGATAAAACTTATAGGCTCACTCTTTTTATAATTTGGCTCGTAATATTTGTTTTTGAAATTTACAAGCAATTGGTAGCGCCGTACAGTTTCGATAGTGAAAAGGCTATTTATAGTTATAACTTCAACGATATTCCATATCAATTCTGTTCAACGATACACTACGTGCTTTTGCCGATAGTATTTCTAAAAGACGGAAAGGTTAGGGACGCAATCACGTCCTTTACTGCGTTTTACGTTTTCCTTGCAGGATTTATGGTAACGGTTTTCCCCGATCAATTAAAGTCTTTAAGAGAAGTGGGGTTGTGTATTCAAACTATGGTTCACCACGGCGCGCAAGTGATTGCGGGTGCGTTCATAGCGGTTAGGATGCGTAAAAAAATCAACCTTAAATTCTTTTTAAGCGGAACGATAGTATTCCTTGCGTTTTTAGCATTAGCAGTTATTTTGAACTTTGCTTTAAGCCCTGAAAACATCGGTGGAAAAGTTATAAACTTCTTCTATATAAGCCCGTATCACAACTGTCCTTTACCAGTTTTGGGCGATATTAGAAAATCAGTTCCTTGGATAGTATTCTTCCTTATATATTTTATAGGGTTTATGCTAGTTGCAGGAATAATTGCATTAGGTTTTTACTATTTAGGAAAACTTATAAAAACTGAAGAACAATAAAAAACGCTCGGCAAATTTTCGCCGAGCGTTAATTTTTTACTTTTCAAAAGTTTCTTCGAATTTTTTAATGTTTTCAGCAATCGTTTTACGCGCAGTTTCGTGCGAGCCAACTTCGAGTACGTGAACTTGTTTGTTTTCTAAGGTCTTATATACCGTTAAGAAATGTTTAAGTTCGTCAATTATATGTACGGGAAGTTCCCAAATGTCACGATAGCCGTTGTACTGCGGGTCGCCAAACGGGATTGCAATAATCTTTTCATCTCTTTCTTCGTTATCCGTCATAAACACAACGCCGATAGGATAGCATCTAACTAAACTCATTTTTTCTATCGGTTGAGAGCAAAGTACGAACACGTCAAGCGGGTCTTTATCGTCGGATAAAGTTCTTGGAATAAATCCGTAGTTCATAGGATAGTGGGTACTTGTGAATAATACTCTATCAAGAATAATAAGTCCGGTTTCCTTGTCGAGTTCATATTTGTTCTTAGAGCCTTTTTCAATTTCTATGCAAGCGATGAAATCTTCAGGCGTTATTCTTTCTTTAGAAATATCTTTCCAAATATTCATATTGTCTCCTTTTGGCTCAGTTACGATCCCTAATATTTATCGTACTTTCGCCAAATATATTATTTTCATTTTGGCTTAGTAACGATCTCTACGTGCTAAATAGTTTATACTTGTAATTTTAATTTGTCAAGCAGTTCTGCGCTTTCAACGAGTTTTCCAGCCCCTACGATAGACGCGATTTCCGCCTCGGACGTAATTTTAGTTTTAATGTCTAGTTCTTTTGATATATAATCTTCAACGCCGTAAATATTAACGCCACCACCCGTAAGATAAATTCCGCCTTTCGTGAGAAGATTTATCGTTTCGTTTGAAAGGGAAGAGATAATAACGTTTGCAATCTCTAAAATCTTTCCAAAAAACTCTTTAACCGCAGGATAAATTTGATTAGCCGAAATTTGAATTACTCTTTGCTTACCGGTCAAAACGTCTTTTCCGCTAACTACCGTTTTAGTTTCATCGTCTTCGTTAAGGCTTGCGATTTGAACTTTCAAAATCTCGGCAGAATGTTCGGAAAGTTGAAGGTTGAGTTCTCTTTCAACGTGCTTTATTATCATCTTATTAAGCGTGTTACCGCCGATTTCGGCAGATGCTCCCGAAATAACTCCAGATTTTGTCAAAACGCAAATGGTTGTTTGTCCACCGCCAAGGTCTATAACACCGCTCGGCGTTTCGTAAGAGAGTTCATCGCCAGAGCCAAGAAGTGAAACGACGGGGTTTTCAGCATAGCAAACGTTGAAAAGTTTTGCGCCTATCAATGCGTTTTCAAACTTTTTAATCATTTCTCTATTGGAACCGCATTGAACTAAAAGCAAAGCGTCTTTGATAACTTCCATAGGAAGTTTAATTTTCTTTATAAAGTGAGAAATAAGCGCAACTAACGCCTTGTAGTTTACAATCTCGGTATTATTAACGGGGAAGATAATCTCTACGTTTTCAGGCGCTCTACCAATCAACGAGTAAGCGTCTTGCCCGCAAGCGAAGGGGTTTTTGTAGTTTTTGTTCTTGATTGCTATGCAAGTTGGTTCAATCAAAACTACGTCTGCCTTTGCCTTGTAAATTTTAATATATGAAGTTCCAATGTCTATTGCGATTTTCGGCTTCATTTTATCTCCGCTAAAATTTTTAATATTTTGTAAGTGGGTAGCCCAACAACGTTGTCATAATCTCCTTCCACGCTATCGACTAATAAGATTTTATCTTGTATCCCGTAAGCCCCCGCTTTATCTAAAGGGCTACCTGTTTTTATATAGTCTTTGATAACTTCGTTAGAAAGTTCCTTAAAAGTTACCTTAGTTACGTCGTATCCGCTATAAACTTTTTCGCTCGTGATAACGGAATAACCCGTAACTACTAAATGAGTTTTATTCGATAGGCTTTTAAGCATACAAAAAGCATCGTTTTCATCAATCGGCTTGCCTAAAATCTCGCCGTCTAAAACAACAATCGTATCCGCGCCGATAACAACTCCGCCGTGCTCGTTAAAAACTGTTAGAGCCTTATTATACGCCAAAAATTCAGCGTATTTTTCGGGTGATAAATTAGTATTTTTAGGCTCTACGAAACTCGACGGGATTACCGTAAAATCAACGCCTGCGTTTTTTAGCAACTCTTTCCGCCTTGGCGAATTGCTTGCAAGTATTATATCCATTAAAATAAGTATACTACTTAATTTTCTTTTTGTAAAGTTAAAAAATAGCGGAACGACATCGTTCCGCAATATTTTATTTTAAGTTTTTCCTATACAAATCTCTAATCTCTTCAGTTGCAAGTGAAACTTTGGTAATCAAATCTTTGTGATAGGGGTGCATCCAAACGCTATCGTCGCAAATTGAAAAGTCAAGCATATCGGCGTATTCTTTATAATTATATTCAATATGCACCGATTCAAGCGACGCGCCGGAATATTCGATAGTTTTATCTTCGCCGTAAAGGTTAACTTTTAAGGTCGTGCCGTTGCTAGTTTGAATAAGCCTTCCCTTTCCTTGATGGTAAAAGCCTTTAGAGTCGGGAAGGGTAAATACTTCGCACTCAACGTCAACGTTATACTTTCCGCTAAACACTTCTTCGTGAACGTTTTGCTTTTGCCACTTGAACCAATCGGGAACGTTATCAAAATAAGTTTCGCCATTTCTTGCTTTAAGTTCGCCGTTAGGAAGCATATCCCAAACTTTACCGCAGGCCTTACAAGTGAGAGTAGAGCCTTCGCCCACCATTTCAAATTCTTTTTTACAATGCGGGCATTGATATAAAATTGCATTTAAGTTCTTAGCCCTGTCTTTATAAGTTAAAATGTTACCGCACTCTTTAAGGTAAGCCCAGTCGTTATAAGCAAACGCTTCGTTTATTCTTCTATTGATTTCTTCAACGGATAAAGTAGCGATTTCTTCTTGGGAAACAACTTCTATCATATCCCCTTCCATAGGCATTTTATTTTGCTTGTACTTATTCCATTGAGGATCGCTAATATAAGAACCTTTAAGCCTAAACACGTAAACGGGAACTTTCAAAAATTTAACGAGTTTTCCGTTTGCTTCTGGAAGATAACTCGTAGTTCCGTCAAGCGAATATCTTGCTTCGGGATAAATTACGGTAACGTTTTTAAGTTTGTCAACACTGTATTTAAGGTTGCGCATTAAATTCATATCAGAGATAAACTTTCTCTTGCAAATAGCGCCGATAATTCTCATTAAGAAAGTTGACATATCGTAGAACGCGTCAATCGCGGTAACGTAACTTATGTTATAACTTTTTACCGCTGAAAAAAGCATATAAAAATCGTTGAACGCCGCGTGCGTTGCTAAAATAAGGCAAGGGCCTTTTGGCTTTTTACCGGTAAACCTTATCTCGTGCTTTCTTCCAATGAGCATAAACTTTATAATTAAGTGAATAAGCCACATAAGAAGATACGGCCTTAAAGGTTTACGCCTAAAATTATATCTTTTAACCTGATTGCTAGGTTTATTTTTAAGGATTCTTAATTTGCCAAATTTTTTCTTCATAAATTTATCCTTTGTAATATATTGTTACACAAGTTGCATTATACCATTTATTAGGCAAATCTGTCAACGCTGTTCAATAAATATTGAGATATAGTACAAGTGTTCAACTATTTTTTTAGAATAAAAAACTAAATAGGTTGTCAAAAATATAATAAAATGCTAAAATAGTCTAAACAAATTATAAAAAGGTGAGAATTATGACGGATTGTAGAATAGAAAAACTTGCAAAAGGGCTTATCAATTATTCAGTTGAACTTAAAAAGGGCGAAAAATGCTTGATTGAGGCGTACGATATCGATAACGCTTTAGTAAAAGCGCTCGTCAAGGAAGTTTATAACGCGGGCGGATATCCTTTCGTTTGGATAAGAGATAACCAAGTTAACCGATTAATTCAAAGTGGGCTTGACGAAAATCTTTGCAATATGATGGCAGATTTTGATAGTTACTTAATGAAGGAAATGGACGCGTACGTTGGTATTCGCGGTGGAAACAACGCTTACGAACTTTCTGACGTTGACGGGGAGAAGAGAAAACTTTACAGTAGTATTTACTCAAATAAAGTTCACCTTGACCTTAGAGTTAATAAAACTAAGTGGGTTATTCTTCGCTATCCAAATCCGGGCATGGCTCAACTTGCGGGTATGAGCACCGAAGCGTTTGAAGATTTCTTCTTTGACGTTTGCACGCTTGATTATTCTAAAATGGATAAGGCTATGGACGCTTTAGAAGAACTTATCGCTAAAACTGACAAGGTAAGGCTCGTTGCAAAAGATACCGACCTTACTTTCTCAATCAAAGGTCTTCCCGGTATTAAGTGTTCAGGTAAAAGAAATATCCCAGACGGTGAAATTTTTACCGCGCCCGTAAAAGATAGCGTTAACGGCGTTATAACTTTTAACGCGCCTTCTATTCACGACGGATTGAAATTTGAAAACGTTCGCTTAGAGTTTAAGGACGGCAAGATTATAAACGCAACCGCAAACTATACCGAAAAATTAAACGAAATTTTAGATATTGACGAAGGCGCTAGATACGTCGGCGAATTTTCCTTCGGCGTAAATCCATTTATCAACAACGCAATAGGCGATATTTTATTCGATGAAAAAATTGCAGGCTCAATTCACTTTACGCCGGGTTCTTGCTATGAAGAGTGCGATAACGGAAATAAGTCTTCACTTCATTGGGATATGGTGTTAATTCAAAGTGAAAGTTACGGTGGCGGAGAAATTTATTTCGACGACGTTTTGATTAGAAAGAACGGATTATTCGTTATAGACTCTCTTAAATGCTTAAATCCCGATAATTTGAAATAATAGTTAAAAAATAATTGACTTAATTTGATAAAGTAGATATAATTAGTAAGGTGCTTGTTTTAGGCAAGTTCCAATCTAAATTGTTAAATTTTTAACGTAAGTTAATTTATGGAGGAAAAAAATTATGGCAAATGTAAAAGTTGCAATTAACGGTTTTGGTCGTATCGGTCGTTTAGCTTTCAGACAAATGTTTGATGCTGACGGTTATGAAGTAGTTGCTATCAACGACCTTACTAGCCCAAAGATGCTCGCTCATCTTCTTAAATACGATACTATGCAAGGTAACTATCTTGCAAAAGGTCACACAGTAGAAGCTACTGATAATTCTATTATCGTTGACGGTAAAGAAATTATCATTTACGCAAAAGCTAACGCTGCTGAACTTCCTTGGGGTGAAATCGGTGTAGACGTAGTTCTTGAATGTACTGGTTTCTATACTTCTAAAGAAAAAGCAATGGCTCACGTTAACGCTGGCGCTAAGAAAGTTGTTATTTCTGCTCCTGCAGGTAACGATCTTCCCACTATCGTTTACAACGTTAACCACAATATCTTAACTAAGGAAGACAAAGTTATTTCTGCTGCTTCTTGTACTACTAACTGTCTTGCTCCTATGGCAAAGGCACTTAACGATTACGCTCCTATCGTTTCTGGTATTATGACTACCGTTCACGCTTACACTGGTGACCAAATGATTCTTGACGGTCCTCAAAGAAAGGGTGACCTTCGTCGTTCTAGAGCAGGCGCTATGAACATCGTTCCTAACTCTACTGGTGCTGCAAAGGCAATCGGTCTTGTTATCCCTGAACTTAACGGCAAACTTATCGGTGCTGCTCAACGTGTTCCTACCGCTACTGGTTCTACTACTATCTTAATCGCAGTAGTTAAGGGTAAAGACGTAACTAAAGAAGGCATCAACGAAGCTATGAAGGCTCAAGCAACTGAATCTTTCGGTTACAATACTGATGAAATCGTATCTTCTGACGTTATCGGTATGAAGTTTGGTTCACTCTTCGATGCTACTCAAACTATGGTATCTAAGATTGACGATGATACTTACCAAGTTCAAGTTGTTTCTTGGTACGATAACGAAAATTCTTACACTTCTCAAATGGTAAGAACTATCAAGTATTTTGCTGAAATCTAATTTTTATCCCTTATAAGCATCGCATAACAGCGTTAACTGCTTTGTCTTTGGACTTCGATGACCAAAAAGGTCTATCTCATCCCAAAGCCATCGCGAGCCTTGTTCTGCTTGCTTCTAAGGTCTAAAATTTTTTAAGACATAAAAAGCGTGGGCTTATTGCCCACGCCTTTTTTATTCCGTTATTTACTTCGTTATGCGTCGTTACTGCCGTCAAGTTACGATTACAATGACCGCATAGGTCTATTGTACCCGATAACTTGCCGTCGAGCCTCGCCTAACTTGTAACTAACGGCTTAAATTTTTAAGACATAAAAAGCATAGGTTGCTACCTATGCTTTTTTTATTCCGTTATAAACGGCGCTATGCTTTGTTCTTTGCGGTTTTCCGAAATTCCTGCGACCGACTATGTCGCTCCCTTCCGTAAAACCACAAACGCCTCGCCTAGCTTGTTTCTAACGGCTTAAAACGAGTTTTATTCCGTTATTTGAGTTAGGCTATACCTTAAAATATCACATTGCTAAACCTATTATATATAAAATTTATCCACAACTTTTTGACGCAGTCAAAAAATATCACTTGCAAACATTGTTTGCAAATATCACTTTACGCTAAGCGTAAAATATAACTTTTTACCTAAGGTAAAAAATATAACTATTTAGTGGCGCTTTTTATATGCAAGCGGAGTAAGTTTTACTATGCGCTTAAAGGTTTTTGTAAAATAATTCGGAGTGTTAAAAGATAATTTATCCGCTATCTCTTTTACGGAAAGTTCGTTTTCTCTTAATAATTGCTTTGCCTTTTCAATTTTTAGTTCGATAAAATACGCCATTATAGTTTTTCCCGTTTTTAACTTGAAAATCTTGAATAAATACGCTCGGCTATACGAAGTTTTTTTGCAAATTTCATCAACGTTAAGGCTTGAATATACGTTATCTTGTAAAATCTTAATAACGTCGTTTATCGTTTTGTTTGAAAGTTCCTTCCAAGGCAAAAAGGTTAAGTTTCCCTGCTCGGTTTCCGTTTGCTCTCGAAGAAGATTTATTAAAAAAATCTCTAAATAATTTTTAATCAGTTGCTCACCGCCAAGGGTGGGCTTTTTAAGTAATGCCATCTTTTTAAGGTCTGGGTCTGAAAACGGTATATCAAACGTCTTTTTCCCCTCTTCTAATATTGAAAAAATTAAACTTTTAAGATTTTGAGATAAAAGTATCTTTTTATTTTCAAAAAACTTAATAGACTCTGACTTGCACACGAACGACATTATAAACACGTTGGGCGCTTTTTTTCCGTTTGCCTTCAACGTGTGAAACTCGTTTGGCTTATGGAATAAAATTTCCCCTTGATTAAGCAAAATTTCTTTCCCGTCAGCCGAACAAATTATGCTTTCGCGCTCGGCGTAAACAATCTCCCAAAAATCGTGAGATTCACCGTGCGATTTGAAGTTTTTTTCAAACTCAAAGTGGTGAATAGTAACAATTTTGCTAACGCTTATCAAATTGGTAAGTTTATGCTTAAAGTAAGTTTTCATACGAAAAATATACAATAAAAACATTAAATTGTCAAGTAGACTATTTTACTCTTTTAGTGTATTTTATAGCATTGTAAACAAAGCGTTTGCGTGGTAAAATAAAATTAATAAAGAAAGGAGTTATATTTATGAGAGTATTAGCAATCGGCGCTCATCCAGACGATATTGAAATTGCTTGTAGCGGAACGCTTGCAAAGTGCGTTGAACGAGGGGACACGGTTTTTGTTTGCCACGTTTCAAGTGGAAATCTTGGGCACGTTGTAATTCCGCCTGAAGAACTTAAAATTATTCGCGCAAACGAAGCCAAAAAGGCGGGCGCGCTTGCAGGAGTTAAGGAAGTTATTTGGGGTGGGTTTGACGATTTAGACATTTATGAAAACAATAAGCAAGCCCGTGATAAAATGGTAGATATTATAAAGTACGCTAACCCAGATTTTATAATAACTCACTCGCCAGACGATTATATGCCAGACCATACCGCAGTTTCACGCTTGGTGTTTGACGCTAGTTTTACGGCTACGTTGCCTAACTATAAAACAAATCAGCCAAACCCTGCAAAACTCGTTCCCATTTATTATATGGATACGCTTGCGGGTGTAAATTTTAATCCCACGGAGTTTGTAGATATTACTTCTACAATCGACCTTAAACTCAAGATGATGGACTGCCACGAAAGTCAAGTTGTTTGGATGCGCGATCACGACAATATAGACTTTTTAGATATGGTTAAAACTTGCTCTAAGTATAGGGGATATCAATGCGGTGTGGAATACGCCGAAGGGTTTAGACAATGTAACGTGTACTTAAAAGGCACGGCTAAAAGATTATTGCCATAGGAGAATAATATTATGAATTTTAACTCAACAGTAAAAGGTAGCGCATTAGAAGGTTTTTATCCCGAAGGTTGGGATTTTGATAAGATTGACGCGTGCATTGACGCGCCTGATAAAATTACTGAAAGGCAAGCGCATTGGAACGATGGGTTTTCACCTATTTCTTGCGATACTCTCGGCGAATTTGAAACGTATATGGGACATGAAATTGCAATGCAAATTCGCCTTGCAAAAGAGAGAAATGAAAAGATAGCGTTTATACTTCCCGTTGGGCCTATGGGAATGTATAAATGGGTGGTATACTTTCTTAAAGAGTGGAAAGTTTCTTGTTCGCACGTTTATACTTTTAATATGGACGAGTGGGCTGATAGCGAAGGCAACACGCTCGATAGTAGCAATACGGGTTCTTTCCAATACGCAATGGAACAAGCGCTTTTCAATCCGCTTGGCGAGTTGACCGTTCCAAAAGAACAGAGAAATTTTGCAACCAAATCAAACTTGCCAACTTATCCTGAAAAGATAGCAAAGTTAAAGAGCGAAGGGGCAAAATTAGTTTTAGTTTACGGTATTGGTAGAATGTGCCACATAGCGTTCTGGGAACCAACTTTTGCAAGTGATTATAAAACTGCAAAAGAGTGGGAGAGCGCTCCTTATAGAATAGCGGCTAAAATTCATCCGCTTACCGTTGAACAAAACGCGCTCACGAGTTTCAAATCGAGAACGACGCTCGTTCCTTGTAGAGCAAACACAATAGGTCCGGGTCTTTTCTTGCAAGCCGATTACGCAATCGGTGGGGCAGACGGAACGCTTGGCCGTGGTATGCAATGGCAAGGAATGTCGCTTTGGATGACGCTTAGATACGGCAAAACGCCTTGGATAACTTCATCTTATATCCCAACGTTAAAGGGAAAATTGTTCTTCTTAAAAGAATTGGCAGGACCGCTCGTTGCGGAATGTAACTGATTATGAAAGATGGAATTGCTGTTGCGGGAGTTGTTTTAGTCGATGAGATTAACGAAATTTCCGCCTACCCAAAATCTGGCGAACTGACTAAGATTTTATCCGTTAGCAAGTCTTGCGGTGGTTGTGTTCCAAACGTTTCTGTTGACCTTAAAAGAATACTTAACGATTTAACTGTTAAAGCGATTGGAAAAATTGGCAGGGATGATAACGGAAAATTCTTAAAAGAACTATTTATTAAAAACGGCGTTGACTCTTCGCTTTTAGTTGAGAGTGACGATAAAACGGCGTTCACGCAAGTTATAAGCGTAGCGGGTGGGGAACGAACTTTTTTCACTTACGCAGGCGCTAATAAAAGTTTTGGTTACGACGATATTGATTTTGATAATTTAGGCGTAAAAATGTTCCATTTAGGATACTTTTTACTTCTCGATAAAATAGACGATGGCGACGGGGTTAGAATATTAAAAACCCTTACCGATTTAGGAATTAAAACTTCAATTGATTTAGTTACCGAAAATTCTAATAGGTATCAAAAAATTTTGCCGTGCCTTCCTTACGTTGATAATCTTATTATCAACGAGGTAGAGGCTTGCGCTATGCTTAACAAACAACCAAGCGATGAAAACTTAATTGAAACTGCAAAATTAATTAAAGACTTAGGCGTTAGAGAAAGGGTTATAATTCACTCTCCAAGGCTTGCAGTTTGCGTTTCTAATAACGGCTCTATAAGTTTGCCGTCTTATGATTTTCCAAGTGATAAAGTAGTTGGAACAACGGGCGCAGGCGACGCTTTCTGCGCGGGCGCGCTCATATCCATTTATCAAGAAAAAAGCGATATTGAAATTTTAGAGTTTGCGCAAGGCGTGGCGGTAACCTCGCTTACTAAGGCGGACGCTATTGGTGGAGTTCGTTCTCAACAAGAAACTATAAACTTTTGCAAAAACTTAAAAAGGAAAGAATTATGTTAGTAAATTTGAAAGAAATATTAAAAATTGCCGAGCAAGAAAAGAAAGCGATAGGTATGTTCAATGCGACTGGGTTTGATAGTTTGCAAGCAATTATCTCCGCCGCCGAAGAATTAAACGAACCTGTAATTATTGCGCACGCTGAAGTTCACAACGTTTATAACGACGTTTCAATGGTTGCGCCCGCTATGGTGGCTATGGCGTCTAACGCCAAAGTTCCCGTATGCGTTCACTTTGATCACGGCGTTTCGCTCGATATGATTTACAAGGCGTTGAGGCTTGGTTTTACTTCGGTTATGATAGACGCGTCTTCTCTTCCTTATGAAGAGAACTTAAAAGTAACGAAGTCGGTTACCGAGATTGCTCACTCGATGGGCGTTAGCGTTGAGGCGGAACTTGGAAGGCTTATAAAGAGCGAGGCGGGCAGTAAAGAGAGCGCTCTTGTAGGTAAACCCGAAGATTTTTATACTCGCCCAGATCAAGCCAAAGAATTTTCCGAGCAAACTGGGATTGATGCGCTTGCAATTGCCTTTGGAACTTCTCACGGTTTTTATACCGCTCAACCTAAACTTGACTTTGACGTTATAAAAAATTGCGCCAAAGAAACGGGTTTACCACTCGTTATGCACGGTGGTAGCGGTGTTAGCGCCGAAGGATACAAAACGGCTATTGAAAACGGCATAAGAAAGATAAACTACTATTCTTATATGTCTAAAGCAGGTTATCTCGCCGCAAAAAAAGTTATTGAAGACGGCTCAACAAATTATCTTCACGACGTTGCTTTTAGCGCTATGCAAGCGATGAAGGAAGACGTTAAAAAGGCAATAAAAGTATTTTCAATGAAATAATATAAAAGTCCACGTGTGTGGACTTTTTTCATTTCTTGACATAATTTAACTTATAAGTTAAAATATTAATATTGGAGATATTATGAAAAAGTTAATTTGTATATTATCGTTCATTTTAATATTTTCTTGTTTAGTTGCGTGCAATAACTCAAGTGACTTTACGTCCGAGAAACAAATTAGCGTAACCTTGGATCTTGACGGTGGCTCTATTGACGGCGCTACGTCATATACTTTTTCTTTGTGGGAAGACGTATCTTTGCCAACCCCCGCAAAAAAAGGTTACGAGTTTACAGGCTGGACGCATAACGGAAATTTCGTTTCCTTAAAACCTTGGATGATCAATGAAAAACAAGTTACAATTAAGGCAAATTGGAAGTTAAGAAATTATCAAGTATACTTTGATTTTAACGGTGGTCTTTTATACGAAGGCGGTCAAGAAATTACCAAGAACAATTTAGAAATTACTTACGGTCAAAAGGTGGAGATAAAAACCCCTGAACGATACGGTTACGATTTTGAAGGTTGGTATTTTGGCGAAGAAGAAGTTGACCTTTCTTCTTTTAATATAGACGTTGGCAAAGTAATAATACTAGCAAAGTGGAAACTTAAAAAACAACAAGTTACCTTTGATTTTAACGGTGGAAAGCAATCTACTTCTTTAGATACTGAAAAAATTATAGAACTTGAACACAATCAAGAAATTCCTTTTTTAACCCTTACTAAAAGGGGTTATACCTTTGGTGGTTGGCAGTATGAAGACGGAACTCCGTTTAATTTGCAAGTGTGGCAATACGATAGCGAAATTTCTAAAATCGTTGCGGTATGGAATCCCATTTCCATCACTTACGATTTTGACTTGAACGGCGGAACGCTTGACGCGCAATCGGGTAACATCCTTTACGGCAGTTCAACTCAAACTCTAAGGAATTTAATTCCTCAAAAAGAAGGTTACGAGTTTGTTAAATGGAAGATTAACGGCGCAAAACTTAACTCTAAATTTGAATATTTACCATTAAAAGGCAATAGCAAAGTAATTCTAACCGCTGAATATAAGCCAAACTCTTATAAACTTACGTTAAACGCAGGCGAAGGGTACTTTAGCGAAGACGTTTCAAAAACCGCTAACGTTGAGTTTGGCGTTAAAAACACAATTCAAGTTCCAACTGCTCCGCAAGGTAAATATTTTGTGGGATACAAGATTGAAGGGACTGACGAGTTCGTTAGTTCTTCAAACGGTAGCGTTGTTTGGGGTAAAACGGAAGGAGCGACGCTCGTTGCAGAGTATTCAACCGAACAATTCATTAACTTTATAAATTACGATGGAACTATCGAATCTATCAATATAAACGATCTTGCAGGTCTTCAAGAATACGATTTCCCTGAACCTAAAACAAAAGAAGGTTATAGCGCAAGTTGGGATAAGAGTATTTACGATATAAGAGAACTTACCGAAACCGCTGAAATTAACGCCGTGCTTACGCCTAACACTTACTCTGTTATCTTCAAAAACGGTTATAGAGTGGTTGCTACGAGAAGTTATATTTACGGTGAAGAAGTTAATCTTCCGTCTGGCGATGAGGTTAAAAACGACGGTTACGATCTTTTAGGTTGGTCGTTATCAAGAGATGATAGTAGCGATTATATGTCTGGAACTATCGTTTGGGGAATTACTCGCCACGTTGAACTCTTCGCGGTGTGGACTAATTTTACCTATAATATAGTTTACGACACGTCAACCATACCAGTCGAATATAACTTGGTTGACCAAAACGGAGATAACGCAACTTCTATTCAAACGGTAACCTATCACAAGCCGTACAAATTATACTCGTTATCAGCAAAAAACAACGTAATATCTGTAGTTTGGTTATATAACGGCAATCCGTTTGCAACGAGTGGCGTTTATGAAGTTAACGGCGATATAGTTTTAACGCCGAAGATAAGTTTGAACTCTGTAAAAATAAATATAAATCTTGACTTAAATGGCGGTAGCGGGTCTATGATTGCCTCTATAAAACTTGGCAGTCAATTCAAAACGATATCTTCGTCGATATATCCGCCTAAAAACAAGGCTATTACAGGGTATTCATACAAAGGTCAACTATATCTACCAACTGACACTTTTAGTATAGTAGATTACGACGGAACACCCATAAAAGTTATTTACGAAGACTATATATATTTCAAAATTAAAGTAGACGTAAACGGCGGAACTGGCGATAATTTTGCTATTATCGAATACGGTAAAGCGCTTGGAACTATGGATTCTCGCCCCGTTGCGCCAAACGGCAAAAAACTCGTAGGTTTTGAGTATAACGGTAAAGAGTATTCAATCACTTACGTTTGGGATTTTGCTAGTTATGACGGTGGGGTATTTAAGGCTATATACGTTAGCGATGATGATTCGTGGTCCCCAACAGTTTAAGCCGTTATAAGCGTCGTACAACTTTGTTTCTATTCAAAAGGCGGACTTGGATGACCGACAAGGTCTATCCAATCCCGCCTTTTTCATGAGCCTCGTTGTACTTGCTTCTAACGTCTTAAACTCCGCGTTCACCTAAAAGTTGAGCGCCGTTTCGCATATAGACTTCGATGACCAAAAAGGTCTATCTCAGCCTATCGCCTTCGCGAGCCTTGTCTAACACCCAAACTAACAGAGCATTGAATATGCTTAGCGTTTTGACAAGGTCTATCCAATCCCGCCTTTTTCATGAGCCTCGTTGTACTTGCTTCTAACGTCTTAAACTCCGCGTTCAACTAAACTTAAAAAATAAACCCCAAAGCAAAAGACTTTGGGGTTTTTATAAAATATATTTTTATAAAAAGCATTGTATTTTTTTATAAAAAGTTCTAAAATATATATATAGATAAAATCAACTATAAGGACTATTATGATTAAAGTAGATATTATTTCAGGATTTTTGGGAGCGGGTAAAACTACGCTTATTAAAAAACTTTATCAAGATACTTTCAAAGTTGAAAAAGTTGCTATCGTTGAAAACGAGTTTGGTAAAATCGGTATCGACGGCGCTTTTTTAGGCGAAACGGGTGTTTCCGTTAAAGAGATAAATTCCGGGTGCATTTGTTGCTCGCTTTCGGGAGATTTTAAGGTTGCTTTAAGCGAACTTACTAACGAATATTCGCTCGATAGAATTATTATAGAGCCGTCGGGCGTCGGTAAACTTTCAGAAGTAGTTTCAGCGGTAAAATCAGCGGGCGATAATTTCAAAATTAACGTTTTATGTACCGTTGTAGACGGCAATAAAGTTAAAATGTATCACAAAAACTTCGGCGAGTTTTACGTTGATCAAATCACGACCGCAAATACAATTTTGCTTTCTAAAATCGAAGATTTTAGCGAGCAAAAACTCATTGAAGTTACCGAGTATATCAAGCAGTTTAACCCAACCGCAACTATAATTACAACTCCCGTTTATCAGCTCGAAGGCAAAACCTTGCTTGAAAACTTGGAAGACGGCGCGTATCTTATGGAATTTATTATCAACGCGCTTAAAAATTCTAAGGAAGGCGAGCATGGTCATCGCCACGAGCATCATCACGATCACGGGCATTGTGATTGCGACCATGAACACCATCACGAACACGGGCATTGTGGCTGTGGAGATCCTAACTGCAAACACGAGCATCATCACGCAGACGAAGTGTTTGAAAGTTTTTCAACGTTTACGCCAAAACGTTTTTCAAAAACTGAACTTGAAAATATTTTATCTGATTTTGACGAGGGCTATTTTGGCGAGATAGTAAGGGCAAAAGGCGTGTTAAATGGAGCGGATGGTTGGATATTTTTTGATTACGTTCCAAACTCTTTTGATATTCGTGACGGCGAAGTTGACGTTAGCGGAAAGGTATGCGTTATTGGCAGAAACTTGCAAACTAATAAATTAAAGGAAATTTTTAACTGATGGCAGGAATACCGGTTATTACCGTTAGGGGAATTTTAGAAAGCGGAAAAACTTATTTTATAATAGATTCTTTGACGCGCGGAGATTTTGGCGATCTTGGTAAAGTTTTGATTTTAACCCAAGAAGAAGGCGTAGAAGAATATAAAAGCGAAGAACTTTCTCCACTTGATATTTACGTTGAATACGTTGAAAAAGAAAATTGGAAAGACAAGGTTATAAACGACCTTGTTAGAAAACATAAACCGCACGTAATATTTATCGAACGCAATGAAACTTGGGATAAAAACAAGTATTTATACCCTGAGTATTTTGACGTTCAGCAAGAAATTTTAATAATAGACGGCAGTTCGTTCAAAGAATATTTTTCGGCTATGCGCCAAATGATGGTTGATATGGTTAAAGAGTGTGAACTCGTAATTATCAATCGTTGTGATTATAGCGAGAATACCTCTAATATAAAAAAGAGCCTAAAAATGGTTAACCCAAATTTAGAAATTATTGCGCTTGACAGTTTAGGTAGTCAAATTAAACTTGCAACCGATCTTCCTTACGACGTATCTTCCGAAGAATTGCACCTTAAACTTTCGGACTTTGGCGATTTTTACGTTGATAGTTTTGAACAAATCGAGCGTTATAGAAATAAAATTATCGAATTTGAGTGCATGGCGCTCTTTGCTGATGAACTTCCGCCAAGCACGTTTTTTGCCGCTCGCCCCGCGCTAACTTGTTGTATGGACGATATTCAAACGATAGGTCATCTTTGCGCTCTCAATCAAGGCGATAGCGTAGAAAATCAAACTTGGATAAAGTTAAGAGCGAGAATCCACTATATCAAGATTAACGGCACGCAAGGCGAACAAGTTCTTTTAGAATATTTATCGAGTGAACAACTTCCTTTGCCACCGCTCGATAGCCAACTTGTAAAATTAGTATAAAATAAACCCCCGTTGCAGTTGCAACGGGGGTTAGTTATTTAATTATTTAACGAGTTCTTTTGCGTTATTGTAAACGTTTTCAGCAGTAAAGCCGTAGTGATTGAAAAGAACTTTTGCAGGACCAGATAAGCCGTATTCATCAATACCGATTACCTTACCGTCTAAACCTGCGTATTTGTACCACGGAAGAGTTGAGCCTGCTTCTACGCATACTCTTGCTCTAACGTTTGAAGGAAGAACGCTTTCTCTATAAGCCTTTGATTGCTTATCGAAAAGTTCCATACAAGGCATTGAAATAACTCTTGCATCAATACCGTCTGCTTTGAGCATTTCTTTAGCGGTCATACAGCATTCAACTTCAGAGCCTGCGCCGATTAAGATAACGTCAGGAATCTTCTTTTCGCTATCTGAAAGGATATAGCCACCCTTCATAGCGTTAACGCCCGTGCCTTCGTAAGATTTTAAGGTTTGACGAGATAAAATCAAACTTGTAGGACCGTTGCCTTTAACTGCAACTTCCCAACCTGCGGCAGTTTCTCTACCGTCGCAAGGTCTAAATACTTTCATATTTGGAATAGAACGGAGAGCGGTTAAGTGTTCGATAGGTTGATGTGTAGGACCGTCTTCACCAACGCCGATTGAATCGTGAGTTAAAACGTAAGTTACGTTAAGATTCATAATCGCTGATAAACGCATAGCGTTTTTCATATAATCAGAGAAAACGAAGAAGGTTGAACAGAAAGGCATAAATCCGCCGTGACAAGCAAGACCGTTACAGATAGCCGCCATAGCGTGTTCTCTAATACCAAAGTGAACGTTTCTACCGTCACGAGTATCAGGAGTGTAATCGCCAACGCCTTTCATATAAGTTTTAGTTGATGGGTTAAGGTCGGCAGAGCCACCGAATAAAGTAGGAATTTTACCTGCTAAACGATTGATAACCGTACCGCCGGTTCCACGAGTGGCATCGTCTTTTTCAAAACTGTAAATTTCCTTCCAGTCAAAATCAGGGATAACGCCGTTCATTCTATCAATGAACTCTTTAGCAAGTTCGGGGTAAGCCTTAGAATATTCTGCAAACATCTTCTTCCAGTTTCTATCTGCTTTTTTACCTCTGTTGATAGCCTTTTTAGTGTGAGCGTAAACTTCATCGGCAACTTCAAACGGAGCGTAAGGATATTCAAGATTTTTTCTAAGACCTTCTAAGCATTCTGCGCCGAGCGGAGCGCCGTGAGAAGATGCGCTACCTTGTTTAGAAGAACCGTAACCAATTTGAGTGTAGCATACGATAAGAGAAGGCTTTTCAGTTTCTGCTTTCGCTTTCTTGATTGCCTTTTGTAAAGCCTTAACGTCGTTACCGTCTTTAACTTCGATAACTTGCCAGCCTTGAGCAATGTGGCGTTTCTTAACGTCTTCACTAAACGCAAGAGAAGTATCGCCTTCAATAGTTATACCGTTGCAATCGTATAAAACGATTAATTTGCCAAGTTTAAGTGAACCTGCAAGTGATGCTGCCTCGTATTCAATACCTTCCATCAAGCAACCGTCACCGCAAAGAGCGTAAGTATAGTGGTCAACAACGTTAAAACCGTCTTTATTGTAAATAGATGCAAGGTGAGTTTCTGCAATAGCCATACCAACGGCGTTTGCAATACCTTGACCTAACGGACCTGTTGAAACTTCAATACCGTCCGTATGGTTAAATTCTGGGTGACCAGGAGTTTTAGAACCGAATTGACGGAAGTTTTTAAGGTCTTCAATAGAGAGTTTATATCCGTAAAGGTGAAGTAACGAATAATTAAGCATAGAGCCGTGACCTGCTGATAAAATAAATCTATCGCGGTTGTAGAACTTCTTGCTGCTACTAGGATTAAACGTTAAAAAGTTTTGAAAGAGCGTATATGCAAGCGGAGCAGCGCCAAGGCAAATGCCGGGGTGACCGGAATTGGCTTTTTCAACAGCGTCAGCCGAAAGCAAACGTATAGTATTAATAGTAAGGTTACTGTTTTCCATTAGAAAAATCTCCTTTTTTTAATTAAGTAACTATATTCTATCACATTTTTTTCGTTAAATAAAGCGTAAATAGGCAAATTTTGAAAAAAAGGTATGAAAAAAAGTGAAAAGTGAAGATTGGAAGCGGGCGTTTTGATAAAACACTTTACAATTTCGATAAAAATATATATAATTAAGTGTAATAATTATATAGAACTTTATTTTATTAGGAGTTAGTCATGACAGACAAAAAGCAATTCGTTAAAGATATAGCAGATATCAACGCCGATTTCCCCCAATGGTATACCGACGTTATTATTAAAACCCAACTCGTTGATTACGGCCCTGTTAAGGGAACTATGGTTATCCGTCCGTACGGTTACGCTATTTGGGAAAATATTCAAAAGGAACTTGACGCTCGTTTCAAAAAGACGGGGGTTAAGAACGCATACTTCCCACTTTTAATTCCGCAAAGTTATCTTATGAAAGAAGCGGAACACGTTGAGGGCTTTGCTCCGGAAGTTGCAACGGTAACTCACGCAGGCGGTCAAAAACTTCAAGAACCGCTCGTTATCCGCCCGACTAGTGAAACTATCATTTGCGATATGTATGCTAAGTGGATGGAAAGTTATCGTGACCTTCCTATTTTAATCAACCAATGGTGTAACGTTATGCGTTGGGAAAAGACTACTCGTCCTTTCTTAAGAACGAGCGAATTTTTATGGCAAGAAGGCCACACCGTTCACGCAACCGAAGAAGAGGCGGAAATTGAAACTCAAACAATGCTTGGAGTTTACAAAGACTTTGCTGAAAATTGCTTGGCAATTCCCGTACTCACAGGTAGAAAAACAGATAAAGAAAAATTTGCAGGAGCAGTAGCAACTTACGGTATGGAAGCAATGATGCTTGACGGTAAGAGTTTGCAAGCTGGCACTTCTCACTATTTAGGTCAAAACTTTGCAAAGGCTTTCGATATGAAATTCCTTGACAAAGACGGAACGCTTAAATACGGTTATTCAACTAGTTGGGGCGTATCAACTCGTTTAATCGGCGCGCTCATTATGGCGCACGGCGATCAACGCGGATTGGTAATTCCGCCCGTTGTTGCTCCTATTCAAGTTATTATCGTTCCCGTTGCTATGCATAAAGACGGTGTTTTAGAAAACGCTCAAAAACTTTGCGACGCCTTCTTAGACGCAGGCATCAGAGCGGAAGTTGACAAGCGCGATCAAACTCCTGGTTGGAAGTTCAACGAATGGGAAATGAAAGGTGTTCCCGTAAGAATTGAAGTTGGTCCTCGTGATATTGAAAACGGCAAGATGATGGCTATGCGTCGTGACACTTTAGAAAAGATAGAACTTTCTTTATTCGATGTTCAAGCGGTTAAATCATTATTATCTACCGTTCAAAAAGAAATGCTTGAAAAATCAAGAACTCGCCGTGACGAAAGAATCGTTTGGGCTGAAAGTCTTGAAGGTATTTTACAAGCGGTTGACAATAAGTGTTTCGTAAAAGCGCCGTGGTGCGGTTGCCGTGAATGTGAAGAAAAAATCAAAGAGCAAACTCAAGCATCTGCTCGTGTTATCGCTGAAGATAGCGCCGAAGGCAAAGTTTGCGCCGTATGTGGTAAAAAGGCTTCTAAGATAGTTTACTTTGCTCGCGCCTACTAATTTTAATCCGTTATAAACGGCGTATTTCTGCGTTAACTGCCAAGTGTGTACGATTACAATGACCAAAAAGGTCTATTGTATCCGTCCCCACTTGTCGAGCCTTGAAATACTTGTTTCTAACGTCTTAAAATAAGAGCATTTAATAGGCTTGGTGTTTTGACTTCGATGACCGATAAGGTCTATCTCTTCCAAAACACTTCGCGAGCCTCGTCTAATACCCAAACTAACGCTTTAATTTTTAATCCGTTATTTGCGTCGCCTATCATCTTTTCTACTTAGCCGATAGACTTTGTTGACCAGAAAGGTCTAACTCAGCGTTGAATAGACTTTATTGAATAAATTTTATAAAATTTATTATTTTGCAAACACTATTTATAGGTAAAAATTATGTTGTCATTAATAAATGAAATTTTGAATATTTCCGATTTTAATTACGTTTTAATATCTTTAATAATCAGTATAGCGACCTATGTTGTAGGCTATGTGTTTATGGCTATCGCTATTTGGGTTATGGCTAAAAGACTTAATATCAATAAGGGTAGATGGATGGCTTTCGTTCCATTTCTCAATTGGTATTTGCTCGGTAAGGTAATCGGTAGCGCCGTTGTTTGGGGCAAAAAGATAGATAACGTTGGCTTATGGCTTATGCTTTTATCAATTGCTCAAACGGTTATAACTATTTTGTTAAGCATTGGCAGTTATCTTCTTATCGCAAGTATTCTTTTTGACGTAAGCTTTGTTTTCAGTAGTCCATTTTTGCAAAATTGGGTTATGGGCACGGGTTTACTATATGAAATTCTCTCATTTGTATCGCTTGGCGTTGATATTGCGTTTATCTTCTTTGAAGTTAGCGTTATATTCTTGGTTTTCAGGCTTTACGCTCCGGAATCTGCGCTTTTATTCTCGCTCTTATCACTTTTCTTAGACCCACCGCTTTTCGGCATACTTTTATTCGTTGTGAGAAATAGAGAAAGAAAGAGTTTCAAGCAATATTACAACGTTTATAATCCTTACGCAAACTATAATAACGGTCAAAACGGAAATCCTTTCCAATCGCCAAATCAAAATAAACCTCAAAATAACGACGTTGATCCCTTCCCCGAATTTTCAAGTGGAAAGGATAATTCTTCTGCAAAGTCAGACGATAGCGATGAAATTTTTAGTTAATTATGAATAACGATATAATCTCTGCAATTTCAACCGCCAACGGCGTTGGCGGTGTTGCAATTATAAGAATAAGCGGTAGTGGTAGTTTAGAACTTTTAAGCAAGATGTTCACTCCTATTGCTAAAAATATAAGCGTACTTAATTTCGAGCCGTATAAACTCTACGTTGGCGAAATCGACTGCAACGATTTTAAGGACTTTGGTATGGCGGTTTATTTCAAAGCGCCAAAAAGTTATACCGGCGAAGATATGGTTGAAATTCATTGCCACGGCGGTATAACGATAACTCAAGCGGTGCTTAAAAAGACTTTTGAATTAGGTTCAGAGCCGGCAACTCGCGGTGAGTTTACAAAGCGCGCGTTTCTAAACGGCAAACTTTCCCTTTCTTCTGCCGAAGGTCTTATAGATATGATTAACGGCGAAAGCGTTGCCCAAGTAAAATCGGGTTACAGTTTGTATCGTGAAAAACTTTTTCAAAAAGTTAACGATATGCAAAACGGGTTAACTTACGCCTTAGCGGAAATCGGGGCGGATATTGATTATCCCGAAGAAGACTTAGAAGAATTAGCCCTTGATACGCTTGAAAAGAACTTAACGATGGTTAAGGATGAGATAACTTTATTAATTAGCGGTTACAACGCGGGTAGCAAGATTAAAAACGGCGTTAAAGTTGCAATCGTTGGTAGACCCAACACGGGTAAATCTTCAATACTTAATCGTTTGCTTAATTATGACAAGGCTATCGTTTCTTCAATCGAAGGAACAACGCGTGACGTTGTTGAAGGCTCTATTGAAATTGACGGTGTTAAGTTTGACTTTTTTGATACCGCAGGTATAAGAACGTCTACCGACGAGATTGAAATGCTTGGCATTGAGCGTTCTAAAAAGATAATCAATTCTTCAGACGTTTGCTTGGCTGTGTTTGACGGCGGTAACGAGTTTACTAAAGAAGATCAAGAAATTTTAGATAGCGTAAAAGATTTTAACCACGTTATAGTTTTTAATAAAAAAGATACGTATAAAGATACTAAAAACGGCGTTGAAGTTTCGGCAAAGACGGGCGAGGGTTTAGAAGAACTCAAACGCGAATTATTTAATAAGTCGTTTTCTCAAGGCGTTGATAGAAACGCTGAACTCATTACCGAAGAAAGGCACTTATTTGCCCTTAAAAAGGCTCTTGAATTTGCTAATTCCGCTATAAACGGCATAAAATTAAACGTTCCGTTAGATATAGTTTCTGAAGACGTTAAATACTGCTGGTCGGCTCTTGGCGAAATTACGGGCAAAACCGCTAGCGAAGAAATTATTGACGAGATTTTTGCTAAATTCTGCGTAGGGAAGTAGGATTATGAATATAAATAAATACATAGACCATACTGCGCTTAAATCTGGCGCAACTGAAAGCGAGATTAAAACTTTATGCTCCGAGGCGAAAGAGTTTGGGTTTAAGTCGGTTTGCGTTAACCCGTGTGACGTTTCAATTTGTTATGAAATCTTAAAAGATACCGATATAAAAGTTTGCACGGTTATAGGTTTTCCGCTCGGTAAAAACTCAACCGAGATAAAGGTTTTAGAAGTAAAGCAAGCGCTCCATGACGGCGCAACTGAGTTTGATATGGTTATAAACGTAGCAAAACTCAAAGAAAAGAATTACGCTTTTGTTGAAAACGAGATAAAAAGGGTAATAGAAACGGCAAACGGCAACACCGTTAAAGTAATTATTGAAACGGGGTTACTTACCGATGAAGAAATCGCCGTTGCAACTAAAATCGTTTGCAAAGCGGGGGCAGATTTTGTTAAAACTTGCACGGGCTTTACAGGTGGCGTAGCAACCGAGCAAGCAGTTTTAATAATGAAAAACAATTTAAGCGGAAAAACCTTAATTAAGGCATCTGGCGGAATAAGGAGCAAAGAAGACGCGCTTAAATTTATTGAACTCGGCGTATCGAGAATAGGTACGAGTTCGGGTGTAAAAATAGTAACTGAATAAAAGCCAATAGGCTTTTACAAGCGGATATGGCGGAACTGGCAGACGCGCAGGACTTAGAATCCTGTGGGAGACCGTGCAGGTTCAATTCCTGTTATCCGCACCATAAAGAAAAGGAGCACCGAATATGGTGCTCCTTTTCTTTACGTTGTCGTAGACAACGAAATCTAAAACCTGAGGTTCATCACTCGCCGTGGACGGCAACCCCTTTGTCCTTGCGGACATTTCCCCTAGCAGGGGAATCCCCTGTTATCCGCACCAAAAAAAGAACAAGTCAACTGACTTGTTCTTTTTTTATCCAAGCCGATTAGGCTTGGTATGTGATCTCACCAAAGGTGAGTATGTAATCGCCGTAGGCGTATGTAATCACGCGATAGCGTGCATCAATTACATTAAAATCACATATTTTGAATTGAAGTCATTAAGATAACGTAACCAATTATAAATGCAACGATAATCGCGCCTCTTAATACGGCTTTGCTAAGGACGTATGCGTTATTATTTAATCTTCTATGATTGATTTTGCAAGTTTCATTATCAATAAGAACGTACTCTTTGAAGTTTTTGAACGCCATTATCCATTTATATAAAACTACTATGCCTAAAATGGGGATAGCCATTGCAACGACCGTTAAAATATTCTTTGAATAGTAGCGGATAGATAATTTTATAAAATAGAAAAGAACGGGGATAAACGTTATTATAGAATATGCAAAAGAAATAATAAATACGGGGTTTTCATCAAATATAATTTTGAAACACTCCCATCTGCCTTCACTAGGCGTGTATGAAACGCGTATCAAATAGTCGAAATGCTCTTTGTTTACGGCAATAATTTCTAAAAGTTCGGTTATATGCATATAGGTCGTCCAGAAAAAAATGAAGGTAACGGCAAACCTATTTATAATAGAAATAGCGCTTATTTTTGAATAGTGGTTTAGCGCCCAAACGCTATTGTCGTTTAACCTTAAATAAAAATCCGTGCCAAACATTACTAAGTTTAAGATAAGCAAGAGCATGGAAAATTCGCCTACTATAAAGTTAGTGATAATAGTGTAAACGAAAGTTATCAATAAAAAGATTAAAGAACGCGTTCTCTTTTCGTTGCCTATAAGATGAAGTTTTTTAACGGGGACGTTTTCTGATTTGATAACGGTAGAATTTTCTACCATTTTTCTAAACTTTTCGTCTTGCCTTGACTGATAGTTTTTTATAAATTCGTTCATTTTAAGTTGCCTTATCCTTTGTAAATATAAAAAAGTATAACACATACAAATAAAAGTGTCAATAAAACCCCGCAACGAAGAGCGTTGCGGGGAAAATTCTATATTTCAATTCTATCAATGATATTAAGGTTTAAGCCTTCAACTAACTCTTTTGCCAAATCATAAGATTGAGCGGTTATCGCCTCAGGCTTGTGCGCGTCAAACCCGATAATAACTTTCGTTCCTACCTTTTCAGCAAGTTCAAAAAACTTTCTATTTGGATACCAACGATTAGTTTGAATACCTAAAACGTTGATTTCAACGGGGTAGTTATTCTCTTTGCAAAATTCAAGCAAGCGAGTGTATTCTCTATCAACTACCGACGGGGTAAATTTGTAACCTGCAATATCGGGGTGGGCAATATACTTAAATTTGCCCGTAGATAACGCTTCAATGCACTCGTCAACGTAACGCGTTAATTCTTTATCGCTATCGATATACGCAACGTAAGTTCCGTAAGGCTCGCCACCAACGAAGTGTTGACCTAAAATAAGATAGTCAGGCTCAAGCGTTTTTAAGTAGTTGATTTCCCTTTTGAAAGAATCTTTATAATATTCAAGTTCAAAGCCGTAATAAATTTTAATATCGTTTTCAAACTCTTTTTTCAAGGAAAGGATAGAGTTTTTATATTCTTGGGCTTGGTCTAAAAACATACGATAACCCGAATCGTAATTCCCGTCAAAAACGTAAGGGGCGTGGTCTGAAAATCCAAGTTCTTTAAGCCCTGCTTTTATGGCGTTTTCAACGTACTCTCTATCTTCGCCCCGCGCGTGACGGCATCTTTTAGTGTGAGTGTGATAATTGGTTAAGTAATTCATAATCCGTAAAATAAAATTCCAAGCACCGCCGAGATTAAAATTAAAATTATCGGTGAGGGTTTCTTCTTTATAATAAGTTTACAAAGAATTGGCAAAGCAACGATTATTGCAAGAATAATTAATGCTTTGTAGTCAAAATAAAAAGTGTCGGTTATCTTTGAAATTGCAAATAGATTGCTAATTATCATAGTAATCGCAGTTCCAATAATCAACCCCGCAACAACAGGTTTAATGCCTTTGAGCGCCCATTTAACGCCTGCGAGTTTAAGAAGGTTGTTAAATACTGCTACGATTAAAAGAATTATTATAAACGACGGAAGCACTACGCCGAGCGTTGCGAGTAACGAGCCTAAAAATCCCGCTTGCGTGCTACCTATAAACGTTGCCATATTAACGGCAATAGGGCCGGGAGTTGATTCGGCTACAGCAATAAAGTTAGTAAATTCCGCCTCGTTTAGCCAACCGAACGATAAAACTTCTTCTCTTATAAGCGGAATCATAGCATATCCTCCGCCAAACGAAACTGCTCCGATTTTCAAAAAAGTTAAAAACAAAGTGAGATAAATCATAAGTTATCCCCCTTTTTCTCTTTTTTGCGAAGAGATATTATAAAATTCACTATTATTGAAATTCCTGCGCCTATTAAAATATAGAATATAGACGAGAATTTTACTGCAACGAGAGAAAGCGTTATAAACGCTATAAGAGTTATTGAAAAAAGAATTATCGCAAGGGGATTTTTAAGTTGTTTCTTCGCCATTTTAATGCCTGCGCTTAAAATGAGATAGCAAACGCAAACTTGAATACCTCTAAACGCGCATTGAACGAGCGTTAAACTTAAAAATGCGTCGAAAAATAACGATATTAAATAAATTATTATAAGCGACGGCAAAAAAACACCTATCGTTGCAAAAGTCGAGCCTAAAATTCCTGCAACTTTATAACCGATATAAGTGGCAGAGTTTATTGCGATAGGGCCGGGAGTTGATTCCGCGATAGCAACAACGTCGTAAAACTCGTCTTTACAAATCCAATTTTTCTTCTCAACGAATTCGTGTTCTAAAAGCGCTATCATAGCATATCCACCGCCGAAAGTGAACGCGCCTATTTTAAGCATCGTTAAAAAGAGTTTGAGAATTAGTTTAACTTTTTTCATTAACTACTTCGGGTCCTTTTTTATTGTAAAAATATCTTAATACGAAAAATAATGCAATTCCTATAACCACCATAAGTATAGACCAAAATTGAGATGGGGAAATTATCGTTGAAATGAGTTCCCCTCTATCGTCGCCTCTGAAAAATTCGATTATAAATCTAAAAATGCCGTATGCAACGAGATAAACTGGCATAGTATACTTATAATTTTTGCGAATATATAAGAAAGCAAGTATTCCAAATAAAATAAATAAGAAAAGCGCTTCGTAAAGTTGAACGGGTATTCTCATAGCGCCCGCATTATACATAGCGATAGCGCTAGTGGTAATTTTACCGTAACAACAACCCGCAAATGCGCAACCAATTCTACCGAAAGCGTGGGCTATCGTTATGCAAAGTGGAGCGAGCGGTAAAAGTTCAAGAAGTGTTCCAGAAATTTTCTTTCTTGAAATAAAGTAAATTATAAGGAATGTTGCAACACCGCCTATAAGACCGCCTATGAAAGTAAAGCCGTTACCCAAATGGAAACCGCCTTCGGGATTTTGAATATAGTCGTAAGTTGCTTGAAAGAGCGTTGCTGAAAAGAAACCTATTGCAATAGATGCAATAGCCGTGTAAAATGTAAAATCTAAAAAGGAAGGGAAAAACGCCTTTTTCTTTCCAACTAAAAATAAAACCGCAAAGCACGCAAGAACGCCTATTGCAATCATAACACCGTATAAGTGGATTCCAAAAAATAATTCGTGAGGATACATAATCAATCTCCTTGTACACTTAATTTTACCATAATTTTATAAAGATTACAACATTTAGAAAATTAATTTAATGAAATTTTAGTAAAAACCGTGTAACTTATAAATTATTTATGTTAAAATATAAAAGATAGATAAAATTAAAGTTTTTCGTGAGGTTTTATGTTTAACGTTTTAATAGTTGAAGACGATAAGAATATAAGAAAACTTATAGAAATTAAACTTAATAACGAAGGATACAAAACAGTTACCGCTGAAAACGGTAAAGACGCGCTTGAAAAATTATCCGAAAACCACGTTGACATTATGCTCGTTGACGCTATGATGCCGATAATGGACGGTTATGAATTTGTAAAAACCGTGCGTAGCGAAGGAAACATAATTCCTGCAATCATGGTAACTGCAAGGGGAACTTTGAGCGATAAATCAATGGGGTTTGACGTGGGCGTTGACGATTATATCGTAAAACCTATTGAGTTTGACGAACTCTTTATGCGAATAAAAGCCGTTATGCGTAGAGCAAAAATCGTAACGGAAAGAAAAATAATGGTTGGTAGCACCGTTTTAGATTACGACACTTTGACTGTAAGTAACGATAAAGAAAAAGTGGTTTTGACCAAAACGGAATTTGGTATTTTATATAAATTATTATCTTATCCCGAACGTTCCTTTTCAAAGGATATGCTCTTTCAAGAATTTTGGTCGTGGGATAGCGACACGGAAGAAGAAATAGTTAAGGTTTATATAAACCGAATAAGAAACAAGATTTCCACCTTTTCAGATATTGACGTTGAAACGGTTAGGGGCATAGGTTACAGGGGAATAAGAAATGAAAAATAAACACAAGATTACCGATAAAAGCATTATATCGCCTTGGGTTTTAACGATATGCGTTTTAGTCGTTTGGGTGCTTGGTATTGCTCTTGGTAACGTTATAAACGCGGTAACTACAAAATATATACAAATCCCAGAAGGCGGTAAGAACTTTTGGATTATTGTAATTTACGTAGTAACGTCTGCCCTTTTAGGCGTAGGGCTTGCGTTTTTAATAACCAAAGTAACGATTGGTAAAATTAGTGAAATCAACGAGAGTATAAATAAACTTGCCGAAGGCGATTTTACCGTTCGCATGGCGCCCATTACAAAAAACCCGCACGTCAATTCGGCAATTACGAATTTTAACGAAATGGTTAAGCAGTTAAATTCGGTAGCGGTACTAAAAAACGATTTCGTTTCAAGTTTTACTCACGAATTCAAAACGCCCATATCTTCAATTAAAGGCTATGCCGAACTTTTAGAGTGTAGCGATAATTTAACTAAAGAGCAAAAAGAATATCTACGCATAATAATTGAAGAAAGTAAGGGTTTATCCGCTCTTTCTGAAAACACCTTGAAACTCGCTAGGCTTGACAATCAAGTGGAAGCTACGCAAAAAGAAACTTTTTCTTTAGACGGTCAGATAGAAGATTGCATTTTAAGTCTTGACGGGCAGTTAAAGGAACGTGGTATTGAAATAGACTTAAAACTTAAACCGTTAAAGATTAAAAGCGACCCTTATCTTTTGAGAGAAGTTTGGATAAATCTTTTGTCTAACGCTATAAAGTACAGTAAAAAGGGTGGCAAAATTTTTGTAAAAACGTATAGGGAAAAAGATAAAATCGTAGTTTCTATCAAAGATAACGGAATTGGCATGGATAATGAAACTAAAAAGCACATCTTTGAAAAGTTTTATCAAGCAGATAAATATTACGGTGGAAAAGGTTTAGGGTTAGGCTTGTCAATAGTAAAGCGTATACTTGAACTTGTTAAAGGAAGGATTGAGTGTGAAAGTGAACTTGGTTTAGGAACGGAGTTTAAGGTGTATCTCGATAAATAAAAAATGCAACCACAAAGGTTGCATTTTTTTATTAGGTTAAATTTTACTTTTTGCCCAAGTTGAAGGGATAAACGCTAAAAGTAAAGGGTAAATTTCAAGTCTGCCAAGTAGCATAGTTATCGAGAGAATAATCTTTGAAAACCCGTTAAAACACGAGAAGTTTTGCACGCCTTCGCCAAATATCGGGCCTATGTTATTAAAGCAAGAACAAACTGCGCTAAACGTGGTTTCAAAAGGCAATCCGTTTGTTGCCACTATAAGCGTAAGCGCTATAAAACTGATAAAGTAAAGAGTAAAATATGCGCTTAAACCTGAAATTACGTCATCGTCAACTTTTTCGCCTTCAAGTTTAATAACTGAAACGGTGTTTGGATGAAGGAGTTTTTTAAGTTCCGCCTTAATCTTCTTAAACGCGAGTAAAAATCTTGAAATTTTAATACCGCCTGCGGTAGAACCGGAACAACCGCCGATAAACATAAGCGAAAGTAATATCGTTTTTGATAGAGCCGGCCAAGAATTTATATCTACCGTTCCATAACCCGTCGTTGTTATAATAGACGAAACTTGGAAGAAGGAAATTTTTATAGTTTCGTAAACGTTTTGGTAAAGGGGATAAATGTTTATAAATATTGCAATTACCGCCGTTGCGATTATTATAATATACGTTCTAAGTTCCGAACTTTTAAGAACGGAGAACGTCCTTTTAATAATCAAGAAATAATAAAGGTTAAAGTTTACGCCGTAAAGTAGCATAAATATTGCTATAACCCATTGAATATAGTCGTTATAACCACCAATGCTTGAATTTTTTATTCCAAAACCGCCCGTGCCTGCCGTTCCGAAAGCGTGAACTAAACTGTCGTAAAGTGGCATTTTGCCAAATAGCAACATAACAACCAAAACAGCCGTTAAAACTATATACATAAGGTATAAAATTTTAGCCGTATCTTTAGACTTGGGAACGAGTTTGCTCACCATTGGGCCGGGCATTTCCGCCCTTAAAATGTGGATAGGTCTATCGGTTGTTTTGCTCGTTATCGCCATAATGAAAACGAGAACGCCCATACCGCCTATAAAGTGCGAAAAACTTCGCCACATTAGTAAGCCCTTACTTATATTTTCAACGTCGGATAAAATGGTTGCGCCCGTCGTTGTGAAACCGCTTACCATTTCAAAGAAGGCGTCGATAAACGAAGGGATTTCTCCGCTTATAACAAACGGAACCGCTCCGATTAACGAAACGATTATCCAAGTGAGAGCAACGGTAATAAACCCGTCTTTTGAATAAAAGTATTTAGAAGTTGGTTTTATAAATTTTTCAATAACGTGGGCTAACGTAAACGATACGGCCATAGTTATCAAGAAGTCGTAAAAACAACTTTCCTTAAAAATAAGGCTTGTTAATAACGGTAAAAGCATTAAGGCGGATTCGAGCTTTACCACCTTAAGCACCGTAGAAAAAACTAACTTGTAATTCATAATTTTAACCTATAACGTCAGAAAGATCGTAGACCGTACTGCCTGCGGTGATAAGTATAACTTTATCTCCCACCTTAAACACGTCGTCACCATAGGGGATAATAGTTTCTCTATCGCGAATTATGCCCGCAATAAGAGTTTGGTCGTTAATTTTAAGGTTTTTAAGCGGAACGTCAACGTGCTTAAAGTCTGAAAGTATCTTAAATTCAGACGCCTCAGCCTTTCCTTCAAATAAACTATATAAAGTTTCAATTTTACTTTCTTTTGAACTTTCAAGCGCGCGAGCGTATCTAACTAAAACGTCGGCAACTAAGAATTTAGGGCTAATAATCGTGTCAAGCCCCAAACTTTTAGAAACACCTATAATCTCGTCGCGGTCGATAACGGCAATAGTCTTTTTAACGTCTTTGCTTTGAGAGTAAATTGATGAAAGAACGTTCTGCTCGTCTTTACCCGTAAGGGCGATGAACGCATCCGTATCTAAAACGCCTTCTTCAATTAAAAGTTCTTGTGCCATACCGTCGCCGTTTACCACCGTTGCGTTTGGAAGTTTATCTGCATATTCAAGGCATTTTTCTTCGTTAATGTCAATAATTTTAACTGAGCGCTTACTGTCTAAAAGCAATTTTGAAAGATAATAAGATATTCTGCTTGCGCCTATTATCATAACTGATTTTATGCGTTTTTCTTCTATTCCGAACGATTTAAGAACGCTTTGCTCATCCGTCTTTTGAACGAAGATACCTATTTTATCGCCAACGCTTAAAGTAAACGAGCCTTTGGGGATATAAACCGCGCCTTCTCTTTCAACTACGCCTACTAAGAAGTTAAAGCCGTGTTTTTTTCTAAGTTCAAATAATGGAACTCCTACTACTTTAGAGTTTTCTTCAATAGTGAGTTCAATCATTTCCGTTCCGTTTGAAGAGAACGTTTCAACGTTGGTAGCAGACGGGAGGCTTAAAATGTTAAATAGAGATTTAGCCGTTAAAAGTTCTGGGTTTATAGTAACGTTTATGCCAAGGTCTTGTTTAACTTCGTTGAAACTCTTAGTGTTATATTCGCTATTTCTAATACGCGCAACGGTGTTTTTAACGCCGATTTTTTTAGCAACGAAACAAGAGAGCATATTGAACTCGTCAGACGACGTTACCGAAATAAATAAATCGGCAGTATCAGCCCCCGCTTCCATCAAAACGTCATAGCAAGCGCCGTTACCGCAAACTTCTAAAACGTCGAAACGATTAGAGATAGATTCTAACACTTCAGGGTTAGTGTCTATTGCAACGATTTGATGATTTTCTTTTTGTAAACTTTCAATTATCGCCGTGCCAATTTTGCCACAGCCTGAAATAATAACTTTCATTTTTTAGTCAAAAATCTCCTAAAGTTTTAGGTTTGATATAATGTATAATAGCACTTTTAATAAAAAAATACAATAATTTTTATAAAAAGAGTAGATTTTACACGCGCGAGCGCGTCTATAAATATATTTAAGAAAAAAATTTGCAAAAAGCCTTGAAAAAACGTTGACAAGGTGGGAACAATAATGTAAAATAAGATAGCACTCCGAAAATTGGGGTGTTAATTTTTTAGGATGGAATTATAAAAATGGCAAAAGGTAATGCAGTTAGAATAACTCTTGCTTGTACTGAATGCAAGCAAAGAAATTATGACGTTTACAAAAACAAAAAGAACACTCCTGACAGAATTGAACTTAGCAAATATTGTCCGTTCTGCAAAAAACATACCACTCATAAAGAAACTAAATAATTTATAGGGTATCGTTAAGCAAGGCTCGAAGTATATCGTCTTGCTTATTAAGGTGTAAAATGAAAGAAAAAAAAGTAAACAAAGTTGAAGAGAAGAAAGTTCAACAAAAGAACAAAAAACCGAATATCTTTGTTCGCATTGGTAGAAAGTTAAAAGAGGTATTTTCTGAAATTAAGAAAGTATCTTGGCCAAGTTTTGGTAAAGTAGTTAAGCAAACGGGTATCGTTATTGGCGTAGTGCTTTGCTTTTTAGTGGTTTTAATGCTTATGGATTTCGGTCTTAGTTACTTGTTAGATCTTTTAACCGGCATCGGCAGATAAGGAGCGGACTATGGCAGAAGTTGCAAAATGGTACGTTATCCATACGAATACCGGTTATGAAGCGATGGTTAAAAACACCCTCGAAAAATTGATTGAAAACAGTAATTTGCAAGAGCAAATTCTTGAAATCAAGATTCCGATGGAGCAAACCATTGAAGAAAAGGCAAACGGCAAAAAGAAAGTCGTTCTCCGTAAAATTCTTCCTTGCTACGTATTTATTAAACTCGTATATTCAAACGAACTTTGGTATCTTATTACCAACACTCGTGGCGTAACGGGTTTCGTAGGTCCTCAAGGTAAGGCGGTTGCGCTTACTGAAGAAGAAGTTAAGCGTATGCGTCTTGACACTTGGGTTGACGAGGTTGATTTTGTTAAGGGCGATAGCGTTCAAATCGTTTCTGGTCCGCTTGACGGATTTATTGGAACGGTTCTCGATCTTAATGACGTTTCGCAAAAGGCAAAAGTAAAAGTTGCTATGTTCGATACTGAAACTGAAGTTGAGGTAGAGTACGTTCAACTTAAAAAAGTTAACTAATAGGCAAAATGCCTTTTAGAATATGTGGGAGAGGCGTTAAATTTTTCTAATAACGCCACGCAAGTACCACCGATGGAGGATTTATTATGGCAAAAAAAGTTACCGCTGTAGTTAAATTACAGTTACAAGCAGGCAAGGCAACCCCGGGCCCGCCCGTTGGTTCAACTCTTGGACCTTACGGTATTAACTTACCTGGTTTCACTAAAGAATTCAACGCGAAGACTCAAGATAAGTTAGGCTACGTTATTCCCGTAGTTATCACTATTTATCAAGATCGTTCGTTCACTTTTATTCTTAAAACCCCACCTGCGCCAGAACTTATTAAGAAGGCGTGCGGTATAGAAACTGCAAGTGCAACCCCGAACAAGAACAAAGTTGCAAAACTTACTAAAGCTCAAGTTGAGGAAATTGCTAAAATCAAGATGGTAGACACTAACGCTAACAATCTTGAAGCGTGCATGAGCATGATCGCCGGTACTGCAAGAAGTATGGGCGTTACCGTAGAAGACTAATAAAGGAGAGTGGGAGAGATTTTTTATCTCGCACGTACCACGAGGAGGTTTTATAAATGAAATTCGGAAAGAAATACGCTGATAGTATTAAGGCGTTTGAAAAGAACAAACAATACGACGTTGCTGAAGCAATGGATATCGTATTAGATACTGCAAAAGCAAAATTTGACGAAACTATTGAGTTCCACACCAAACTCGGTGTTGACCCAAAACAAGCAGACCAACAAGTTAGAGGCGTTATCGTTCTTCCTAACGGTACTGGTAAAAACGTTAAAGTTTTAGTTATTGCAAAAGGCGAAAAGGCTGACCTTGCTGAAAAGGCAGGCGCTGATTACGTTGGTGGCGAAGAAATTATCGCTAAGATCCAAAAAGAAAACTGGTTCGATTACGACGTTGTTATCACCACTCCTGATATGATGGGTATGGTTGGTAGAATCGCAAGACTTTTAGGACCTAAGGGCCTTATGCCCAACCCGAAGTCTGGTACAGTTACTCCTGACGTTGAAAAAGCAATTAAAGACGTTAAGGCTGGTAAAGTTGAATACAGACTTGATAAGACTGCAGTTATCCACTGTTCAATTGGTAAAAAGTCTTTCGGTAAAGAAAAACTTATTGAAAACTACAATGCATTATTAGATGCAATCATCAAGGCTAAACCCGCTGCTGCAAAAGGTCAATACATTAAGAGCATTTCTTTAGCAAGCACTATGGGTCCTGGTGTTAAGGTTCAAGTTAAAAACTAACTTTTTTAAGCCGTTATAAGCGTCGTTATACTTTGTTACTGCGACTTTTTAACACTTCGTTGACCAGCAAGGTCTAACTCAGCGTTAAAAAATCTTGTGCCTCGTCTAACTTGCTTCTAACGTCTTAAAATACGTTTTCAGCTCAAGATTTTGTTAAACCTTTCAAACGAAGGTTAAAATCGTTTGACAAAAAAACTGCGGTATGTTACAATTACCGTACAATATATAGCCGAAGAAAGCCGGTTTTTAAGTAACTTTTATAAGTTGCACCTGCCGAGGTTGTAAAATAGTAGATTAGTTTTTTAGTCCGCTTTTTGCTATGCCTTGGCAAAGAGCGGTTTTTTATAGGCAAAAATAATAACGGAGGTAAATTAAGTTGTCAGCAAATTTAGAGGCTAAAAAGCAGGTTGTTGAAGACATTAAGGCTAAAATTTCTGAAGCTAAATCAGTAGTTTTAGTTAACTACAGTGGTTTAACCGTAGCAGAAGATACTCAACTTCGTAACGAATTCAGAAAAGCTAACGTTGAATACAAAGTGCTTAAAAACACTCTTATCAGAAGAGCGTTTAATGAACTCGGCGTTGACAGTTTTGATGCAGACCTTAACGGAACTACTGCCGTAGCATTCGGTAGCGATGAAGTTGGCGCATCTAAGATTGTTGTTGAAAACGCTAAGAAGCTTGAAAATAAAATTTCAGCAAAGAGCGCATACGTTAACGGACAATACGTTGACAAAAAAGGCGTTGAATCACTTGCATCTATTCCGTCGAAAGACGCGCTTTACAGCATGCTCGCTGGTACGCTTTCGAACTTTATTCGTGGTCTTGCAGTTGCTCTTAATAGAGTTGCGGAGAAGAAGGGCGAATAACTTTTAAGTCGTTATTTACTTCGTTATGCATCGTTACTGCCGTCAAGTTACGATTACAATGACCGACAAGGTCTATTGTACCCGATAACTCGCCGTCGAGCCTTGCCTAACTCGTAACTAACACCTTAAACCAATCTCTTATTAGTTAAGAGAAAAATCAAATTAAAAAAATTCAAAAAGAGAGGAAAATTAAAATGGCAGATATCGCAAAAATGATAGAAGAAATTAAAGGTATGACTGTTATGGAACTTAACAGTTTAGTAAAAGCAATCGAAGAAGAATTCGGCGTTAGCGCAGCAGCTCCGGTTGCAGTAGCAGGCGCAGCAGCTCCAGTTGCTGAAGCAGCAGAAGAAAAGACTGAATTCAACGTTGTTCTTAAAGAAGTTGGCGCAAACAAGATCGCAGTTATCAAAGTTGTTAGAGAACTTACTGGTCTTGGCCTTGTTGAAGCTAAGAACGTTGTTGAAAAACTCGGTACTCTTAAAGAAGCAGTTGCTAAAGAAGAAGCTGATAAGATGGTTGAAAAACTTAAAGAAGCTGGCGCTACTGCAGTTGCTGAATAATTTTTTAGTCCGTTAAAAAAGAACTTGGAATTTCCAAGTTCTTTTTTTTGTGTTTTCAAAGTTAGTTTAGTTTTATTAATGTTTTAGTTGGTTTTTGTTTATTTAATTTTCTAAAATTATATCTTATAATTTAATTGAGATTATATTTAAGAGTAAATGGAGTTTAATATATAATGCAAGATTATTTTTTATCTGCTTTTGCAGATGAGTTTTCCAGCGATTTTGAAACTCAATGCAAAGCGTTAAATAAATTTGGGTTTAGCCATATTGAACTTAGGGGGATTAACGGTAAAAACGTTTCAACTCTTATAGATGAAGAAGTTGAAATGGTAAAGAACACGCTTATCCGCTATAACGTTAAAGTTTCTTCTATCGGTTCTCCGCTTGGTAAAATTTCGTTAGACGGCGACGTTGATTTGCATTTTGAAACTGCTAAAAACGTATTTAATATCGCAAAAAATCTTGGAGCAAAGTACGTTAGAGTTTTTAGTTTTTACCTTCCAGAAGGTAAAACTAGAAAAGATTGCAAAGGGCAAGTTGTTAAACTTTTGGAAAAACTTCTTGATATGGCTGACGATTACGGCGTTACCTTATGCCACGAAAACGAAGCGTTAATTTACGGGGAATCTCCCGATGATTGTCTATTTTTATTAAATACTTTTAACGGTAGGTTAAAATGCGTTTTTGATATGGGCAATTTTGTTTTAGATGGTTATAATCCGTTTGACGCTTATAAAAAATTATACGATTATATACAATATTTTCACGTAAAAGACGCTCTTTACGAAGGGGCAATCGTTCCCGCGGGTAAAGGAAATGCTGAAATTTCTAAAATATTAAACGATTTTAGAAAAGATAACAAAGGTTTTTTTATAACGTTAGAACCGCATTTGCAAACTTTTTCCGGGTTAAACGCTCTCGTTGGAAAAGCGTTTGATAATCCTTTTAAGTATGAAAACCAAGAAAAAGCGTTTGAAGATGCGGTCAAAAAGTTGAGAGAAATTTTATGAAAACGTTCAAAAGTGATAAATTGACTATAAAAATATATGAAGATAGAGAAAAAATGGGCAAGGGGTCTGCTATCGATATTAAAAACGCCATTTTAAGTTTGCTTGAAAAAAACGACGAGATAAATATGATATTTGCCGCCGCTCCTTCGCAAAACGACGTGTTAAAAGAATTAGTTTCCGATAAAGATATTAAATGGGAAAAAGTAAATGCTTTTCACATGGATGAATATATCGGATTAGAAAAATGCGCTCCTCAAAGATTTTCTAATTTTTTAACGGAAAAAATATTTTCAAAAGTAAATTTTAAGAGTGTAAATTTAATTGACGCAACGTCAAAAAACGTTGAAGAAGAAATTTCTAGATATTCAAACTTATTAAAAGAATTTCCACCGCATATAGTTGTTTTGGGAATTGGTGAAAACGGTCATATAGCGTTTAACGACCCGGGTTTTGCCGATTTTAACGACAAAAAACTTGTAAAGGAAGTAACGCTTGATGAAAAGTGCCGTCAACAACAGGTAAACGACGGTTGCTTTGATTGTTTAGATAAAGTTCCTAAAACTGCTCTTACTCTTACAGTTCCAGCGCTAGTTAGCGCTAAGTATTTGTTTTGCGTAGTTCCAACAACGTTAAAAGCGCAAGCGGTTTACGATACCGTTTGCGGGGAAGTTACCGAAAATTGCCCGGCAAGTATTTTAAGAACGAAAGACGGGGCTATTTTATATTTAGATAGCGAGAGTGCAAAGTTATTATGATTAAGATTAAAAGTGACAAAATTATCGTAGATAACAAGTTGTTTGACGGATACGTTTACGTTGAAAACGGAATTATTAAAGATGTTTCGACTAAAGATTTATCTGCAAACGAATTTTACGATTATACGGGTAGTTACGTAAGCCCGGGGTTTATTGATATTCACACTCACGGCGGTGGGGGTTATCCTTTTGCGTCTAGTGATGCTGAAAGCGTATTAAACGCTTGTGATTTTCACTTAAAATACGGAACAACGTCAATTTTGCCTACTATTTCAACTGATGAAATAAACGAAATGGTCAAATCCCTTGAAAATATAAAAAAAGCGATGGTTGACGGCAAGGCAAAGGGGAATATTTTAGGCGCGCATTTAGAAGGCCCTTATTTATCAAAAAATCAAATAGGCGCTCAGTCTAAAGAGAACGCTAAAATTCCAAGTGAAAGTGAATACGAAGATATTATACAAAAGTTTGAAAAAGTTATTTTAAGGTGGACTTACGCCCCTGAAATTGACGTCGATCAAAAGTTTGTTAAAACGCTTAATAAAAACGGGATAATTGCATCAGCGGGGCATAGCGACGCCAAGTTTGAAGATATGAAAAAAGCCGTTGAAAACGGCTGTAATTTAGTTACGCATTTATATAGTTGCACTTCAACCGTAACAAGAGATCGTGGATTTAGAAGTCTTGGCGTAATTGAAAGCGCGTATTTGCTCGATGAACTCTTCGTTGAGATAATTGCAGACGGAAAACATCTTCCCATTGAACTTATCAAAATGATAATTAAAATCAAGGGCGAAGATAAAGTTTTATTAGTTACAGATAGCCTTGAAATTGCCGGCTCTACCGCTAAAGAAGGCGTTATGAGTGGCGTTGAATTTAAGGTTGAAAACGGCGTTTGTATGCTCAAAGACGGCACGGGTTTTGCAGGAAGTATTGCAACTTCTAATCTATTGATAAAAACTCTCGTTGAAGGTTGCAATTATTCTATTCCGTTTGCCGTTAAAATGCTCACGGAAACACCCGCTAAGTTGCTTAACTTGAATAAGGGAAAAATAAAACCCAATTACGATGCGGATATTATAGTGTTTGACGATAAAATTAACGTTTCAACGGTATTTGTTGGCGGTAAAAAAGTTATTTAGAAAGGTTTTTATCGTTAGTCAATTTTTCCTTGCTTGGACAGTAGCCGAAAGTGTTAATATACTGTTTATAAAAACCAACGTAGGTGTCAAAACCGCAGGAAGAGAAAACGTCAACGGGCTTTTTCCCGCGTTGAATAAGTTTTTGGGCGTGAATAAGTCTTTTTGAATTAACGTATTTTTTAGGCGTGGTTTTAAGTTGGGTTTTGAAAATTTTGTGTAGGTATTGCTCGGTTATATAGAAGTTATTGCTAATGTCTTTTATTGATTTTAGCGTAAATAGATTATCGTTAACGTACTCTAAAATCTTAGTTAGGAGCGGAGAAATTTCAAGCGGGATATTTAGCGACTTGTCTGAATTTATGCTGAGAACGTAAAAAAGTTCTTTCAAAATTGATGGCAAAACGTCTTGAAAATCAGTTTTAGTTAAGTTTTTAGAATAATAGTCTAATCTTCCAAACAACTCTTTGATAATGCCGTCAGTAGGGCAGTTGATAACTTCAACGTCGCTTGGTATTCGCCTTACAAGGTCATCGCTTATTATAGAGGAATCAAACGATGCGTTAATTCTTTCGTATTCGGCATTTGAAAGAATTTCGATATAATGATAAAGTTTAGGTCTTATAAAAACCAAGTCGTTCTTTTTAAGGTGATAACGCCTGTTTTCAATAACGTAATCGGCGTCGCCTTTAATAAAGTATAAAATCTCGCAAAGGTTGTGCGAGTGGTTCTTAAAATCGGTGGTTTTTTTAGGATTTTCAAACGAAACGTGGTTATACGTCAATTTTTCATTTTCGATAATCATAGTTTCATATTAGCACAGTTTAATTTATTAATCAATAAAGATTTCCAAATCTTTGTTTAATTTTAGAAATATATTTTATTTATAATGGAGAATAATATGAAAAAACTCAACGTTGCAATAATTGGACAAGGCAGATCGGGAAGAAGTATTCACGGGGCTTATTACCTTTCAGAGCGCAATCAATACTTTAACGTTAAATACGTTGTGGAGATGGACGCGCGCCGTCGCAAAATTGCGGAAGAAATGTACGCTGGTGCAAAAAGTTTAAGTGATTATACCGAACTTTTTGATAAAACCGACGTTGACTTAGTGGTTAACGTATCTTACTCGGAAATGCATTACGCTATCACTAAAGACCTTTTACAGCACGGCTTTAACGTGTTAGTTGATAAGCCTTTTGCTAAAACTCGTTACGAGTGCGATGATTTAATTAAAACTGCTAAGGAAAAAGGCGTGTTACTTGCAGTATTTCATAACTCTCAACCGTCTCCTTTCTTCGTTCACGCTCAAAAACTTATTGCAGACGGGGTTTTAGGTGACGTTAAACAAGTTAGCATAAGATATAGTGGTTTTTCACGCCGTTGGGATTGGCAAACTTTACAAAAGAAAGTTGGTGGTAGCGCTTACAATACAGGGCCTCACCCGATTGCCCTTGCGTTAGGCTTTTTAGATTTTGATAAAAACACCAAGGTAGTTTACTCTAAACTTGATCTTGCTTTAACAAGTGGCGACGCTGAAGATTACGTTAAAATTTTGCTTTCAGCGCCAAATAAACCGCTTATTGATATTGAAATTAATTCAACTGACGCATTTAGCGGTTATAACCTTAAAATTCAAGGCTCTAAGGGAACGCTTATGAGTACGCCGTCTTGGTACAAGTTAAAATATATTGTTGACGGTGAAAATCCGTATCAGCCTGTTATTGAAGAGTCGTTGCAAGATGAAAACGGCGCTCCGCTATATTGCTCTGAAAAACTTATTGCGCACGAAGAAAGTGGCGATTACGAAGGAACTGCGTTTGATATCGGTACTGCAGAAGTATATAAGAGCGTGTATAACGCGCTTGTTAACGGCGAAGAATTATTCGTAACCCCAGAGCAAGCGTCGATGGTAATAAGCGTTATTGAAACGGCTCACGCAGAAAATCCTCTTCCGCTAAAATTCTAATAAAAAAGAACTTGGAAATTTCCAAGTTCTTTTTCTATTCTTCAAACAAATCAAACGCAGAAAGTAAGTATTTCCCCGTTTCGTAGAGCGCTTTTTCATAAGCCCTTAAAACGTCTAACGATAGATTATCTAAATTGTTAGTTTTGTCAAACTCTTTTAACTTGGATTTTATCGTTTCCGTGCACTCAAAAGTAAAAGGACCGCTAAAATTTATCTCGGCGAGCGCTTTTATTACGGAATAATTATCAAGCGTGGATAAAAATGGCGCGCAATGCATATCTCTTTTACCGTCGTTATCGTTGTAATGTATTGCCTTTAAGTGGCTATTAAGCGTGAGTATATCTTCGTATTGATTTCTGAATACGTTTCCATGCCCAACGTCGTAACACGCTTGTAATAAGGGGTGATCAAAATATTCTATAAATTCTTTTAAGCGTTCGCCTGAGTTTAGGTAATATCTTCCGTTGTTATCTTGAACTCCAACGTTTTCAACCAAAACCATAACACCCGTTTTTTCCATAGTGGGAAGTAAAAGGTTATAAAAATCTTTATTGAGTTTAAGAGTTTCTTCTTTTGAAGTGTTACGCTTTACGCCTGCGTGAACTACCGTCATAGGAATATCTAATTCTTTGCAAACTTCTATCGAACGAATAGTTTGGTCTAATTTTTCCTGCCAATTTTCGTTTGGGTCTAACGTTTCAAGCGTTTCAAAAGCGGGGGAGTGCGCCTGAACGAAGGTAACGCCGAGTTCGCTTGCGTAGTCCTTTAATTTTTTAACGTCTTCACGCCAATTGTCGTGCATAAAAGCTTTAGCTTCGTCGCCGTACATACTCAAATCAGCGTATCTAAATCCAGCGAGAGAAAGTTCTTTTATTTTATCAAATTCAGTTTTAGCGTGGCAACTAAAATCGCCCGTCGTAGTGCAAAGTTTCATGTTTATTTTTTAAGGTTCTCCTTTGCGATTTTATATAATTCTTCGGTTGCTAAGCGAAGTTTGGTTACGATGCCTTCTTTCTCTGGGAAACAGTAATATAGTAAAGATTTATCTCCTATGGAGATAACGTCGCCAATTTCGTACCAGAAATAGTCGGAGTTAAGCGTGTAACTTGCAAGCACTCCTTGACTGTATTTAAGTGGGAAACCTATCCCTTCAAGATAGAATCCGTCTTTGTTATGAGTTAAAATGCCTTCGCCTATCTCGTATAAGCACTTATAATTAGAAAGTACCATAATTTTAACTTTGCTTTCCGTTTTATAAGTTCCGTTTTCTATCTCTTTTTTAACTTCTTCGCGTTGCCATTTATACCAGTTGGGAACGCTTTCAAACGCCGTTTCGCCATCGGTTGCTTGAAGTCTTCCAAGTTCGGTTAATTGATAAGTTTTTCCGCAGTTTTTGCAAGTTAAGGTAACGCCGTCGCCAATAGTTTTGCCTTCAACTTTACAATGCGGGCATTTATATAGCGCTCTTTCAAGCCCCTTTGCTCTAAACGGCTCTGTAATTTTAACTCCGTTTTTATATTGCCACTCAAAATTATCAAAAGTAAAAGCATCTTCAATCTTTTTTGAAAGTTCTTCAACCGAAAGTGATTTAACTTGCTCTTTGCTTGCAAGGAGAGAAACTTTACAAGAAACGTTAACATTTCTTTTTTGAAGACAATTATAAAGTGGGTCGTAATGGAACGCGCCGTAACTTTTGATAAACACTACGGGAACGTTTAACATCTTTATAAGTTTTCCAAACCCTTCGGGGATAGGAGTGTTAGTGCCGTCTAGCGAGTAGCCTGCCTCGGGGTACATTAAAACGCTCGTTTTCAACTTTTCTAACGCGAACTTCATATCTTTTATAAGCGATACGTCATGCACGAATTTTTGGGTTGGAATACAGCCAATTTTGCGCATTAAAAGTTCTTTTCCAACGAGCGCGTCCGTCGTGGAAACGACGTTGTAATCGGTATGCTTAAAAATCTCGGCAACCATTTTAAGGTCTAAAAAGCTCGAGTGGTTCATCAATATTAAACAAGGCGTTTTAATATCGAATTTTTCGCCGTCAAAATCATAGGTAAAGTTAACGTTTTTAAGTTCGCTTTTAGATATAAGCCTAATAAGTAGTTTCAAAATTTTACTTGGACGGCAAGGTTTTCTCTTTCTCGCTGGTTTTAACGCGAGAACTTCTTCGTATGGTAATTTTTTAACTTTAATTTTCATAGATAGAGTTTATCATTTATTGTATACGCTTGTCAATCCTTAAATTTTAATAATTTTGACAATAAAAATGCCGTTCTTTCGCAAAAAATGAAAAAATCTTGTTGTAAAGAAAATAAATGTGTGTTATAATTACTTATAGTAAATTATATATAAGGGGTGTAATATGGCTTTATTTAGGCTTAATATCGAGTGGGCTGACAGTTCGAATAATACTTTAGTTTACAAATACCCTTTCAAAAAGTCTGGGAAAGAAGTAAACAACAAGTCAACTTTAACGGTTAGAGAATCTCAATGCGCAGTTTTCGTTTACAAAGGTCAGGTGGCTGACGTTTTTGGTCCGGGGCTTTATAATCTTAAAACGGAAATCTTTCCGGTTCTTACAAAACTTGCAGCGTGGAAATACGCTTTTGAAACGCCTATTACGTTAGACGTATATTTTGTAAACACCAAGCAGTTTACAGACGTTAAGTGGGGAACTCAAAACCCGATAGTTATGCGCGATCCTGAATTTGGCGTTATAAGAGTTAGAGGTTACGGCGCGTTTGCTTTTAGGGTTGACGATCCTACGGTATTTATGAAGGAACTTTTTGGAACTAATTCCACTTTCGTTACTTCAGATATAGTATCTTATCTTAAAACAATGCTTATCTCCGCGCTTACCGACGCGCTTGGCGAAAGTAAAATTTCCGCCCTTGATTTAGCGGGTAACACTTTAGAGTTTAATGAAATCGTTAAGAGGGGTATTCAAGCAAAGTTTAACGAAATCGGCTTAAAACTCACCAATTTGTTTATTGAAAATATGTCTGTTCCGTCAGAAGTTGAAAAGGCTCTTGACGAGAGAAGTAAACTTGGCATTTTAGGTGACAAGACGGACGTTTTAATGAGAGTTGCCGCAGCAGAGGCTATGAAAGAGGCTGCTAAAAACCCGGGTAACGGTATGGCAGGCGCTGGCGTAGGTCTTGGCGCGGGTATCGGTATGGGTCAAATGTTTGCAGAGGCGTTTAAGTCTTCTAACAACGCTAGCCAACCGAGTGAAGAAACTAAAAAATGCCCAAATTGTGGTGCGGAAGTTTCTAAAAATGCTAAATTTTGCTCAAATTGCGGTGAAAAGTTAAACGTTTCTTCGTTTTGTAGCGAATGTGGAGCAAAGGTAAGCGACGAAAATAAATTCTGCCCCAATTGTGGCAATAAAATCAAGTAAGGAGTAAAAATCATGGAAAATAAAAAAATTGACGAAAACACTTTAATTATGGAAGCCGTTGAAGCAAATCCCAACGCTCCTGAAATATTACTTAGTTTTGGTATGCATTGTCTTGGTTGCGCTATCGCTCACGGTGAAACGATCGGCGAAGCGGCTCAAGTTCACGGCATTGACGTTAACGAACTTATAGACGCGCTCAACAAATAATTATTATGGATAACGATTTTACTAAAGACCAAAGAGAAACGGTAACCGTCAAATGTGATAGTTGCGGTGGTAACATGGTGTTTGACCCTGCAACGCAAATGCTCAAATGCCCTCATTGTGAAAGCGTTAAAGATTTTGAAAAGAGTAGCAATGCTCAAGAAATTGATATTTTAACAGCCTTTTCTCAAGGAGAGGAGTGGAAAGACGAATCTTCCGTTTATCGCTGTGAAAACTGTGGAGCAGTAGTTGTGTTAAAAGCGGGGGAGACGGCAACGTTATGCCCGTATTGCCAAACTTCACACGTTGTAAAATCGAGTGAATTTGCAGGGCTTAAACCAAACGCCCTTTATCCGTTCACGGTAACAACTGAAACCGCTCGTGACAGCGTTAAAAAATACGTCAAGTCGAGATTGTTTGCACCGAAAAAATTTAAGAAGAATTTGGTGGCGGATAATTTTAAGGGCGTATATCAGCCGTGCTTTACCTTTGATAGTCACACCCAGTCAAGTTACGTTGGCAGAATAGGTAATCGCCATACGAGAACGGTTGGCTCAGGTAAAAATAGGCGAACGGAAACCTATATCGTTTGGAGAACGATATCCGGTAGTTATAGCGATTTTTTTAACGACGTTATGATTAACGGCGATACTGCTTATTCTCAAAAGACGTTAGATAAGATATTGCCGTATAATGAAAGAGATATAAAAGAATACGCTAACGACTATTTAACGGGCTATATGGCAAAGCGTTCGGATAGGCAAATTGAAGATTGCTGGAACGACGGCAAGGCGGAAATAGACAAGTTAATTAGAAGTCGCATTTTAGCGCAATATATTTACGACGTCGTTGATTACTTGAACGTTTCAACCACGCACAATAACGTAACTTATAAATACGTTTTAATTCCCATCTATTTATTAAATTATAAATACAACAAAAAATTATACACTATGCACGTAAACGGCAATACGGGTAAAGTTACTGGTAAGACTCCCGTTTCTCCGTGGAAGGTTCTTCTTGCGGTTGGAATTGGGCTTGCAATCTGTTTCTTGATAGGTCTTGCGTTTATGTATGGTGAGTAAAGGAGAAGTTATGAAAAAGTTAGTAACAAAAATTTTATCGGCGTGTTTAGCGTGCGCCCTTCTTATCTGCTTTGGTGGTTGCCAAGAAACTATCAATGGTAGCGTTGTAAGCAGGGTAAATCTCGATATATCTTATTCAGTTGACGGGGAAACTTCAACTATCAACTCAACTCTTACCTTATATGAAACTTTCGCACCTAAGACGACTGAGAGAATTAAAAATCTTGTAAAAGACGGTTTTTACAATAACACGGTAATAACTTTATCCGAACAACAAGACTATGCTATCGTTGGTGGATTTACTTACGGTGAAGATTACGCCGTAAAAGAATACAATAATAAATTAGAAGGCGAATTTACAAACGCAGGCTTAAAGTCTGAAAACACCGTTAAAAAGGGCGCTCTCGTAATGCTTAGAGATTTTGATACTAAAAGCGCGTATGAAAAATACGATACAGCAAAAGCATCTTTTGCAATCGTTTTAACCGATAGCGGTATTTTTGATGAAGAAAACTTCTGCGTGTTTGGTTATATTGACGATGCGTCTTTGAAAGATTTAACCGACGCTCTCGTTGAAAATGCAAAGAGTGAAGACGGCGATTTACGCGTAAGATATCTTGGCGAACGCGATAAAACCACAGGCGCTCTTAACTATGAAAACGGCTTTGAATATTTCGTTAACGCAACTAGCGGTAAAACGGTATATTATAAAGAAGTTAACGGCGAAAAGGTTGAAATGGAATATGAAACCGATAACGACGCTGACTACGAGGCTATGGAAA
>SVHZ01000049.1:0-2664 GCA_015055525.1 Clostridiales bacterium
TTATATTGCGTTGGCAATTTTGATCTTCTTAATAGTGAAAACGTTTTTGCTATGGTAGGATCAAGAAAAACTATACCTAGCGTATTAAAACTTGGCGAAGAGTTTGCCGAAAAATTATCAAACTCAGGCGTAACCATAGTTACAGGGGTAGCGGGTGGCGGAGATTTGTCTGCGATAAAAGGCGCTTATAAGAGCGGAAATCTAATATGCGTTCTTGCGTGCGGTTTTGATAATGCAAGCAAAGAATATACTCGCGATTACATAAACAAAGTTTTATCGTGCGGAGGGTTAATAGTTTCAGAATATCCTCCGAATATAGTTGCTCTTCCATACTATTATCCGTTTAGGAATAGAATTATAGCAGGGCTTTCGCAAGGCGTGCTTATAATGAGTGGAGATTATAAAAGCGGAACGCGTTATACGTTAAATTACGCGCTTGACTACGGCAGAGAAGTTTTTGCTTTTCCTTATAACGTAGGCGTATCTTCAGGCGAAACGTGTAATAAAATTATTAAAGACGGTGGCTATTTAGTTACCGAGTTGAACGATATTTCAGAAGTTATGGGTTATAACGTATCTTCTGATATTGAAATTGAACTTTCACAAACGGAAAAAGTAGTTTTAGCAACAATCAAAATAGGTAAAACTACGGTTGATGAAATTATGAGTGAAACGGGATATAAGATTTATGAACTAATTCCCACGCTCACGTCGTTAGAGATTAAAAATCTCATAGCAAAGAACGGTTCTGGAGAGTACCAATCTATTAAGTAAGGAGTTTTATGCAATTAATAATCGTAGAATCACCAAAGAAAGCAAAAACGATTGAAAGATTTTTAGGTGGAAAATTTAAGGTAATGGGTAGTGGCGGTCACGTTAGAGGTCTTCCCGAAAAGAGATTTGCCGTTGACGTTGATAATAATTTTGAGCCGACTTACGTTATCGAGCCAAAACAAGAAAAACTCGTTAAGGAACTTAAAGAGATATCTTCAAAAGCGGAACTCGTTTATCTTGCAACCGACCCTGACCGTGAAGGTGAGGCAATAGCGTGGCATTTATACGAAGTTTTGGGCATTAAAGGTAAAACGCACCGTATTAAGTTTAATGAAATTAGTGAAAAGGCTGTTAAAAACGCAATATCATCTCCTTGTAAAATTGACTACAACTTAGTTAATTCTCAACAAGCGAGAAGAATTCTTGATAGAATAGTAGGTTATAAACTTTCTCCGCTAGTTAGAACTAGAGTTAAAGACGGGGAGTCTGCAGGTAGAGTGCAGTCGGTAGCGGTTAAACTCGCCGTTGAACTTGAACGCAAAATTCAAACGTTCGAGCCAAAGGAATATTGGACGATTACCGCTCAATTAAAACCTGAAAACGGTTCTATGAAGTTCAAGATGCTCTTAGCGGATAAAGACGGCAAAAAATTCCGTCCGTCTAACAAAGAAGAGGCGGATGCGGTTGAAGTAACTTGTAATTCAAATCCGTTTATTGTAAAATCGGTAAAAAAGGGCGTTCAAAAATCTCATCCGTTACCGCCGTTTACAACTTCAACGATGCAACAAGACGCATCTTATAAACTCGGTCTTTCCGCTCCGCAAGTAATGCAACTTGCTCAACACCTTTACGAAGGTATGGAAACCGATCGCGGTCATCTTGCTCTTGTAACCTATATAAGAACTGACTCGACTAGAGTTTCTGTAGACGCGCAACAAGAGTGTTTAGATTATATTGAGAAAACGTTTGGTAAGGAATACTGCCCAAATAAACCTAATATATATTCGGCTAAGAAAAACTCGCAAGACGCGCACGAAGCAATTCGCCCTATAGACGTTAATATTACGCCTGAATCGGTTAAAAATATCCTTGATAAAAACCACTACAATCTTTACAAACTCATATTTGAAAGATACGTTGCATCTCAAATGTCAAACGCAGAGTATAACGCTATGCAAGTTTCGGCAGTTTCAGGTGAGTACGGTTTCAAAGCAAGTGGTAAGAGCGTAAAATTCAAAGGTTATACCGCCGTTTACGATTATGAAACGGAAGTAAAAAACGAAGAGGTTGCGGAAAATAAAATTCTTCCGGATTTAACTGAAGAAGAATTGTTAACTCTTATAAAACTTGGTAGCGAGCAAAAATTTACAAAACCGCCAACGAGATATACCGACTCATCGCTTGTTAAGGCTATTGAAGAAAACGGTATTGGTAGACCGTCTACTTACGCAACGATAATCGGTATGCTTACCAAGAGAAAATACATTTCAAGAAAGGGTAAATATTTAGTTCCAACGCAGATAGCGTTTGATGCAACGGATTTATTAAATAAATATTTTAGCGACGTTATGGATATAGGCTTTACTGCTAAGATGGAAGATAAGCTCGACGAGATTGCGGACGGTAACGAAGACTGGCGCAGTATCGTAGCAGAATTTTATAATCCGTTTATAAAAGAACTCAAAATAGCGTCGAGCGATAACAACGAGCCGACGGATATTCCTTGCGATTCTTGCGGTAGCATGATGGTTAAGAAAAAAGGTAGATTTGGAGAGTTTTTATATTGCGTTAACTGCAAAAAGACTAAAAATCCCGACGATAAGGTATCTGAAAACAAATGTCCAAACTGTGGCGCTAATATGATCCTTAAAGACGGAAGGTACGGTAAAT
>SVHZ01000049.1:2674-6440 GCA_015055525.1 Clostridiales bacterium
CTCGCCCAAACGCAGAGTGTAATACCAACATGCAAGAAGGAGACGTTTTATCCGATGAAAAGTGTTCTGCTTGCGGAGCGGTAATGATAAACAAAAACGGCAAGTTCGGCAAGTACCTTAAATGTACTAAATGCAACCAAACAAAGAGTTTAGGCGAGTACGTAGGCGTATGTCCAATATGTCATAAGCCCGCTCAAAAAATGGTAAGTAAGAAAGGCAAAGTGTACTACGGTTGTTCAGGTTATCCGTCTTGTAACTTTATAAGTTGGGACGTTCCTACCGGGGAACTTTGCAAAACGTGCGGTAAGCATTTGATAGAAAAAGACGGTAAAACCGTATGTTCAGATAAAAATTGCAATTACGAGGTTAAAAAGAAATGAGTATAGAATTTCGCGGTACTACTATATGCGCCGTAAAGAAAGATGGGGTTACCGCAATCGCAGGTGACGGCCAAGTAACTTTCGGCGAATCGGTAGTTTTCAAAAATAATGCAGTGAAGGTTAGAAGGATATATAACGATCAAGTTATCGTAGGCTTTGCAGGATCTGTTTCAGACGCTTTCACTTTGACTGAAAGGTTTGAACAAATGCTCAACAAGTATTCTGGAAACTTGATGCGTAGTGTTGTTTCACTTGCTGAACTTTGGAGAGAGGATAAAGTTGCAAGAAAACTTGAAGCGATGATGATATGCGCGGATAAGGAAAGTTTATTCGTTGTGTCTGGTGGTGGAGAAATCATTGAGCCGGACGGTGGCGTGTGCGCTATCGGTAGTGGAGGAAACTACGCCTTGGCGGCGGGCAGAGCGCTCATTGAAGAAACTGATTACCCTGCGGAAGTTATTGCTGAAAAGGCTCTTAAAATAGCAAGTAAAATTTGCGTATTTACAAACGATAACATTATCGTAGAGAAGATTTAAGGAGGTATTTATGAATTTAACGCCAAGAGAAATCGTTCAACAGTTAGATAAATACGTTATAGGTCAAAGCGAGGCTAAAAAAGCAGTTGCAATAGCCCTTCGCAACCGTTATAGAAGGAGTAAACTTTCACCCGAATTAAAAGATGAAATTACGCCTAAAAACATTATAATGAAAGGTCCAACGGGCGTTGGTAAAACTGAGATTGCAAGAAGGCTTGCAAAACTCGTTGGCGCGCCCTTTATTAAGGTTGAGGCAACTAAGTATACTGAAGTTGGCTACGTTGGTAGAGACGTTGAGTCAATGATAAGAGATTTAGTTGAGTGTAGCGTTAGGTTGGTTAAAGAAGAGCAAATGAAGATAGTTTCTTCAAGGGCAACCGCTACCGCTGAAAAGAAAGTTGTAGATATTATCTACAATCTTAAAAAAGAAGAGAAAGGCGAAAAGCCCGAAGAACTTTTTAGACAAGAACTCTTAAACGAGTTAAGAGAAGGTAGATTCAACGATCTTCATATTGAAATGACCGTTCAAGACGCTCCTAAACAAATTGATTTATTAGCGGGTGGTGGAGCGGAAATCAATCTTGGCTCTATCTTTGGGGATATGCTTCCTAAACGTACTAAAAAGAGAAAGATAACCGTCAAAGAAGCGATGCAATATATAATCAATGAAGAAAGTGATAAACTTATCGATGGCGACGCGGTAAATTCTGAAGCAATAAGAAGAGCAGAACAAGAAGGCATTATCTTTATTGACGAAATTGATAAGATTGCTGCTAAATCAAAACAAGGCGGAGCAGACGTTTCAAGAGAGGGTGTTCAAAGGGATATTCTTCCGATAGTTGAAGGTTCAACCGTAATGACTAAGTACGGCGCGGTTAAAACCGACTATATTCTCTTTATAGCGGCAGGCGCGTTCCATATATCAAAAGTTCAAGATTTAATTCCAGAACTTCAAGGAAGATTTCCTATAAAAGTTGAACTTAAAAGTTTAACCAAGGAAGACTTTATAAATATTTTAACGATGCCTCAAAATGCAATTACTCTTCAATATAAAACTTTACTTTTAGTTGATAACATCGACCTTAAATTCACGCAAGACGCTATTGAAGAAATTGCGGGTATTGCCGCAGAAATGAACGCAAGTAGCGAAGATATCGGCGCTAGAAGACTTCATACGGTTATGGAAAATCTTTTAGAAGATATATCGTTTAACGCAGGCGCGGATATTCCTCTTACTACGGTGGTTGTTGACAAAGCGTACGTTAAGGATCACTTTGCAACCGAAGAAAACAATAGAAATCTTAAAAAATATATTCTTTAAGGAGAAAACATGGTAAATATTCCCAAGGGTACAAAAGACGTATTACCGCAAGATAGTTATAGATGGCATTACGTAGAAAACGTCGTTCGTGAGGTTTCTAAACTTTTCGGCGTTAAAGAAATAAGAACGCCTACTTTTGAACACACCGAACTCTTTCTTCGTGGCGTAGGCGACACTACGGATATAGTAAACAAAGAAATGTATACCTTTGAAGACAAGGGTAAGAGAAGTATTACCTTGAAACCAGAAGGTACGGCAGGCGTTGCCCGCGCGTTTATAGAAAACGGTCTTATAAGTTCGGCAATGCCACTTAAAATGTATTATATTACTCCCGTATTCCGTTACGAGCGTCCGCAAGCAGGCAGACTCCGTGAACACCATCAATTTGGCGTTGAGTTTTATGGGGCAAAGGGCGCAGATATTGATGCGGAAGTTATTTTAACGGCTTACACCGTTCTTAAAAGGCTTGGTTTAAGCGTTGCTCTTAACATTAATAGTATGGGCTGTAAAGAGTGCAGAAAAGAGTATAATAACGCGTTAAAAGAGTTTTATAAGGACAAACTTGACGGCATGTGTCCAACTTGCCGCGAAAGATATGAAAAGAATCCGCTTAGAATTATTGACTGCAAGGAAGAAAACTGTAAAAAAATTAACGAAAACGCTCCCGCTATCACCGATTATCTTTGCGATGAGTGTAGCGAGCATTTTGAAAGCCTTAAAAAGCATCTTACTATTGCGGGTTTAACGTATACCGTTAATCCGAAAATAGTTCGCGGTCTTGATTATTACACTAAGACTGTATTTGAGTTTGTGACCACGGCTCTCGGTTCTCAAGGAACGGTGTGTGGTGGCGGTAGATACGATAATCTTATCGAACAAATCGGTGGAAGTTCAGTTCCCGGCGTAGGCTTTGGAATGGGGCTTGAAAGAGTTTTAATGCTTATGGATGCCGAAGGCGTTGAAATACCTAATAAAGAGAGCGTAAAAGTCTTTTTAGCGTCTATGGGCGATAAGGCTAACGAAAAGGCGTTTGAACTTTGTTATAAATTAAGAACGGAAGGAATAAGCGCCGAAACCGATCACGTTGGAAGAAGTTTCAAATCTCAATTCAAATACGCCGATAAAATAGGCGCGGAATACGTTATAGCGCTTGGCGATAACGAGATTGAGAGTGGTAAGTGTAAGGTTAAAAAGATGCTCGATGGTAGCGAAACAGAGATAGAACTTGACGAAGTTGTTTCGTTTTTCAAAGTATAACGCAAAAAAATATGCTCAACATATATCAAGGAGGAAATTATGAATAACAACGTAATAAACGTAAACGATTTAGATTTTAACGATATTGTATTAAAAAATACTAAACCCGTTCTCGTTGACTTTTGGGCGTCGTGGTGCGGTCCTTGTAGAATGCAAGCGCCGGTTCTTCATGAACTTGCTGAAGAACTTGCAGATAAAGTTGTAGTTTGCAAAGTTAACGTAGACGAGTGTGAAAGGCTTGCTATATCCTACGGGATAAACAGTATCCCTGC
>SVHZ01000010.1 GCA_015055525.1 Clostridiales bacterium
TTTTAATCCGTTATAAGCGTCGTTATACTTTGTTACTGCGACTTTTTAACACTTCGTTGACCAGCAAGGTCTAACTCAGCGTTAAAAAATCTTGTGCCTCGTCTAACTTGCTTCTAACGTCTTAAAATAGAGCATTGGATAGGCTTTGAGTTTGTCGAGCCTTGTCTTGCTTACAACTAACGGCTTAAAATAGAGCATTGAATAAACTTTGAGTTAAAATTTTATTATATAAAAAATAAAATCCACAACTTTTAGCCAACGGCAAAAAATATAACTTGCCAACGGCAAATATATCTTTTCGCAAGGCGAAAAATATAACTTTTTAACGTAGTTAAAAAATATAACTGCGTAGCAACTTTACTTTCTAAGGAGTAATTATGAAAGCAAATGAATTAAGAAGAAAATATATAGATTTTTTCGTATCTAAAGGTCATACTGAAATTTCGTCAGCATCGCTTATTCCCGAAAATGATCCGAGCGTATTGTTTACCACCGCTGGTATGCACCCGCTCGTTCCATATCTTTTAGGTGAAAAGCACCCTGCTGGCAAAAGACTTACCGACCATCAAAAGTGTTTAAGAACCGGCGATATCGATGAAGTTGGCGATCCTAGCCACTTAACCTTTTTTGAAATGATGGGAAATTGGTCGTTAAACGATTATTTCAAGAAAGAGTCCATCGGTTTTAGCCACGAATTTTTAACTAAGGTTTTAGGTATTCCTCAAGAAAAAATTTCCGTTACCGTGTTTGGTGGCGATGAGGAAGTTCCAAAAGATAACGAGGCTTATGAAGCGTGGAAATCTCTTGGTTATCCCGATGAAAGAATTTATTTTTGCGGTAGAAAAGATAACTGGTGGGGACCTGCCGGCGAAACCGGTCCTTGCGGTCCTGACACGGAAATCTTTTTCGATATGGGCGGAGAAAAGTGTTCGCCCGATTGCGGTCCGTCTTGTTCGTGCGGTAAGTACGTTGAAATTTGGAATAACGTATTTATGGAATACAACAAGCAAAAAGACGGCAGTTATAAAAAAATGGATATTCACAACGTTGATACGGGGCTTGGTTTGGAGAGAGTTCTCTGCATCTTAAACGGAGAGAAATCCGTTTACGATACGGAAATTTTCAAACCTATTATGGACGGCCTTGTTAAATTTACGGGTGTTGAAATAAATAGTGAAAATTTAAGAATTTTTAGAATTCTTGCCGACCATTTAAGAGCAATCACCTTTATTTTAGGTGATGATAAAGGCGTATCTCCGTCAAACGTTGACCAAGGTTACGTTCTTCGCCGTCTTATAAGAAGGGTTTATCGTCACTTAAAGAGTTTAGGTAATCCCGACGGCATTATGGTAGAGATTTCTAAGATTATCGTTGAACAATTTAAGGAAGTTTACCCTGAACTTGAAAGAAATCAAGCGTTTATCATTAAATCGCTTGAAGATGAAGAGAGAACTTTCTCTAAAACGCTTGACCAAGGCATTAAGATTGCAACTAAATTCTTATCAAACTTAGTTGAAGGCGAAATGCTTTCTGGCGAAATGGCGTTCAAACTTTACGATACTTACGGTTTCCCGATAGAACTTACCGAAGAACTTGCGGGTGAAAAGGGAATAAAAGTTGACGTTGAAGGGTTTAAGGCTCAATACGCTCATCACCAAGAACTTTCTCGCCAAGGCGCAGAGCAAAAGTTCAAGGGTGGTTTATCTGATAATAGTGAACAAACTACTAAACTTCACACGGCAACGCACCTTCTTAACGGCGCGCTCCGAAAGGTTTTAGGCGATACCGTTTTCCAAAAGGGAAGTAACATCACTCCTGAAAGACTTCGTTTTGACTTCTCGTTCGAGAGAAAGATGACTCCTGAAGAAATTGCCGAAGTTCAAGCGATTGTAAACAAGGCGATTGCGGAAGATATTGAAGTTGTGATGGAAGAAATGCCCGTTGAAAAGGCGCGTGAAAGCGGTGCTATCGGCGTGTTTGGCAATAAATACGGCGAAAACGTTAAAGTTTACACAATCGAAGGTTATTCAAAGGAAATTTGCGGTGGTCCGCACGCTCAAAGAACGGGCGATCTTAAAGGTTTCAAAATCTTAAAAGAAGAAAGTTCGTCGGCTGGCGTTCGTAGAATAAAAGCCGTTATCGTGGAATAATTACTAAAATTAACAAGGTGCGATATGATTTGGTCTGAAGTAGAGACTTATTCAAGAGAAAAAATAGAAGAAATACAACTTGAAAGGCTTAAAGAAACAGTAAACAGAGTTTACAACAAAGTTGAGCCGTACAGAAAGAAAATGGATGAAATGGGCGTTAAGCCCGAAGATATTAAATCCTTAAAGGATTTAGCGAAACTTCCGTTTGTAACAAAGCAAGATTTAAGAGACAACTATCCGTTTGGTCTTTTTGCCGTTGACAAAGATAAACTCGTTAGAATACACGCGTCTAGCGGAACGACGGGTAAACCTACCGTTGTAGGTTACACTCAAGGCGACTTAGAAACTTGGACGGAGTGTGTTTCTCGTATTGCTTGTATGGGTGGCGCAACTTCTAAAGACGTTGCTCAAATTTGTTTTGGTTACGGTATGTTTACAGGTGCGTTAGGTCTTCACTACGGGCTTGAAAATATAGGCGCGACGATAGTTCCGTCGTCTACTGGAAATTCAGAAAAACAAATAATGTATATGCAAGACTTTGAAACTTCTCTTTTAGTTGCAACGCCTTCGTACGCGTTAAGGCTTGCCGAAGTTGCAAGGTCTATGGGCATTGACCCTAAAAAGGACTTAAAAGTTAAAATAGGTTTAGTTGGTAGCGAACTTTTAACCGAGGCTATGCGTGAAGAAATGCATAAGTATTGGGGCGAAGATATGCTCGTAACTTCAAACTACGGTATGAGTGAGCTTATGGGTCCGGGTGTATCTGGCGAGTGTGAATACCTTGACGGTATGCATATAAACGAAGACTTCTTTATTCCTGAAATTATCAATTCTGAAACGGGTGAAGTGTTGCCCGCGGGAGAAAAGGGTGAACTTGTTATCACTTGTATCAAAAAAGAAGGCTTACCGCTCATTAGATATAGAACGAAAGATATAACAAGGCTTATTTACGAACCTTGTAAATGCGGAAGAACGTTTGTTAGAATGGAAAACCTTTCAGGCAGAAGTGACGATATGCTTAAAATTCGTGGCGTAAACGTATTCCCAAGCCAAATTGAAGAAGTAATTTTAAGTTTTAGTGAACTTGGACCGCATTATGAAATCATAGTTGAAAGAGAAGGTTATAACGATAAACTTACCGTTAAAGTTGAACTCAACGTTGAAACGGACTCTTTCTCTGAACTTGAAAGAATTGCAAATAGCGTTAAAAACAAACTTAGAATAATTTTAGGTCTTGATGCTAAAGTATCTTTGGTTTCGCCAAACACTCTTCAACGTTTTGAAGGAAAAGCAAAGAGAGTTAAAGATTTGAGAGGAAAACAATGAAAGAAAAGATGATTATGCTCGGCAACGAGGCTATAGCAAGGGGTGCTTACGAGGCGGGAGTAGTAGTTTCGAGCGCATACCCAGGAACTCCGAGCACCGAAATTAGTGAAATTCTTTGTAAATATAACGAAGTTTATACCGAGTGGGCTCCCAATGAAAAGGTTGCAGTTGAAGTTGCGTTCGGCGCATCGGTAGCAGGGGTTAGAAGTCTTGCTTGCATGAAACACGTTGGCTTAAACGTTGCAAGCGACCCGCTTTACACATTTTCTTACACGGGCGTAAACGGTGGTTCTGTAATCGTAGTTGCTGACGATCCTGGTCTTGCAAGTTCTCAAAACGAACAAGATACTCGTATGATTGCTCGCTCTGCGCATATCCCCGTGCTTGAACCTTCAAACAGTCAAGAGGCAAAAGATTTTACCGTTCTTGCTTTTGAACTTTCTGAAAAGTACGATACACCCGTTATTTTAAGAACTACAACTAAACTTGCTCACTCTCAAAGCACAGTTGAAATTTCTGACAGAATAGAAAAACAAGCCGTACCTTACGAGAGAAATATGAGAAAATACGTAATGATGCCGGCGTCCGCTATCGGTAGGCACGTTTACGTTGAAGAAAGAGAAAATCGTTTGGCAATAGATGCTGAAACGTTAAGCGTTAACAAAGTTGAAAAGGGAAGTAGCGAAATCGGTTTTATAACTTCTGGTATAGCATACGAATACGTTAAAGAAGTTTGCCCTGACGCTAGCGTTCTTAAACTTGGCTTAGTTAACCCACTTCCTAAAAAACTTATTGAAGAGTTTTGTTCTCAAGTTAAAGAAGTTTACGTTTTTGAAGAACTTGAACCAGTTATTGAAGAACAAATTAGAAGTTGGGGCATAAAGGTTAAAGGTAAAGAGTGTTTTACAAAGCAAGGCGAGTATAGCGCAAACCTTCTCAAAAAAGTATTATACGGTAAAACTGACGAAGTTTATGAAAAACAAGTAGTTCCTAACCGTCCGCCTATTTTATGCCCGGGTTGTCCGCACAGAAGTGTTTTCTCGGTGCTTAACAAACTTAAAATTCACGCTGCGGGAGATATAGGTTGTTATACTCTCGGCGCGGTTGCTCCCCTTAACGTTATCGACACGACTTTATGTATGGGCGCAAGTATTTCAACACTTCACGGTATGGAAAAGGCTTGCGGTAAAGAGTTTATTAAAAATTGGGTAGCGGTTATTGGCGATTCAACTTTCCTTCACACCGGCGTAAATTCTCTTATAAATATGGTTTACAATAAGGGAACGGGAACGGTTATTATACTCGACAATAGAACTACGGGTATGACTGGTCACCAAGAACACTCTGCAACGGGCAAAACCTTAAAGGGTGAAGAAACTTACGCGATAGATTTAGCAACTCTTTGTAAATCAGTTGGCGTTCCAAACGTTATTGAAATTGACGCGTTCGACGTTGACGGTTTAACAAAAGTTATCAAAGAAAGCGTATTGGGCGACGTTTTAACCGTAATTATAGCAAAAGCGCCTTGCGCTTTACTTAAAGGTCAAAAGTTCCCGAATAAATGTGAAATTAACCAAGATGCTTGCAAAAAATGCAAGATGTGCTTAAAGATTGGTTGCCCTGCAATCAGTATGAGAGACGGGGTTGTTTCTATTGATGAAACTATGTGTAACGGTTGTGGTCTTTGCAAAAACTATTGTAAATTCGGCGCAATCGAGGTGGTGGCAAGATGATTAAAAACGTAATGATTGTTGGCGTTGGCGGTCAAGGAACGCTCCTCACAAGTAGAATTATAGGAAAATCTGCTCTTACGCTTGGCTATGACGTTAAGATTTCAGAAGTTCACGGCATGGCTCAAAGGGGCGGTAGCGTTGTAACTTTCGTTCGCTATGGCGAAAAAGTGTTTGAACCCGTTGTAGAAGAAGGTCAAGCAGACGTTATTATTGCATTTGAACGTTTAGAGGCGTTAAGATACGCTCACTTTCTTAAAAAAGACGGCGTTATAGTAGTTAACGATTGTAGAATTGACCCGATGACAGTTGTAACCGGTGCTATGGAATATCCTAGCGATATTATTGAAAATCTTAAAAAGACTTACACCGTTTATTCAATAGACGGGCAAAAAATTGCAAAAGAACTTGGAAACAGCAAAGTTCTAAATTCCGTAGTTTTAGGCTACGCAACTAAATACTTAGGTATCGATAAAGAAACCGTTTTGAAAACGGTTGAAACTACCGTTCCACCAAAGACTGTTGAATTAAACGTTAAAGCGTTTATAAAGGGCTACGAAAATTAAGGAGAAATTATTATGATTTGGAACGAAACCAAAGAGTGTATGTCTCGTGACGAGATGACTAACTTACAAAGCGCAAGACTAAAAAAACTTGTTGACTACGTTTATCATAACGTTGAATTTTATCGCAAAAAGATGCAAGCGGTAGGTTTATTACCGAGTGACATTAGGGGAATTGAAGATATAACTAAACTTCCGTTCACAACGAAAGACGATTTAAGAGATAATTATCCTTTTGGTTTATTTGCCGTTCCTAATTCGGAAATAGTAAGAATTCACGCATCGAGCGGAACGACGGGTAAAGCAACCGTCGTAGGCTACACAAGGCGTGACTTAGATATTTGGGCGGAGTGCGTTGCAAGATGTATGACAATGGCTGGAATCGGCAAAGACGACGTTATTCAAATTGCCTATGGCTACGGCTTATTCACAGGTGGTCTTGGCGCGCACAACGGCGCTGAAAAAATTGGGGCAACGGTTGTTCCTATGAGTACTGGTAACTCTAAAAAACTTACCACTATGATGGTTGACTTTGGCGCAACTGCAATAGCGTGTACTCCTTCGTATCTCTTATATATCTCTGAAGTTTTGCAAGAAGAGGGTTTGCTTGATAAAATCAAGTTAAAATCTGCTATTTGCGGTGCTGAACCTTGGACTGAAAAGATGAGAGAAGAACTCGAATTAAGATTAAACATTACCGCGCACGATATTTACGGTTTATCTGAAGTTATGGGACCGGGCGTTGCGTGTGACTGTAAATTCCACAAGGGCTTGCACGTTTGTGAAGACCATTTCTATCCAGAAGTTTTAAGCCCTGAAACGTTGAAACCTATTGCGGACGGTGAACTTGGCGAACTTGCTTTCACAACGCTTACAAAAGAAGGTATTCCGCTTATAAGATATAGAACTAAGGACTTGACGAGCCTTACTCACGAAAAGTGCGAGTGCGGTAGAACGAGCGCTAGAATTTCAAGATTTAAGGGAAGAGTTGACGATATGCTTATTATTCGTGGCGTAAACGTATTCCCAAGCCAAATTGAAGCCGCTCTTTTAGAAGTTAAAGAAGTAACTCCACATTATATGATGATTGTTGATAGAATTAACAATCTTGACACTTTAGAAATTCACGTTGAACTTTCAAACGAATTTTACACCGATGAAATTAGAGGCTTAGAAGCGCTCACAAAGAAGATAAGCCACGTTATAAACCAAGCAATCGGCTTATCTGCAAAAGTGAAAATCGTTGAACCTCAATCAATTAAGAGAAGTGAAGGCAAAGCCGTTCACGTTATCGACAATAGAAAATTATATTAAGGAGAAATTTTTATGACAGCAAAACAATTATCCGTATTTATCGAAAACAGAAAGGGTAGACTTTCAGAAGTTTTAGACGTATTAAAAGAAAACGGCGTAAGCATTATTTCTCTTTCGCTTGCCGATACAACTGAATACGGCTTGCTCCGTTTAATCGTAAACAACCCCGAACAAGGTAGAGAACAACTTGCAAAAGCAGGTTTTTCAACTCTTCTTTCTGACGTTTTGATTATTAAAATTCCTCACGTTGCAGGCAGTTTGCAAGCAATTTTGAAAAAGATTGAAAAGGAAGATATCAACGTTGAATACTTATACGGCTTATCTATCGAAAGTGAACAGGCGTACGTTGTTCTTAAAGCGTCCGACGCTCAAAGAACGTCAAAAGTTTTAGAAGAAAACGGTATTGAAACTCTTCTTCCCGACCAAATTGCAAAATTATGATAATTGATTTTCATACGCATATCTTTCCAGAAAAAATAGCGGAGAGAACTATTGAAAATTTAGCTCGCAGAAGTAATATAACTCCGTCGTTTAACGGACAATACGAAGGGCTTATCGAGCAAATGAAAACGGCAGGTGTTACACTTGCCGTTTCTCTTCCCGTGCTAACTAAAAAAGAGCAGTTCGATAGCGTTTTAACCTTTGCTACTAATATAAATAAAACGAGTAAAGAGATTATATCCTTTGCAGGTATTCACCCTTTATGCGAAGATATTAAGGGTAAACTTCAAGCGGTTAAAGACGCGGGCATAAAGGGCGTTAAAATTCACCCAGACTATCAAGATACTTTGATTGACGATGAAAAATATATTGAAATTTTAACCGTTGCTAAGGAACTTGATTTAATCGTGGTAACTCACGCCGGCGTTGATTGCGCGTATAGAGAGTGTACTACTATGTGCCATCCTAAAAGGGCAAGAAAAGTTATTGATAGAGTTGGGCATAGCAAGTTCGTTCTCGCTCACATGGGCGGTAGCGAGATGGTAGACGAGTTCTTAACTCACGTTGCAGGGAGCGACGTTTATATAGATACTTCTTACGTATTAAAATATATCACTAAAGAGCAGTTTTATAAAATTTTAGAAAAGCACGGCGAAGATAAAATTTTGTTTGCAACCGACGCTCCTTGGAGCAGTATGGCAAGCGATTTAGAAATTTTAGATTCTTATAACTTGTGTAAAAGTACGCTCGATAAGATTTTATATAAAAACGCTCAAAAACTATTAAATTTATGATAAAAGACGTTAGATTTTTAAGCGGAAACACCATTAAAATAATTGCGGCAATTTTGATGGTTATAGACCATTTTGGATTGATTTTTTATCCAAGCGTTATGGTTTTTAGGTATTTGGGCAGACTGTCAATGCCACTTTTTGCGTATATGGTAGCCGAGGGAACAAGATACACTAAAAACAAAATTAAGTATTTAGCCCTTGTTTTGGGGCTTGGCTTAATTTGTCAAATTGCCTATGCAATTTACGAGCCAAGTAATCTCTACTTTTCAATTTTAATAACTTTTACTTTTTCAATGCTTATAATTTACGCGTTAAAATTTATGAAAAAGTGTTGTTTTGAAAATAAAAAGTGGTGGTTGATTGCAATATCAATTTTACTGTTTTTACTATCGATTGCGTTTACCAACGCGTTTTGCTATTATTTTACGGTGGATTACGGTTTTTGGGGCTGTATGCTCCCCGTGTTTGCAAGCCTTTTTGATTTTAGGGGAGTGGATAACGAAAAAACTAAAAAGTATGATAAACTTATTTTAAGGGCGATTACTTTTTCAATAGGTATAATAGTTTTCGTGTTCACTTCTAGTAACGTTTCCTTTTCAATTTACGCGTTATTTTCTATTCCGTTAATTTTATTGTATAACGGCTCTCGCGGAAAATTAAAAATGAAACATTTTTTCTACGTTTTCTATCCATTGCACCTTTTACTTTTAGAAGGTTTATATATGATAATTTATACGATATAAAAAATGCTAACGACTAATTCGTTAGCATTTTTTAATGCGTTATAAAATTTAATTCCAATAATCGGTTAAGTGCGGAAGGTCTATATCTTTAGCCTTAAAAGTTGGGTTAAGCCCTGCTTTTCTTTGCTTTTCGTAATCTTTAAGTGCGCGGAAAGCGTATTTAGAAAGCCAAACGATAACGGGAATATTGATAAGAGCCATAAGCCCCATAGTAATATCGGCTATATCCCAAAGTAACCCAGCAGAAAGCCCTGCGCCAACGAAGATTATAAGCGATGCTATAATTCTATATACCGCAAGGAATTTTTTGCTCGGTTCTTTTTTGAGTAAGTAAAACCAACATTGATCAACGTAATATAGATTTCCAAGTAAGGTAGTAAATGCAAAAAGGATCATAGCAACCGTTATAAAGATAGGTCCAAAACCACCGAGAGTTGACGCTACTACCGCTTGAATATAATCTGCTCCTTCGAACGCTGAACTCGGTTCAACGCCTGAACTCATACACATAAACGCCGTTGCCGAACAAATGATTAACGTATCGATAAATACCGATAACACTTGCGCTAAGCCTTGTTTTATGGGGTGCGAAACTTCCGCTGATGCCGATGCGTTAGGCGCAGAGCCAACGCCCGCCTCGTTACTAAACAAGCCTCGCTTAATTCCAAGCATTATGCAAGAACCCGTAAACCCACCGAAAATTGCCTTGAAATCAAAAGCCTCTGTAAAAATTCTTGCAAAAATCGCGGGAAGCGAAGTTATGTTAAGGACAACTATAACAATTGAAACAAGAACGTAAGCAATACCCATAATAGGCACTAAATATGAAGTGGCTTTTATAACTCTTTTACCACCGCCAAATAAGCAATAACCAACTAAAATTGCAAGTATTCCACCTATTATCCAAGGTGTAACCGAAGGATTGTAAAACTCATAGGGCTTGAAAGTAGATTGAAGGTTATAAGATGCAAGCATATTAAACCCAAAACCGTAAGTTAAAATCAAGAAGATTGAAAATATGACTGCGAGCGGTCTACTCTTAGTTGTCGTTTCAATATAGTAAGCAGGTCCGCCAATACTGCCGTTTATCGATTTTCTTTTATAAATTTGAGCGAGCGTGCTTTCAATAAGTGCGGATGCCGAGCCTATGATTGCAATAACCCACATCCAAAACACAGAGCCAAAACCGCCAAGGCAAAGAGCCGTTGCAACGCCGACGATATTACCCGTGCCAACTCTAGAGGCGGTTGATACTATAAGCGCTTGAAAAGATGAAACGGATTTATTATCCGCAGGCTTTTCAGTAACCGATTTAATTTGATCCTTAAAAAGCCTAAATTGAGCAAATTTCGTTCTTACAGTAAAATAAATGCCCGCAACTACCAATAAAACTACTAAAACGTAAGTGTAAAGTGAATTTGAAATAAAAGATATAATTTTTTCCATGCAAATATTATAGCATAATCAAACGTTTTTAACAAGAAAATACGCAATAAATACGCTTTTACTGTGCAAAATGCTTGACTTTATCAATTTAGCGTGCTAAACTGTAATAAAATAAAACAAGGTGGGTTACGTAATGAGCGAAACCGAAATCAAAAGTTTAGAAAAATTATACGAAGCGGTGTTAAAACTTGAAAGCAAGGAAGACTGTCGCAAATTTTTTGAAGACATTTGCACGATAAAAGAAGTGCTTGATATGTCGCAAAGGTTAGAAGTTGCAAAACTTTTATCTTCCGGTAAAAATTACCAAGAAGTTTGCAAGTTGACGGGCGCTAGTACGGCTACTATTAGTAGAGTTTCAAGGTGCTTAAATTACGGTTCGGGCGGTTATTCAATCGTTCTTCAAAATAAGGAGAATAAATAATATGGATAAGTTATTAAGCGTATTAACTCCTGAAGAAAAGGTGAATTTATCACTTCGCGCAATATACACGAGTTACGGTTACAAAAAGTACCGTATGAGTAAGTTTGAAGAATACGATCTTTACGCTCAAAATAAAGACTTTTTGGTAAGCGGTGGCGTAATAACCTTTACCGATACCGACGGTAAACTTTTAGCGCTTAAACCTGACGTTACTTTATCTATCGTTAAAAACAGTAGAGATATAAACGGAATTATGAAGGTTTATTACGATGAGAACGTTTATAGAATTTCAAAGGGAACAAAATCTTATAAAGAGATAATGCAATCGGGGCTTGAGTGCATAGGAAACGTTGATAAAGACGTTATTGTTGAAGTTTTATCCCTTGCAATTTTGAGTTTGAAAGAAATATCTAATAGTAACGTTTTAGTAATATCTCACCTTGATATAATATCCGAGGTTTTAGATTACGCGGGCGTATCCGATCATATTAAGGTTGAAATTTGCAAATTGTTGGGGGATAAAAATTTATTCGCTATCAAAGAGATTTTATCTAATCTTGATATTAGTTTAGATAAAAAGGAACTTTTGCAAAGTTTGGTTACCGTTTACGGCGAGCCTAAAAAGGTGTTGCCGTTGCTTGATAAGTTTTCAGTTACTAGCAAGGCGAAAGAGGCTATATTAGAACTTAAAGAAGTAACCGAAAGTTTAGAAAAAGTTGGCGGAAAGGTTGTAATCGACTTTTCAGTTGTAAACGATATGAACTATTATAACGGAATAGCGTTCAAAGGTTTTGTTGAAGGCGTTCCAACGGGCGTTATATCGGGCGGAGAGTACGATAATCTTATGAAGAAGATGAATAAGCCCTATAAGGCAATCGGTTTTGCAGTTTATCTTGACGATATTTCAAGAATAAGCAAGGAGTAATGATGGATAAGTACTTAAATATTGCTCTTCCTAAAGGAAGGCTTGGTGAAAAAGTTTACGATATGTTTGAAAAGATAGGTTATCCTTGCCCGTCGATTAAAGAGAACAATCGCAAACTCATATTTGAAAACGAAGAACTTAAAATAAGATACTTTTGGGTAAAACCAAGTGACGTTGCAATTTACGTTGAGCGTGGCGCGGCAGACGTTGGCGTTGCAGGAAAAGATATTTTGATGGAATATAAGCCTGAAATTTACGAACTTTGCGACCTTAAACTTGGAAAATGCTCTATGGCGGTAGCCGCAAAGAAGGGCTTTATTGACGATAGAAATAAAACGTTAAGAGTTGCTACTAAGTTTGTAAATATTGCAAAAGAGTATTATCAATCTCAAGGTAGGGATATTGACGTTATTAAACTTAACGGCTCGATTGAACTTGCGCCTATTCTTAATTTGTCTGACGTTATCGTTGATATCGTTGAAACGGGAACAACGCTTAAAGAGAACAATTTAGAAGTAGTTGAAAAGTTCTTGCCGATAAGCGCAAGGCTAATAGCAAACAAATCGAGTTTCAAATTCAAAACTGAAATTATTGAAGACATCGTAAATAAGATTTCAACGGCGGTGGATAATAATGATTAAAATTTATAAAGACAACTTAAATACGAGAGATGAAATATTCTCTCTTAAAGTAAACGTAAAAGACGTTTCTTCTATCGTAAGAGAAATTATTGAAAACGTAAAAACTCGCGGAGATAAGGCTGTTTTTGAATACAATAAAAGGTTTGATAAAGCAGATTTGACTACTTTAAGGGTAAGCGAAAAAGAGATTGAAGACGCTTATAAATCGGTAGACAAAGAGTTTATTGAAGTTTTAGAATACGCAAGTAAAAACATAAGGGCTTTCCACGAAAAACAAGTGAGAAAAGGTTTTGAAATTTCAAACGAAGAAGGCGTTATAACAGGGCAAAAAATTATTCCTATCGAAAGAGCGGGAATATACGTTCCGGGCGGTACTGCAAGTTATCCGTCAACCGTTTTGATGGATGCAATTCCAGCGGTAGTTGCAGGTTGCGAAAAGGTAGTTATGGTAACGCCTCCTAATCGTGATGGAAAGATAAGCCCCGTAATACTCGCGTCTGCAAAAATTGCAGGTGTTACTGAAATTTATAAAGTTGGTGGCGCTCAAGCGATAGCGGCGCTTGCATACGGAACTGAAAGCATACCTAAGGTTGATAAAATCGTTGGGCCTGGAAACGCTTTCGTTGCCGAGGCGAAAAAGCAAGTGTTTGGCGTTGTTTCAATAGATATGATTGCAGGTCCAAGTGAAATTTTAGTCGTTGCAGATAATAAGAATAGACCTTGCGATATTGCAGCCGACCTTCTTTCTCAAGCAGAGCACGATAAAATGGCTAGCGCAGTTCTTATTACCGATAATTACGGTTTTGCTAGTCATGTTCGCGAAGAACTCGAAAGGCAAATTCCACTTCTTGAAAGAAGTGATATAGCAAGAGAGTCTATCGATAACAACGGTAAAATTATAGTAGCCGACGATTTAAGTAGAGCAATAGAGATTGCAAACGTGATAGCGCCAGAGCATTTAGAACTTTGCATTGACAACCCGTTTGAATATCTTAAACTCATAAAACACGCAGGTTCGGTATTTTTAGGTAGAAACTGCCCCGAAGCAGTAGGCGATTATTTAGCAGGCACTAATCACACGCTCCCAACGAGCGGTACTGCAAGGTTTAGTAGCGCGTTATCGGTTGATGATTTTATAAAGAAAACGCAGTATATTTATTACGACAAAGACGCCCTTTCAAAAGTAAGCAACAAAATAGACTATTTTGCAAGAAAAGAAGGGTTAACCGCGCACGCAAAGAGCGCAACTATAAGATTTGAAGACAATGAGTAAATTTTTGAACGAAAAAATATCAAAACTTTCGGCTTACGTTCCGGGCGAACAACCCAAAGATAAAAAATATATAAAACTTAACACTAACGAATCTCCGTTTCCGCCGTCTAAAATGGCGATGAAACTTGCAAAAAAAGAACTTGAAAAAGTTATGCTTTATCCTGACCCAGATTGTTCTGAACTTATCAAAACGATCGCTGATTATTATGGGGTTAAAAAAGAGCAAGTTATAGTTTCAAACGGTTCTGATGAAGTTTTGAACTTTGCTTTTATTGCGTATTGCGATGATAAAACCCCGGCAATTTTCCCAGATATAACTTACGGGTTTTACAAGGTTTTTGCAGGGGTAAACGGCGTTCCTTATAAAGAAATTCCGCTCAAAGACGATTTTTCTATTGATACAAACGATTACTTAAACGAAAAGGGAGTAATATTTATTGCGAACCCCAACGCTCCAACGGGAATTAAACTTCCGCTTGAAAAAATTGAAGAAATTTTATCTTCAAATAGAGAAAGAGTAGTAGTTATTGACGAGGCATACGTTGATTTTGGCGGTGAAAGTTCCATTTCGCTTATTGAAAAATACGATAACTTACTCGTTACTCAAACTTTTTCAAAATCTCGTTCAATGGCGGGGGCAAGGCTTGGGTTTGGAATTGCTAGCGAAAAAATCATACAAGACCTTAATACCGTTAAGTATTCAACAAACCCTTATAACGTAAATAGGGTTACAGCGTGTCTTGGAATAGGCGCTATCAAAGACGATAAGTATTTTAAGAAAAACGTTGATAAAATCATAGAAAACAGAGTTTTCACTATGGTTGAACTTAAAAAAATGGGTTTTGAATTTACCCCGTCTAACGCAAACTTTATATTTGCAAAAACCGATAAAATGGGTGGAGAAGAACTCTATCTTAAACTTAAAGAAAAGGGAATTTTAATTCGCCACTTAAAAGGCGAGAGAACGTCAAATTACATAAGAATAACTATTGGCAGTATGGATCAAATGAAAAAGTTTATTGAAACTGTCAAAGAAATTTTAGGAGAAAAGGTATGAGAATAGCAAATATTGATAGAAAAACCAAAGAAACCGATATAAAACTCACTTTGAATTTAGATGGAACGGGCGTTTCTCAAATAAATTCGGGTAGTGGATTTTTCGATCACATGCTCACTTTATTTGCAAAGCACGGTAGGTTTGACTTAACCGTAACTTGCATTGGCGACGTTGAAGTTGACTATCATCATACCGTTGAAGATATAGGCATCGCTTTAGGTCAAGCGTTCAAGCAAGCGCTTGGAGATAAAAGGGGCATAAATCGTTACGGCGATACTATTCTTCCTATGGACGAGGCTTTGATTTTATCCGCAGTTGATATTTCTGGTAGAAGTTACCTTGGTTACGGCTTAACGCCAAAAGCAAAAAGAGTTGGCAATTTTGACGTTGAACTTATTGAAGAGTTTTTAATAGCGTTCACCGTTAACGCCGGTCTTAATCTACACGTAAATCAACTTGCCGGCAAGAACGTTCATCACATTTTAGAAGGTGCGTTTAAGTCAATGGCGAGAAGTTTGAAAAAAGCAGTTGAAATTGATGAGAAGTTAAACGGAGAAATTCCGTCTACCAAAGGAGTTTTATAATGGTAGTAATCGTTGATTACGGCGTGGGAAATCTTTATTCGCTTAAAAGTTCTTTCAAGGCTATCGGCGTTGACGTTATAACGAGCGGTGATAGTGAAGTTATAAAAAAGGCAGATAAGATTATTCTTCCGGGCGTAGGGGCGTTTGAAGACGCGAGCAAGAAACTCTTTGAGTCAGGGCTTGCTGACGTTGTTATCTCTATGGCAAATAACGGCGTTCCACTTCTTGGAATTTGCCTTGGTATGCAAATGCTTTTTGATAGAAGTTTAGAGTACGGCGTTCACAAGGGTTTAGGACTTATTAAAGGGGAAATTCGCCCTATAAGTGAAGTTATACCAAAGGGCCTTAAAATTCCGCATATCGGTTGGAACGCTCTAACTCTCAAAAAACCAAAGAGTGAAATTTTTAAGTATCTTAATGACGGCGACTGCGTATATTTCGTTCACTCTTTTTACGGCGCAAATTGTAGTGATAGCGTTATTGCAACTACCGAGTACGGAGAAAATCTTACAGCGGCGGTTCAAAAGGGTAACGTTTACGGCTGTCAATTCCACCCTGAAAAGAGTGGAAACGTTGGGCTTTCAATATTAAAAGCCTTTTGCGAATTGGAGTAAAATCAATGAAAATTTTTCCCGCAATAGATTTGTTTGACAAAAAAGCCGTAAGGCTTTATAAAGGCGATTACGCTCAAATGACTATATATAGTGATAATCCCGTAGAAATTGCGCTTGACTTTGAAAAACAAGGCGCTAAATATATGCACGTTGTCGATTTAGAAGGCGCAAAAACGGGTGGAACTCCTAACGTTTCGGTTATTAAAGAAATTGTTAAATCAACTAATTTATTCGTTGAAGTTGGCGGGGGTATTCGTAGCCTTGAAGTTATTAAAACTTATATTGATGCAGGCGTTTCAAGAGTAATACTCGGAACTTCTGCGGTAACGGATAGGGAGTTTTTGAAAACTGCAGTTCAAATTTACGGCGATAAAATAGCCGTTGGCGTTGATATAAAAGACGGTTTCGTTGCAATCAAGGGTTGGACTGAAAAATCAACTCTCAACGCTTTTGACTTTTGCAAGGAACTTGAACAATTAGGCGTTTCAGCAGTTATTTGCACGGATATTTCAAAAGACGGGGCTATGATGGGCGCTAACCACGCTTTATATAAAGAGTTAAACGAAAAGTTTAATATCAATTTCATAGCGTCTGGCGGAGTTTCTTCAATGGACGATATAGTTAAACTTAAAACACTTGGCGTTTACGGAGCGATTGTTGGCAAGGCTTATTACACAAAGGCTATTGACCTTAAACAAGCGATAGAGGTGGCAAATGATAACTAAGAGAATTATTCCTTGTTTAGACGTAAAAGACGGCAGGGTTGTGAAAGGGGTAAACTTTCAAGGTCTTTTAGACGTTTCATCTCCCGTTAGTTTAGGCAAGTTTTATAGCGATAACGGCGCAGATGAACTTGTGTTTTACGATATTACTGCAAGTAGCGACGGTAGAGCGTTATTTACCGATATATTAAAAGAAGTTGCTAAAACGATATTTATTCCGCTTACAGTTGGCGGTGGAATAAACACTCTTGACGATTTTGATAGAGTGCTTAAATGCGGAGCAGATAAGGTTAGCGTAAATTCTGGCGCGATAAAAAATCCAGACCTTATCTATCATGCCGCTAAACTTTACGGGGATCAATGCGTCGTTTTGTCGGTTGATGCTAAACGAGTTGACGGAAAGTTTAGAGTTTTTGCTAAAGGCGGAAGAGTTGATACGGGGCTTGACGCTATTGAGTGGATTAAGCGTGGCGTTGATAACGGCGCGGGCGAGATTGTTCTTAACTCAATCGATACGGACGGGGTTAAGAACGGTTTTGACTTAGAGATGTTAGACGCCGTTTGTAAAGTGGTTAACGTTCCCGTAATTGCGTCTGGTGGCGCAGGCTCAATCGAGCATTTTATAACGCTTTTCAAAACTTTACCGAAGGTTGACGCTGGTCTTGCCGCATCAATTTTCCATTTTGGCGAAGTTAAAATTAAAGACTTAAAAGAAGAATTATATAAAAACGGTATTCCAATGCGTTTGGTGTAAAAGGAGAGAATATGTTAGATATAGAAAAACTTAAATTTGATGAAAAGGGCTTAATTCCAGCGATTGTTGTTGATAGTATTACCAAAAAAGTTTTAACGCTTGCTTATATGAATAAGGAAAGTTTGCTAATTACTATGGAGAAAAAACTCGCTTGTTTTTATAGTCGTTCAAGAAACGAACTTTGGCTTAAAGGCGAAACGAGCGGAAACTATCAACACGTTGTTTCAATAACCGCTGATTGCGATTACGACGCATTAACCGTAGTAGTTGAAAAGGACGGGCCTGCCTGCCACACCGGTCAAGACAGTTGCTTTTTTAACCCCGTTTTTGAAAGTGATGAACTTCACGAGTTTTCACTTTCTTCACTCGTAAAACTTATTGAAGGAAGAAAGGTAAATAAAACGGAAGGCTCTTATACTACTTACCTTTTCGAAAAAGGTCTTGATAAAATTCTTAAAAAGGTTGGCGAAGAGTGTACTGAAGTTATAATTGCCGCTAAAGATAATGATAAAAAGGAAACTATTTATGAAATAGCAGACCTTTGCTATCACGTTTTAGTTCTTATGATTGAGCAAGAAATTTCTCTTGAAGATATTCATAAAGAGTTAGCATCGCGCCACGTTATTGATAAAAAAGTTAAGCAGGAGAAAATGACTAAATGATTATTTCTGATTTTCACGTTCACACAAAATTTTGCGATGGGAAAAACACTCCCGACGAGATGATTGAATCAGCAATAGAAAAAGGTGTTGAAGTTCTCGGCTTAGTAACGCATTGTTACACTCCGTTCAAATTGTACGGAAATTTGAGTGAAAGTAGCATTGATGATTTTGTTAAAGGTATAGCCGTATTAAAAGAGAAATACAAAGACAAAATTAAGATATTATGCGGTGTTGAAGAAGATTATCACGCAAATACCGATTTAACGAAATTCGACTATTTTTTAGGCAGTTCTCATTATTTTTGTGAAAAGGGTAAGTATTACGCCATTGACGATACGAAGGAAGAACTTACCTTAGCCATAAACGAAGGTTTTGACGGCGACGTTTACGCTATGTGCGAAAAATACTTTGAGCAAGTTGTTTCAATCGCTAAAAAGATTGACTGCTTATTCGTTGCGCATTTTGACTTAATAACTAAATTTAATAAAGAAAATCCGTTGTTTGACGAGAATAACGAAAGGTATAAAAACGCTTGGAAGAAAGCCGTTTTAGAAATTATAAAACTCGGCAAGGCGTTTGAAGTAAACACGGGCGGAATTTCAAGGGGGTATAAACTCACGCCGTATCCTTCTTACGAAATAGCAAAATTTATAAAAGAAAACGGCGGAAAACTTATGCTTTCAAGCGATGCTCATAGGGCTAGTGGCATAGCGTTCGAGTTTTCAAAGTGGCAAAAAGAATACGACGTATAGATTATGACTAAAATTGTTGATATGACGGTGGGAAATCCTACCAAGCATATTTTGAAATTTGCTTTCCCGCTAATCTTAGCAAATTTGGGGCAACAACTTTATATGATAGCGGACGCAAGTATCGTTGGTAGGGGTGTTGGAGTTAAGGCGCTTGCATCGGTTGGCGCAACCGATTGGTGTTACTGGCTAATTTTGTGGACGATTATCGGCTTAACTCAAGGCTTTTCAACGTTTGTTGCTAGATATTTTGGAGATAAAGATTATATAAACACTAACAAGGCGATTGCAACGTCAACCGTCTTGTCTTTAATTATAGGCGTAATATTATCGATAATAGGAGTTTTTATCGCAAAGCCAATACTTAACTTTCTTAAAACGCCGTCTGATATTATCGACGGTGCGATAGTATATTTAACTATAATGCTCGGCGGTATGATAGTAGTTACCGCTTACAATTTGGCATCTGGTATTCTTCGCGCGTTTGGCGACGGCAAATCTCCGCTTATTGCGATGCTTATATCGGCAGTATTAAATATTTTGCTTGACTTGCTTTTCGTTTTAGTTTTTAAGTGGGGAATAACAGGCGCGGCGGTTGCGTCGCTCATATCTCAACTTATATCGTTTATATACTGTTTGATAAACATTTCAAAAATAGAATTTGTTAAACTTGACAAATCGTTTTTCAAGCCCGATTTTAAGATGATAAAAGAATTTTTGAAATTCGGCGTCCCCATCGCCCTTGAATACGTCGTTATAGGAATAGGCGGAATAGTTGTTCAATCGGCGATAAACGAAAAGGGTAGCACCTTTTTAGCGGGTTATACTTCAACTAATAAACTTTACGGTATGCTTGAGTGTAGCGCGATAGCGTTAGGTCTTGCATCGGCAACGTTTTTATCGCAAAACTACGGCGCTAAAGAATACGAAAGGGTTAAAAAAGGCGTGTGGTCGTCTGTTAAGATTGCAACGATAATGGCAGTTATCGTAATGATATTAATGTTTATATTTAAGGAGTTTATATTAGAGCTGTTTTTAGATATAAACGAGCAAGGCGGAGAACAGGCGTTTGAAGTTGCGCTTATCTATTTAACGATAATGCTAAGTTGTTTAATCATTTTATATCTTATTCACGTATTTAGAAACGCTTTGCAATCACTAAAGATAGCATCATGGCCGTTCATATCGGGGATTGCAGAGTGCGTGTGCCGAATAGTAATGGCAAAGGCTGTAATCTATCTAATGGGCGATATTTCGCTATTCGTAGCAGAACCCGTTGCATGGGCGGGCGCTTTATTATCCGTAGCAATACCATACTTTTTTTACAGAAAGAAATTACTTAATGAAAAAAACCGCGATTAATAATCGCGGTTTTTTAAGTGTTTATATTTTATAAATCTTTTGGTTGCATGCCGTTAAACCAGCAGGTAATGGGCTTTGATAAGCCTTCTAAAACGTAGCAAGTACCTTTACCAAGCCTTACGATAGATGAAGGACATTCCTTAGAGATAGGTCCGAAAAGTTCAATTCTTGCAATCATCTTTTGCCAAGAACTACCGTCAGCGTTAAAACAATCGTGAACAACGACTCTTTCTCTTGCCTTAACAACGTCACTCGGTCCAATAGTTGCCGCTCTTGGGGGAACTGCCCAAACGTCACCCGCCTTTCCTACTTGAGAGAAAAGTGAGTTTTCACAAGTGGACATAGGATTTTGTGTAACTAAACCAGATTTTAAGGTGATAAATTCTTCTAAAGTGTCTGCCTTAAATTCTTTGGTGTCGGGGTCTATAAACGCGATATGACCAGGCCAACCGGTAGCAGAATAAATAACGTCCGCTCCGCCTTCGCCACAGTCTTCAATCATACGAGAGTATACTCCGCGTTCCTTATTGTCGTTATTAAAAGTGTGCCATTGAGAAACGTCAGGACGTAAGTCTTCACGAATACGGCCGTAGAAGTTGTTCATAAACGAATAGCCTAAGCCTGGAGCATAAGTGTTAGGACAAACGTTGCCGTCTTCATCGGCAAACTCGTCCATAGCAAATGCGTGAACGTTACGGCAACTTACGCCGAACTTGTTAATCATTTCAACGAGTGAAATATATCTCTTAGCCCAAGGGTTAGGGAAGATAACCGTTAATTTTTTATCTTCAATATCACTCTTTACAATTCTATAGAACATATCCATAGTAGCGCAAAGACCGGGGTCTAAAACGAGTTTAACTTGATAGCCGTTCTCGTTAGTATATTCATAATCTTCTCTTGAGATTTTTCTCAATCTTTCTAAATCTTCAATAGTTAAATGCTTGCTTGGAAGCCATGGTGCAGGTTTGAACTTAAATCCGTCGTAAATACTTGCCATTTTTTTATTCTCCTAAAATTTTATATTGTATAATTTACAAGCGTTTTCGCTCATTATATCTTTTATATCTTCACTAGAAAGCCCTAACTCGATTGATGCTTGCTTAAAAGCAAGAAGAATTTCGTAGGTAAAGTTTGTTACGTTTTTATCTTCCGTTTCTCTCATGTGGCTATCGCTACTTACGTCACCGTATAGTCCTTTTGGAACTATATTTATATAATTTCCGTTTTCAACGACTCTTCTCATCTTCATTTTAGCAATAGGAAGGTCAGTTCCAAAAAGAACTCGCTTTACGCCAACCGTTTCAATAGCGCCTTTAATAACGCTTGCGTTAGTGTTAGCCGAAAAATCGAAAATCATATTTTGAGTGTTTTTAAGAAGTTTGAAAGCATCGCCCACGTCTTCATCAGCGTACGCTCTTCCAACGTGCGCAACGATAAGTTTAACGTTAGGGTAGTTTTGTTCAATATCAAGTATTGAATTGAGATTGCTTTTATTTTTAAGCCTTTCTGACTTTGAAAGGTGTAAAACCACTTTCCAACCGTGTTTATTAGCAAGTTCAAGATGATTTTTAGGTAAAAAATCAAAAACGTCAGCCTCGGCAGGGGAAACTCCTTGTTTGCATCCGCCGAGATAAGGTTTAAGCCCTTGATAACCGCCACTTAAAACTTCACGCTCTAATTCTTCGGTGGGGATTTCATACCTTGTCCAATACAGCGAAGGAAAGCCGTACTTTTCGCTTACCGTTTTAACGTAAGCATTATGCTCTTTGTATCTTTGAACGGAATTGCCAAATATAACGGGGATAACTTTTTTACCTTCAAATAAGCCGTCATAAATTGCGAGCAAGTCGTCAATCGGGCATTCGCCCGCAACGCGATTAGTCCATTTTTTAGGGAATTTCGACCTATCGTACTCATCGTCTTCAACTCGCCAAATATGCGCGTGGCTATCAACTATTTTATCGGGCAAAAAATCATATAACTCTTCAAAATATATCTTTTTGTCAAACTCGTCTTTTATATAACCCATAATTATATTTTAATATAATTAACAAAACATGAAAATGTTAATTTGTGATATAAATATATTAAAATGTGATAAAATACTATTGACTTTTATTATTTTATGACGTATCATAAAATTATGAAAGAAAAAGTAGAACGCTCAATTCAATATGCTATAAGTGAAGTTCAAGGAAAGAAAGTTTCTCTTGATGAATTATCCCCGATGTTTTTAGGCTATCAATCTTGCCCTAACCAAGGTAACGGTATTAAATACGTTAGGTTTTATTACATTGTTCACGTAGTTGTTGACGGGGCTGAGGAAGTTGAGGTTGGTAACGAGCGCTATATAATAAAGAAAGGTGACGTGTTTATCGTTAAGCCTTACGTTCCCACGGAATACGATTTTAAGCCTAACAGTAAACTTAAATATGCTTGGATAGGTTTTTTTGGTAGTTACGGTAAGAAACTTGACGGCGTGCCTTCAGTAGTTCAAGTAAAGGGCAATTACTTTGAAAGGATAAAAACGCTAGTTGATGAAAATGAAATCGTTTACGGTGAGCCTGCATCTGAAATTCTTGTTGACTTAATAGATGAAGTGCTAGCAAACCAAAAAAACGAACTACTTGCGTCTGTCAAAGAGTATATTGACAATAATTTTCAAAAGGAAATATTAGTTGAAGATTTAGCAAAAGATTTTTCTTATAATAGGGCGTATTTGAGTAGAATTTTCAAAAAAGAATACGGTGTTAGCATAAAAGAATACCTTCTTGATAGAAGGCTTGATGCGGCGTTAAATATGATAATAAACGGCGAGCGCGTAAATGACGTTTGCTATAAATCTGGCTTTACAAATCCGTATAATTTTTCTCGTTATTTTAAGGAAAAATACGGTGTTCCGCCAAGCAAATATATACCGCGAAATGATTACAAATAAAAAGACGAGTGATAAAATTCACTCGTCTTTTTGTGTTTATTTAGAAAGTTCTTTTATTAAGTTTCTATAAACTGCGTCGGCAATTTGCATTTGCCCGTCAAAATTTGGGTGACAGGCGTTAGTGTCAATTCGCTCGGTTGTTTGACTTCTACTGTTTACGGGTTTTAAGGTGTTAGGATAGTTGTATTCAGAATCAAATTGACCTGCTAAATGAATAAATTCAACGGAGTTTTTATAACTTTGTTCAAAGCAAATTTCTTCATAAGCAACGTTGAGTTCGTTTGTATAGTTAATTATATCGTAAAGGTCGGCAAACGGAAGTTCAGCGCCGTAGTTGTTCCCCATACCGCCACTCACCGAAGGTAACGGCATAGCCATTATTTTAATCTTAACCGAAGGAATTTCTCTTATCAATAAGTCTAAAACTTCTTTAACTTCTTGCTTAATTACCGTTTGGCAGTATTCGCGCCTTGATTTATTCATAGCGCATTGGCGCATAAGCCCGTTTGCGCCTAAAAGAATATAAACGACGTCAACGCTTTTTTCTCCTAAACTTTCAAGATATTTTTTAACGCTCAAAGTTTTAGTTATCGTATCTAAAAAGGGGCTAACGTCTCCGTTTGACGAACTGAAAAACTCAATGGGGCTAGTATCCACCGCGTTTTTATAATGGGTTAAAATTCCCTTTTCAGGGCGTTTCCCGTCGTGGTCTTTGTATCTATTGAGTTTAAGATAGTCAACTTGCAACGTTTCAATTTGCCAAATAGAACCAAACTCGTCTTTCCACAAAGAGTGTTGGTCTTTTTCAGTTTTATTATTTGGCGCTTGAACCCAAATAGAGCCAACTTTATCGGAAACGTAACTATTCCAAGTCCAACCGCCGTGACCTTCAAAGCACACGCCATCTTTTTTCATTGAGCCTATGAAGTTGATACCATCAAAACCGTTGCCTTCGGGCGTTCCGCCTATTTTAGAAATTCTTCTATTGAGTTCGCAAACCCAAGTTCCGCCTTGAGTGAGTGAATCGCCAAGGCATAAAACGCTAATAGGTTTTTTAGGTTCTTTAGCGCTAATTACGTTCAAAGTAGTTTCCGCTTGACCTAATAATTTTTTCTCGGCATTGTAAACGAAAATCGATAGTTTATGCGTTCCTTCTTCTTGCGGGGTGTATTCAAAATATCTTGGGAACGCCTTACCTTTTTCGCATAGAGCAACTATTGAATAAGAGTAGGGGTTAGGTGCTTCGATAACGCCCCTATAAAAAAGTTGAAAGGTATCGCCGACTACCAAGTCGTAACTCTTTGCTAAAAATACTCTAATTTTACTATCCATAACTAATCTCCAATAATTTGTTTTTCGGTAATTATTAAATCAAGTGGAACGTCCCACTCGTTAGGCGTTATTTCATCAACCACTTGAAAATCATAGCAGACACCTATTTTTAACGTGTTTCTATTTTTTAGAAATCTATCGTAATAGCCTTTGCCAAAACCTATCCTATTTTTATTTTTATCGCACGCGATAAGCGGAACGATAACGCAGTCGATTAAATCAATCGTCTTATAGTTTTTAGGTTCTTCTACGCCGAGTTTACTTATAGTAAATTCATTTGATAAAGGAAGACCTGCAACCATATTTTCGCCTTTTGTTGCGGGATAACAAACGGTTTTATTAAGGGATAAGAGTAAGTTGATAAGATTTTCAGTTGAAACTTCGTTTTTGAAACTTTTATATATCATAAAAGTATTGAGATTTTCAATCTCTTTAAGCGCCAAAATTTTATCAGTTATAATTTTAGAATATTTTATAACGGCGTTTTTATCAAGCGAATTTCTTAATTCTTTAATTTGTTTGCGTAAGATATCTGTTTGCATAATCAAATAATAATTGGTCGGCAAGCGTTGCGCTTTCACTATCGTTTTCTAAACCGTGACCTGAATTTTTATAAGTTACAAATTCGTGAGTAACGCCGTAATTTGTTAAAACGCTATCCAAGATAACGGCGTTGCTATAAGGAACAATATCGTCGTTAGTTCCGTGAAAAATAAGCGTTGGAACGCAATTAGAGTTAGCGTAAGTTACGGGCGATGCGTCTTTTAATAAATAAGAGTAATCTAAGATATTGCCTTTATATTGATAAGCGCCTGAAATTTTTGATATAAGATCAATTACGTCGTCTTTGTTTTCCTTTTCTTCAAGATAGTTAACGTCAGTTAAATCGGTAGGGCCTGAATAACTTGCCACGAACGAAGGTTTAATAGGGGAGTTACTTGCCATTTTATAAGCGTATAAAAGGGATAAATGCCCACCCGCCGAACCACCGTATAAGCCAACGCCGTTTAGGTTGATTCCGTATTCATTGCACTTGTTTTTAATTGCGAGCAAAGCGGATGAAATATCGCTTAAAATATCGCTTGCGGTAACTGAATAGCCGTCTGCATAACGATAGTTGATATGTGAATAAACGTAGCCCTTTTCAAGCCAACGAGTTTCATTGCCAATAAGCCCGTCTTTATCGCCTGCAACCCATCCGCCTCCGTGAATTTGAAGAATTAAACCGGCGTTGCCAGAAAGGTTTTTAGGGATAAAAAGATCTAAAATATTCCTTTCGTCATTTCCGTATTTTAGGTTTTGATAGAAAGTGCAATTTTCGTATTGGTAAACTGCAAATTTTCTTTCATCTTTACAACCTGAAAGGGTAATGCAAAAGATAAGCGAAGTTATTAAAATTAAAGTTGTAATTATCTTTTTCATAGTTAAAAATAGAATATCATATATTGAGTTTTTTGTAAACAAAAAGTTAATTTTTAGGTGAAATACCGAACGTGTTAACGTACGCTTTATAAAAGGAAGAGTAATTTTTATAACCGCAAAGAAAGTATATTTGAGTTGGCGTTTTACCGCTATCGAGAAGTTGCTTTGCAAAGAATAATCTCTTTCTAACAATGTATTGATGGATAGAAATACCCATTTCTTTTTTGAAAGTATGCGTTATCGTTGAAACGGAATAGTTAAGCGCTTTGCTAATAGTTTTCATTGAAAGGTCAGAGCCTATGTTTGTTTCAACGTAGTTTACTATCTTTTTAACTAGAATAGAAAGGTCTAAAGAGAGCGGTTGTTGGTTATTGGTTGAAATTTCGGATAAAACGGTTAGCAAGGCACCGTATAAAAACATATCGTTAGAATTTTTGTTTTTTATGTTATTGCAAATTTTATTAAGTAGCGCAAGGCATACGTTAGACGGAGTAGTTATAGAAATTTTTTCAAGTATCTTACGGGGAATCATATCTGAGATTTCGCTTTTAGCAAAAGAAATTTTAAGCCTTTCAAATTCCTTTGAAGATTTAAGGTGGAAAGAGTGATATTTTCCGCAAGGGATAAAAACAAGAGAGTTTTTTGTGAGTTCTTGCTTGAAAGTTTCGGTTGAAAGGATTGTTTCTCCATCGATATAAAATAAAAGTTCGTGATACTCGTGAATATCGCTTTTCAAAATGTTTTCAGTTTTTGAGTAGCAGAATTTAACGCCGTTAAATTCTACAATATAATTAAATTTGTTGTCCATAAAAATAGTTTAACATGATTTTGCAAGATTTTCAATGTTTTTAACAAATTTTGATATATACATTTCCTCTTTTATATTATAAAATATAAAAGAGTTATTAAAGGAGAATTACTATGAAAAAGTTACTTACAATAATTTTATGTTTAACACTTTCTTTTTTAGCGTTTGGATGTAATGAAAATCAAGAAGGGGATACAAATTATTTAACTTCTGATATTTTAATGCACTCCGTTCAAATTAGTAACGGGCTTGAAGAAACGAGCGCAGACGGTCCGCAACTTGCTTTTGATGAAAAGTTTGGTATAATGTTTTGCATTTATATGCCCGGTCCGCGCGGTAGTTACGGTGAATCAAGGGGAAGAATAAGACTTGCATACTATCCTGCATCTCAACCAACTAACGTAAAAACGGTGGACGTGCACGTTGGCGATAAGGTTTTCGGTCCGCAAATTTTATCTCTTGGTCAAGGCAGGGTAAGAGTTTTTTATGAAATTAACAGTTGGTCAAGCGATGATAGCGAACACGCTATTTGTTATAAAGATTTTAACTATGCAACTGAAGAATTTGAATCTGAAGGGGTAGTTCAAGTTAAAAAAGCAGACGGAACGAGAGTAAAATTCTCAACCGCAGAGCAATTTGCCTACCTTGAAGAAAACGGCTTTAAGAAAGACGTTGACTTTGAATATCTTTACCACGAGCAAGCAAACTTTAGTTGTTGCACCCTTTTTGAAGACGATTATTACACTTACGGCACGGTAACGTCGTATAACGCGCAACCTATTCTCTGCCGTTCAACCGACGGGTTTACTACCGTAGAATTTTTTGCCGTTTGCCCGTATAAAGTGCAATACGAATTTGACTATAGGATTTTAGACGGTAAAATACATGCGGTTTATAGAACCGAACCTGAACGCGGTTCAATTTACTATATTTCGAGTGACGATATGGGTAAAACTTGGTCAACGCCTATTCTTATTGAAAATAGCGTTTCTTGTAGACCAAGGCTTATTATTCACAATAATAAGGCGTTAATTGCGGTAAATAACTACAAGCAAAACGACGATAATAAGCCGGACGTTATTCAAGGAAGAACTAATATTAGGCTTTATATAGTAACCGACGTTAATCCTAACAATAACAATTTAGTTGCAGACCTTTACTCGGAAACCGGCATTGTAAACGTTGCAATAATTGACGTTTTAGGTGACGTTTATATGGCTTACGGCACTTCTCAAACGGGTATGGATTACAACAATAGCGTTGGAACTTCCGATAAACTTCTTCGCGGTAAAGACGCTATTAGATACGTAAGGCTTGGCGATTTAACGAAATATTTATAAAGCAAAAAAGAACGGCAAAGCCGTTCTTTTTTTAACTGAAAGTTCTAAATCATTGTATGGGGGTCTAAAATTTCGTTTAATTTAGAACTGTCAATAACGTTTTCTTCAATCAAAATATCGCGGATGTTTCTCTTTTCTTTGAGAGCGCGCTTTGCAAGGTCTGCCGCGCGAGTGTAGCCAATATACGGGCAGAGCGCTGTAACGATGCCGATACTTTTTTCAACTTCGTCAACGCAAACGTCTTGGTTTACGGTAATGCCGTCAATACAGTCGGTTTTGAATACTTTTAAGCCGTTTGTAAGCGTTTCGATTGATTCAAACAAATTGTAAAAAATAATAGGTTCAAACGCGTTGAGTTCAAGTTGACCTGCTTCTGACGCCATCGTAATAGTAACGTCGTTACCAAAGATATTAAATGCAATTTGGCTAATAACTTCTGGGATAACGGGATTGATTTTACCTGGCATTATAGACGAGCCGTTTTGTTTTGCAGGAAGATTGATTTCAGCAAAGCCCGTTCTTGGTCCTGAACTCATAAGCCTTAAATCGTTTGCTATTTTTGACATTGTTGTCGCGCAAGATTTAATAATGCCAGAAACGTAAACGAAACAGTCAAGGTTTTGAGTAGCGTCAACTAAGTCCTCTGCTTGGGTAAATTCTATACCGCATACTTTTGAAAGGGTAGGAACAACGTTTTTTATATAATCTTTATCCGCAGTAATGCCCGTTCCGATTGCAGTTCCGCCCATATTGAGCGTGGAGAGTTCTTTTATCGCTCTATTAAATCTTTCAATATCTCTTTTGAAAGGCGATGCGTACGCTCTGAACGCTTGACCAAAACTTATGGGAACGGCGTCTTGCATTTCAGTTCTACCCATTTTTATAACGCTATCAAACTCGCTCGCTTTATTCATTAAGGAATTATAAAAATCTTCGAGCGCTACGATTGCTTTTTTAAGAAGTTTTATAACGGCGATTTTTCCTGCCGAAGGATATGCGTCGTTAGTGGATTGAGCGCAGTTAACGTGATCGTTTGGATGAACGATTTTATAGTCGCCCTTTGTTCCGCCTAAGTATTCGATTGCAATATTTGCTATAACTTCGTTAGCGTTCATATTAAGTGAAGTTCCAGCACCGCCTTGAATAGCGTCAACGATAAAATTTTCAAGATATTTACCGCCGAGTAAATCATCGCAAGCCTTCGAAATAGCGTCAGCCCTTTCTTTTGAAAGCGCGCCGGAATTACAGTTTGCAATAGCCGCCGCCTTTTTAACTTCAACAATGCTTAAAATAAACTCAGGGTGAACTTTTTTACCACTTATCTTGAAGTTTTCTTTTGCTCTTAAAGATTGCACGCCGTAGTATGCGTCTATTGGTACTTGCTTTTCGCCTATCGAATCTCGTTCAATTCTGTATTCCATATAATTCACCTTTTAATTATAAAAATTTTTAAGGAATTTTTCCTTACATATTGATTATATAACTAATTCGTGATATAATCAAATACATAATAAATCATAATTAATATAACTTGTAAATTATGGGGTTAACATGTTCAAGAATAAAGAATACGTTTTAGCGGTATATAAGGAACAAAGTTTTGTTAAGGCGGCAAAAAAATTATTCGTATCACAGCCGTCGCTATCAAGTTCAATAAAGCGAATAGAACAAAAAGTAGGTTCTCCGATATTTGACCGTTCTAATTCGCCTATAACGCTTACCGAAGTTGGTGAAAAGTATATTGAATACGCATTATCAATTCAACAAAAAGAGCAGGCGTTTGAAGATTACGTTTTAGATATGGGAAATCTTAATGCGGGCACGATAAAAATAGGTGGTAGTAGTTTTTTCTCTTCGTTTGTTTTGCCAGAGATGATTGCTAATTTTAACAAATCTTATCCCAAGGTAAAGTTTATCGTTTATGAAGACAGTAGTAAAAATCTTATCGCTAAACTTTCCGCAGGCGAGATTGATATAGTTATTGATAACTCGGTGATTGACGACGATAATATAGTTACTCTTCCTTACGTTGAAGAAACGTTGCTTTTAACAGTTCCAAAGAGTTTTGAAGTTAACGAAAGGCTAAAAGAATATCGTTTGACCGCAAAAGACGTCAAGGATGAAGAGTGTTTGAAAAATGCAAAATCGGTTGATTTATCAGAGTTTTCAAACTCTCGGTTCGTTCTTCTTAATTCTGAAAACGATTCGGGTAAGCGCGCGCAGAAAATTTTGAAAAAACACTCGGTTGATTATAAAGTTTCATTTCATCTAAATCAACAATTATCGGCGTATAACGTTTGCTGTACTGGGCTTGGAATAGCGTTCGTTTCAGACACGCTTATTAAAAAGACCGATCCGTCAAGCGAAGTTTATTGCTATAAGATAGACGATGCTTTGGCGTCGAGAAAGATAAATTTTTATTATAAAAAGAATAGGTATTTATCAAGGATAACCAAGCAATTCTTATTTGAAAATAATAAATAAAAAAAGACACCCGAGGGTGTCTTTTACTTTGCAATTTTATATCAATAAAGTCAACGTCATAAGCACTATAAGGAAAGAAGTGTTAACGAGCGTGAATAAACCCATATACATTTTGAGTTTTTTGGGTTGGTGTTTTAAGAATTCTTTTAAGGTAATCAAACTTGCAAGTGATGAAATAATAATACCGAGTGATCCGATGTTTACCGCAATAAGCAAGTCGGGGTAATTCGTAGTGAATTTAGAAAGGAATATTGCAGTTGGAACGTTACTTATAAATTGACAAGAAACGATACCTGCAATCAAAGTGTTTTCAGTAACTATTGTTTCAATGAGTTCGCGAACGGCGTCAATTCTTGCAATGTTTCCAGAGAACACGAAGAATACGCAGAAAGTTGCAAGTAAAGCATAGTCAACGTACTTAAATCTCTTTATGTCAACTATCAATATCGTTATTATAACGAGCGCAAGAGTTATCAAGTGCGGAACAACTCTAAAAATACTTAAAATAACGAACACGAACAACACGCCGTATACTATAAGTTCTTTCTTTTTAACCACGATTTTTTCATCGTTAATAAGTTGCAATTTATCGTTTTTTACGAATAATACGGCTATAAATAAGCCTAATGCAACCGTCAATGCTTGAGGGAGCAAAATGCTGAAAAATTCAGTAATGCCGATATTGAAGAAAGAATAAAGATATAAGTTTTGAGGATTGCCGTACGGCGTAATCATACCGCCCATATTAGCGGCAACCGTTTGAAGAATAAAGGTATACGCTAAGTATTTGTCGTTACCCGTAGTATGTAAAACCAAGAACGTTAACGGTAAGAAAGTTATAAGCGACATGTCGTTAGCAACGATCATATCAAAAAGGAACGTTCCGTAAACTAACGTGTAAATTACCGCTCTTCTAGTTTTGAAAAGCGCTATTAACTTTCTTGAAACAAATTCGAAAACGCTCGTATTTTTAAGCCCTGCAACAACGGCAAGCATACAGAATAAAGCGATTAAAGTTTTATATTCAAAATAATTTAAGTATTCCGCATCAATGGGAACGAAAAAGCAGGTGATAATTGCGGCAACGATAGCAACCGACAATACGACTTCTTTTTTCGCAAAAGCCCATATTTTACCAAGAACCTTTTTTACTACGCTCATATTTGCCTCTTAATGTTAATTTGTGTATGCAAAAAACGTTGATTTAGACTGCATATACAAACGAAATTATATCACTATAATTATAATTTGTCAATGCCTTTATAAGAATTATAAAGAGAAAAAGTCAATTAAAATCTACAAATTTTCAAAATAAAAAACTTGCAATAAAATGCAAGTTTTCTACTAATAATTATTTTTTCTTTTTCTTAAATTCCTTCATTCCGTAAGTTGAACCGCCGTCACATAAAACGTCAACGCCTGCAAGATAGCCGTTTCTTTCATCGGCAACGGTTGCTAAAGCATAACCGAGTTCTTCAGGTTTACCCATACGTTCTTCGGCTGAGAAGGGGATAAGCATACCGCCGTCTTTACTTTCAAGATTACCCATATCCGTTGCGATAAGACCTGGGCTTAACGATACTACGCGGATACCTTTCAAGCCGTATTCAAACGCGCATTTTTTAGCGTACCAAACTACGAAGTTTTTAGAGAGCGAGTAGGCAAAGCCTTTAATTTGATATTCGCCTTTTGCCATGTGCGCCTTTTTAGCGAGTTTTTTAACGAAGAGTTCTTCGTTAGTTTCTGCTAAAGCGTATGCCTTCTTAGGAATAATAAACGAAGGTAAAATATAAGCAGAGTTAGAAGAAACGTCTACGATAACGCTACCGGGGTTCATAACTTTTGAAAATTCTTGGTTGATATAAACCGTGCCGAGCGCGTTGATTTTCAAAATGCTTTCCGGGGTTCCCTTCATTGCTGGGGAAACACCTGCTGAGTTAATAACGTTTTTAACTTCGCCGAGTGAGGTTGCAAAAGAAACGAGTTCCTTAACGCTTTCTCTACTTGACGTGTCGCAAGTTTTTGCATAGGCTTGATAGCCAAGTGCCTTAAGTTCTTCGATTGCACCTTCAAGTTTAGAAAGGGTTCTACCTGAAATTACTATAATTTTGTCTTTGGGCATAAACTTTGCAGCAGCAAGACCCATACCGCTACCACCGCCCGTAATAACGCAAACGTTTGCCATATAAAAATCTCCTAAAGTTTTTCTTTTAGTTTAACAAAGTTAAAAAAACTTGTCAATAGCAAATAAAAAAACGGATAGTAATTATCCGTTTTATTTTATAATTTAATTATTTAGATGTTAAAGATGCAAGTTTTTTCATAACGTCGCTATCTTTTACGTCGAGTAATTGATATAAGAATTCGTTTGCGTAAGATTTGAACACAACTTCATCGTAAACAACGATAGGATTCTTAATTTCAAGGAAGTTGTCATCTCTAACTATTGCTTTGAAGAAAGAGTTTTCATTGTTAAATTTGTTTACTAATTGTAATACTTCAGCGGTGGGTTGAATCTTATCAAAAATCGCTCTAAAGTATGCAAAGCCACCTGGATATGCGTTGATAACAACTAAAATTGAATCGTCAAATCCAGTAAGAGTAACGTCTGCTTCAATTTTAATGCCGTTATCTCCACCTCTGTCTTCGTAAGAGAAATTGATTTTTCCCCAGTTCTTTTCAAGGTCTTTTCTCATGAACGCCAATGCTTTTTTCATATTGAGTTTAGCCATAAAAATTTCCTCCGTTTGTGAAATTAATTAAATTATAACGCTAAATGTATTAACTGTCAATATCAAATTAAAATTTTGAGTAGTAGAGTAAACTAATTAAACGTTAGTTCAAATAATTTTAACTATTTTTTTAATACTCTTGTAAAGTGAAGTTTAATAATGTTATAATGCTAATTAATAATCTTTGCTCGCTTAGCGTTTCTAAATAAAAAGGAGATTTCTTATGATACTTGCAGTTGGCGAGATTCTAGCCGATATGATAGGCGATAACGAAAACGAAAATTTAACCTTTAAGGCTTTTTGCGGGGGCGCGCCGTTTAACGTTGCAGTTAACGCAAAAATGTCAGGCTCTACCGTTGGTTTTATTGGTAGAGTTGGCTACGACGTTATCGGTAGATTTCTTTGTAACGAGGCAAAGAAAGCAGGTCTTGACTATTTAGATATTCAAATCGATAAACAAAGAAACACCACTTTGGCTTTCGTTACTCTATCTAACGGCGAACGCGATTTTGCGTTTAATCGGCACGATACCGCTGACTATAACGTAGATTTTGATGAAATAGACTTTTCTAAATACGGCGACTTAAAAATTATTCATTTAGGCTCGCTTATGTTATCTGAAAAAAACGGTAGAGATTTAGCAAGAAAGATTGCTAATAAGGCAAAAGAACTAGGCGTAAAACTTTCGTTTGATATGAATTTTAGAATGGATACTTACGAAAATTTTAATGATGCTATCGTTGCTTATAAACCTTACGTTGAAAGAGCGGATATAATAAAATTTTCCGAAGACGAATTAAAACTTTATACGGGTATTGACGATATTAAGAGTGCAATAGAAAGCATATATCAAAAAGATCAACTGTTTTTATTGACGTTAGGAAGTAAGGGAAGTCTTTATTACTATAACGGTATGTCGGGCGTAGTTCCAACAAAAAAGGTTACGCCTATTGACACTACGGGGGCGGGCGATGCGTTCTTTGGAACTTTGCTTTCATGCCTTGAAAATCAAAAATGGACGGAACAGAATATTCAAAACGCTTTAGAAAAAGCAAACGAACAAGGCGCTAAAACTACGCAATTTTTAGGAGCAATTAAGTTATGAAAGGCGTTAATCAACTTGTAAGAAAGCCTATATTTTTTGAAAGGAATAGAGTTTATAGAATTTATAAAGGCGGTATGCCGTATAAAGAACTTTTTAACGACGGGTTTGACGACGGCTTAGATAATATGTTTCCCGAAGAGTGGATTGCAAGCAAGGTAAAAGCCATAAATCCAAGGTATTTTGGCGAGCGAGACGGCGTTTCTAAAATTAAGGGAACAAACGTGTTTTTCGATGATTTACTTCGCCTTTATCCGCAAGAACTTTTAGGCGGAAGAAAATACGATTGCTTGGTTAAGTTTTTAGATAGCGCGGTGCGTTTGCCGTTTCAGGTTCATCCCACTAAAGAGTTTTCTAAAAAACATTTTAATAGCGATTATGGTAAAACTGAAGCGTGGCTCGTAGTTGCAAAGCGTGAAAATGCAAAACTCTATTTTGGTTTTAAGGATAGAATAACTAAAGAGCAATTATTCGAACTTGAAGAGCGTAGCGAAGTTGAAAAGGATATTATGGGAAATCTCTTGGCGGGGGTTGACGTTAACGTAGGCGATATCTGGCTTATTAAGGCGGGGCTTATTCACGCCATTGGCGCAGGTTGCACCATTATTGAAGTTCAAGAGCCAACCGACTTTACTATCCAACCGGAAAGATGGTGTAACGACTATCATATTTCAAAAGAAGAAGAGTATATAGGTCTTGAAAAAAGCGTTGCTCTTGACGCAATTAACTACGATATTTTCGGTGAATTGGCAAAAGCGTACGCTAAAGTAGCGCCAAAGATAGAGATAGACAGTTCAACTTATAAGAAAGAAGTTTTAATCAGTTATGAAGATACGCCGTGTTTTGCTGAAAATAGGCACGTTATAAAAAATGGCGGTAGTTTCGTTATGAATTACGCGCCAAGCGTATATATTTGTCTTGACGGAAACGCTATTATATCGGGTGAAAATTATAAAAGAGAAATCAAAAAGGGCGATTATTTTTACCTTCCTTACGTAGCGGAAGGGAAATTTACTATCTCAACAAATTCAACGGCAACGTTAATAGAATGTTTGCCGAGCAAACAAGACTAAAAAAAGAACGGTATTTTAACCGTTCTTTTTTTGGCGGAGTATGTGCATCACTCATTGAACTCTTGATTGAGTTTTAATTCAAATTTAAATGTTTTTCATGGAAACAGAACCTTGTAATGCTATTGTAAATTTATCAACATAATTGCAATGTTCTCTAATAATTTGTATCGATTTAACCAACATTTCAATTGCTAACGAATAATTTTTGTTTTCCTTTCCCATTAGTGTTAATGCTAAGTTTACATTAAATTCTATAGAATTTATATTTTCTAGAGACAAATAGTTTTCCGTGCTTAACATAATTTCATTTTCCTTAATTTTATTTGTTTGGGCTTGCAAATAAGTTCCACTTGTGGAAATTATTTGAAACATCTTGATTAACTTGTTTTGTATTTCTTGTTTGTAACTTTTAACTTTCTCAATAGTATATTTTTCGGCACACGTTTTTAATCTTTTTTTTGCTTCTTCATAAGTAATTTCTTCTGTAGGATATTTTGAAGCATAAACCATATAGTCCATTGTTGAATAATATTCTAAAGGAAAAGACCAATCAAAATCTTCTTCGTCAAACCTATTGTCAAACCATAAAACTCTTTGTAAAATCATTAATAATTCATCATATAGTTTTCTAAAATATGTTTCTTTTGCTCTCTTTAATTTTTCTTGTTTTTGTTTTTCTGTTCTAATATCAATAAAAATAGCCATCAAAGAAGCTGCAATCCCACTACAACCAACACTAGACAAAACGTTATAAAAATCTCCGCTCCAAATGCAAAATGGTACAGTCAAGATAAGAGAAATAATGATGGTTACAATATAAATAAGATGATGTTTTATAAAATTTATCATTAGAATTCTCCTAATATTCAATATTTTTATATACAAACGAACTTTTAGTGATAGAAAGTTTTCTTTCGATTATTTTCCATCCTTTTTGTTTAGATAAACATATTAGTTTTTTAGCTTTAGGTGTATTTATCATAGACTCGTCAATGTAAATTGCACTAACCAAATCTATATTAAACTGATTGAAAGGTAAATTTGCTACAATACGCCACTCTTGTTCGTGTTTCCAATCACTATTTTTTATTAGCATTTGAGCAAATATATTTTTATTAATTTTTGTTTTGTTTTCAATATCTATTGAGTGATTAGATACAAGTTCTTCTAAGATATCAACCATTGAATATGATGGTTTTTTCTTTCTATACTCAACCTTAAAAAGGTTAAGAAGTATTTTTTTGATATTGCATCCGTATTTTACTGCCTTTGTAAAGTCATACTCAATACAAAAACCATTACTATCGTTTCCGTAATAAGCCCACATTGATTCAATGGTCGGCTTTTCAGCGATACAAAATAATTTTAAGTCCTCTCGTGTTTTATGTGCTGTCGAAATAAATTTATTAACCAACGCGTTAGCGTACGGCTCGTATTCTACACATCTTTGTTCAACAAATGTGGCAACATTTTTCAAGGTGATATCTATTTGTTTGTATGATACGCCATTGCTTCTCAATAAATCTCTTATTCGACTTTTTACAACTCGTCCTTCTTTTGTATAACAATTAATTATTTCGTGAAAATTGTCATCAAGAAGATAGCTGCTTATTTTATTGATTCTAAAGAACTCTTTGAGCCATTTAATAAGTAATTCTTCTTTATGTTCCTCAAAAAACTTTTCCAATCTAATTTTTTCTTTGGATAAATCTACATTTAAGGTGACATCCACTTTATCATTCATAGTTTTAGCATCGGCAAACCAAATATATCCTTCTGCTAAAGAACGATATGTATAGTCAAAACTATGTTTATTATTTAAGAAGTTACGGTATTTATAGAGTTTTCCATTATTTGGAAGGCATTGTAAAAGTTCAGAAAATAATATTTCAACTTCTGAATCAGGCAAGTTTGAAAATTTTTCTTGCGACATCGCTTCTATTATTTTATTGTAATGATTTATATAAGCAATCTTATTGTCCATCTACTAACTCCTTTGAAAATATTATACCATATCTTTTAATTTTTTTCAAGATTATATGCCTTTGCATCTTTACATTTTTTATAAAAAGTGTTATAATAGTTTCAATATTAAGGAGAGTCGTATTATGAGCTTTGCAGAGAAGGTAAAACTTGTTCGTACTGAACTAAAACTATCACAGGAAGATTTAGCAAGAGAACTCGGAGTTAGCTTTGCTACAATCAATAGATGGGAAAACGGTAGTTATAACCCAAGCCGTTTAGCAAAAAAGGCATTTGAAGATTATTGCGAAAAAAGAACTATTAACTTTTCAGAGGAGAATAACTAATGAATTATATCGGTTCTAAATATTCTTTGATAGATTTTTTGGAAGCTTCTATAGATAAAACGTTAAAACTTTGCAACGAAACTAGAAAACCGTCTGAAATGGTTTTTGCTGATTTATTTGCAGGGACAGGCGTTGTTAGTGGCTCGTTTAAGAAACAAGGTTATTCGATTATTGCTAACGATATTCAATATTACAGTTATGTTATCACCAAACACATGATTGAGAATAACGGCAACCTTGACAAAGAATGTTGTAATCAACTTATTACAGAACTTAATTCTTTAGAAGGTGTAGAAGGCTTCATATATAAGAATTATTCTTATGAAGGAACAGAAGGACAAGAATATAGAAGATTGTATTTCTCAGATTTCAACGCTAAAAAGTGTGATGCCATAAGAATTGCTATTGAAGATTGGTTTAATCAAGGCAAAATCAATGAAAATGAATATTTCTTCTTGCTTGGCTCTTTGATTAACAGTATAGATAAGTGTGCAAATACTGCATCAGTTTATGGTGCATATCTTAAAAAATTAAAAAAGTCCGCATTAAAAGAGATGGAATTAACAGCTCTCCCTATAATGCAAGGTACTGTTGATTGCAAAGTTTATAATGAGGACATAAGTGAACTTATTAAAAACGTTTCGGGTGATATTTTATATCTTGACCCACCTTACAATGCAAGACAATATTGTTCTAACTATCACATGCTTGAAACGATTGCAAAATATGATAATCCCGAGATAAAAGGTAAAACGGGTTTACGTGATTATGCTGACCAAAAAAGTGTATTTTGCATAAAAAATAAAGTTGCAGATGCCTTTGCTGACCTTATTAAAAACGCTAAGTTCAAGTATATCTTCTTAAGTTATAACAACGAAGGGTTAATGTCTTTTGATACTATTGAAAAGATTATGAAGAAATACGGTAAATATAAAGTTTATATGCAACAATACCGTCGTTTTAAGGCTGATAACGCTAGAGATGCCAAATCAGATTCAACGATTGAGTATTTACATTGTTTAATTAAGGATATCTAATGAGCAAAATTAACGACCTTGATATGACAAAATGGAAAGAATTTACCGACGTTTGGACGGATAGCCTATGGATTATTCCACAAAGAGATAATTCGGGCGCTCACGACGGACATTATCACGGTAATTTCGTGCCACAAATACCTCATCAACTGTTAACTCGATATACAAAAGCAGGTGATTTTATTTTAGACCCTTTTGCAGGAAGTGGAACAACTCTAATTGAGGCACAACGTATGGGTAGAAATTCTATAGGTATAGAATTACAACCCGATGTTGCAATGGAGGCTATTGGAAGAATCCACTCAGAACAAAAAGATGGCATTATAGCCGATACCTTTGTAGATGATAGTAGGACGTTTGATACAAATAGAATTCTTGACACATACAAGATTAAAAACGTTCAGTTTATAATCTATCATCCACCATATTGGGATATAATCAAGTTTAGTGAAGATGCTAACGACTTGTCTAACTCTAAAAATTTAGAAGAATTTATAGATAATTTTCGCCAAGTTGTTAAGAATACTTCTGCTATACTTGAAAAAGGAAGATATTGCGCTGTTGTTATCGGTGATAAATACGCAAACAGTCAACTTGTGCCACTTGGCTTTTATTGCATGCAAGCTATGCAACAAGAAGGCTTAACTCTAAAAGCAACAATAGTTAAAAATTTTGAAGAAACTAAAGGAAAAGCAAACCAAAAAGCACTTTGGAAACAACGTGCGTTAAAAAACGGTTTATATCTTTTTAAGCACGAATATATCTTTGTATTCAAAAAACAAAAAGGAGTATAATATGGAAGATTTATTAAATTTAGAATATGTGGACGAAGTTCAAAAAGAAGAAGAATCTGATGGCGTAGAAATTGCACGATATGCAATTACATCATATAGAACAGACCGCTCCGTAGACAACCTAATAAAATGGAAGAAACAAGGGAAATTATTTGTTCCTAAATTCCAGCGAGATTATGTTTGGAAATATAAAACGTGTGTAAAATTTATAGAATCTATTTTATTGGGACTCCCCATTCCAGATATTTTTGTATATAAAGAAGTTGTTGAAGGAAATGAAAAATATCATTTAATTGATGGGTTTCAAAGAATTTCAACGATAGAAGATTTCAAAAAAGGTATTTGGAAAGAAGGAACCTCATTAGAGAGAAAATTTAAAATAACAAATAAACAGTCAAAATGGTATGGAAAAACTTATGAAACTTTGTCCGATGAAGACAAAGAATATTTTGATGACTATATTTTTTCATTAACAATTTTTGACTCATCAGAAAAATCAGAATCTAAAAAGAAACTTTATATGACAGAAGTTTTCGAGCGCATAAATACAGGTTCTATGAAGTTGTCTGAGCAAGAAGTTAGAAACGCTGTATATTCAGGCGAAGTTCTAGATAAAATAAAAACTATAACCGAAACGGAATCTTTCAAAAGTTTAACTGCAAGAGATTCTTCAATATTGGATAGGAAGAAAAATGAAGAGATAGTCTTGAGATTTGCAACATATTACTTAGCCTATCTGCGTCATTTAGATGGTAAAAACAATTTCTTTGATGGTGCTGATACATTGTTTAGTTCTTCAAAGAATGAAATGCTAAGCAACTTCTTATATTATTCAAATAAGGCAGCTATAGATTACGAAAATATTTTGGAACAAGTAAAAATAGCCCTTGGTTTAATTAGTAAATTTGATAATCAAGCTTTTTATGCTCGTTCTAGAGATAATACCAAAATTTCAGACAAGGTTCATGAAATATTAGCAGAGGCTCTTGTTATTTGTGCAATAGAATTAAAATCATTTTCAAAAGATGCAACATTTTTAGAAGAACTAAAAGAAAAAATTTGGGGAGACGAAACCTCAAAAGAAACATTTATAGTTGCAACAACTTCATTAGATAATGTCGTTAAAAGAGTTAATTATATTAAAGAAAGGCTAAGATAAACTATGGAATTAACAAAAGAAAACTTGGATTTTATTCATCAAAGCCTTTTGGAAAGAATAAGCGACATACATAAAATCATTTTAGGCGAAGATGCAACTGCAGATGAGAAGCTTAATAAGTATACAAAAATCAGTTCGTATTTTTTTGTTTCAGCAGCTATCGAATCTCTTGTTATTTTTATCATTGATAAAAAATATATAGCAGACCCATTTAGTCTATCTTTTATGCATAGTAAAATGAAGTTTTCTGGTGCATTTTTAGAATTTGACTTGATAGAAAAGCTGCTTGCTTCTTTTAACTATAATGATATTAGAATAAATGATTTTACTAATGTCTTTTATCCTGTCTGCGAAAAACAAATTAAACAATGTGTTGCAAGAACGGGCGGGGACACTCTTTTTGAGCAAGAGTCATTTGGCGAGATATATAAAGCTGTTAAATCTGAAAGAAATAGAATTGCGCATGAATTTACTTGGACAAATAATAATTTTACAGCTGGAATGTTAGTAAAATTTTTCAAAACATATTATGTTTTATATCTATATGCTTTAACATTAGTTGAAAAGTGAGAGGTCTAACCTCTCACTTTAATTTTGAAATAAATTTATTTTTTCTCCTGTAAATGTTTCTTAAATTCTATCGGGTCATACCAATAACAACCCTCGCAAGCGTTTTCTTCGTTATTATGCGCTGCTTCGCCTTTGTAGTATGACATAGGATAACCTAATTTTTTAGCATCGTAACGGATACCCGTTCTGAGACATTCTTTACAATATTGACGTTTGGCATCGTTAGCGGCTTTACTTAATGGTTGAAAATCTTCTAAACGTTGGTCTTCGTTTCTCATGACACGGTCTTCATTTTTCATTCCGTTCTTATGGTCAACTTCGGGATTGGAAGTCCCCAACACAACGCAACGTTGAGCCTTAATGGTTCTCTTTATATCTGCTCTTATGTGTTGAGAGTAATCACCATTGTTAAGTCCGTTCAAGCGTATCCTATCTATTCTATTGCCTGGCGTAATGCTTTTGTCAAATTCTATAATATATTTTTTTGCAAGCGTAGATTCTTTTCTTGCCCAATCTGCCCCATTGCCAAAGGTTAAGCAAGAGTATTCGCCAACAAATTCGCTTATATCTACCCAACGGCTAACACCATTTTCACTAGGTTTTGCAAGTTTAATAAACAATTCAGTTTTTGTCATTTGTTTTTTTCTCCTTATATTTAATCAATCTATAATCAAATTTTCTAAATTGAATTTATCACAAGCAAAAAAATCACTCACAGTTATATTTAAAGCATTAATTATTTTCATAAGTGTTTTTAAATTGCAACTTTGGTAACGTCCATTCATTATACAAAGCATAGTGTTATGAGTAAGTCCTGAAAGCTGTTCCAATTTGTATTGCGACATATTGTTTTGATTTAACAATTCTCTTATTCGAGAAGAAATAGCTTCATTTAATTTCATAATGACCTCGATTGTTTTTATTAAGTACATTTTAACATACTTAATTGTAATAAATAAGCCAATAAAAACAATCATTTCACATTTTATTTAGTAGCATTATTAAAATCAAATAAAGGATTACTTAAATTTAAATTTGGCACTATGGCGTGTGCTTGTCTTGAACAAGTAGGCTATTTTTTAGGCAAAAAGAAAAAGCCCTTAAACAAGGACTTAAAAACAAAAGAGCCTAACCCAAACTATGAGGTTCGGATTAGGTCTCTATTGGCGGAGAGAACAGGGGATTCCCCTTGATAAGGGGAGTGTCAACGGAGTTGACGAGAGGATTGCCGTCCGCGGCTAGCGATTGAACCGTAGGTGAAAAGACTGTTCTCCGCCACGCAAAAAGCACCCTAAATCAAGGGTGCTTTAGCGTGGCGGAGAGAACAGGATTTGAACCTGCGAGACCCGTTAAGGCCTACCCGCTTTCCAAGCGAGCACATTCGACCGCTCTGACATCTCTCCAAACTTATTAAGTTTATCGCTTAACAAGTATACATTATATTTTGTTAAAAATCAACTATTTTACTTTAAGAATCCGTTGATTATTTGCTCTTCCGCTTGCTTTTCAGTTAAGCCCAAAGTCATAAGTTTTATAAGTTGCTCGCCTGCAATTTTTCCAATTGCCGCTTCGTGAACGAGCGATGCGTCAACGTTATTAGCGTTAAGGCCTGGGAGCGCTAAGACTTTAGCGTTATCCATAACGATAGCGTCGCACTCCGTTCTTCCAGAACACTTGCAGTTGCCGTCAACGACAGAATTAAACTTTTGAACGGAATTATCTTTTGCAACCGCTCTCGATACCATGTGAACGGTCGAGTCTTCTCCGTTTAACTGAACGTTAAAATTAGTTTCGGCGTATTGCTCGCCGTGAGTCATAATTTTTTCGTGAATTATCAACGTTGCACCCGCTTGCAAGGTTGCTTGAGTGTTTCTAATGCTAGAATCAACGCCTTTAATTTGCGCCGTTTCCATAGTGAGCGAACCGCCTTCGTCAATTTCAATAACGGTAGTGGGGTTAAGGGTACGCTTGCCGTTACCGTCGCCACCGCCGTAGTGCTTTTCATAGTATAAAACTTTTGCGTTTTTACCAACGTGGAACGAGTGAATACCGTCGTGCGAAGAATCGCCGTGATCAACGGTGTGAATACCGCAACCTGCAACGATTAAAACGTCAGCCCCGTCTTCAATATAAAAATCATTGTAAACAAGGTCTTTAATGCCCGTTTCAGTAATGATTACGGGAATATCAACTCTTTCACGCTTATCGCTCTTTTTAATAATTATGTCAATTCCGGGCTTATCCGTCTTAGTAATAATATCGATATTAGCCGTGGTGTTTCTTCCGCCGAGCGAGCCGTTAGAGCGAATATTATAAGCGCCGTTGGGAACGGCTTCAAGACCTGCAACTTCTTTCAAAAGGTTTTTTTGAATTTCACTAAACGCCATATCAGTTCACCTTTTCCTTTTCTTGAAGTGCTTGGCAGGCTGAATTTGCCAAAATGCCAGGTAAAATATTTTCCTTATTTCCGTCAGATCTAATTTCGCCGTTAGCAACCACTATAATTCTATCTGCAATATTCAAAATTCTTTCTTGGTGGGAAATTATAAGCAAAGTGCCGTTAGTTTTTTCAGATAAACGCTCGAACACCTTAATTAAACTATTAAAACTCCAAAGGTCGATGCCTGCTTCAGGCTCGTCAAACACCGTAAACTTCGCTCCGCGAGCCATAGTTGCTGCAATTTCAATGCGCTTGAGTTCCCCGCCTGATAAACTTGCGTTAATTTCACGGTTAACGTACTCTCTTGCGCAAAGACCAACTTCAGATAAATACGAGCAAACTTCCGTTACGGTAAGTTTTTTACCGCTAGCGAGATTTACTATATCCGAAACGGTAATTCCCTTAAATCTAACGGGTTGTTGGAACGCAAACGCTAAACCTTTGTTTGCGCGCTCGGTGATTGAAAGGTTAGTTATATCTTCCCCGTCGAGTAAAATTTGACCGCTCGTTGGTTTAATGATGCCCATAATAATTTTAGCAAGGGTAGACTTACCCCCTCCGTTTGGGCCGGTAAACGCAATAAACTTTTCATTGAGCGTCAAACTAACGTTTTTAATTATTTGTTTTTTACCGTCTTCGTTTTCGGCGGTAAAGGAAATATTTCTAAGTTCTAACATATAATTGATTTTATCTAATTATAAACTTTTTGTCAATGAATTAAACGAGTGAAAATAATTAAATAATTATTGATTTTAATTAAAATGCGTGGTAAAATAGAAGAAAATAAAATTTAAGGAGATACCTATGAAACAAAAATTCTTAAAATGCAACGCGTGCGGAAAGATTATGCACGTTGTTAAAGATTCTCAAATTGTTCCCAAATGTTGCGGAAAAGATATGATTGAAATTATTCCCGGTACGGTTGACGCGTCCGTTGAAAAGCACCTTCCCGTTTTTGAAGATAACGGCGGTAAAATCATCGTTAGCGTTGGTTCTGTTGAACACCCGATGGCAAGCGAACACTATATCGAGTGGGTTCTTATTGAAACTGATAAGGGCGTTCAAAGAATTGACTTAAATCCTGGTGATAAACCCGTTGCCGTATTCCACCTTACCGCAGGCGATAGTTTAAGCGCGGTATACGCTTACTGTAACCTTCACGGTTTATGGGCTGCTGAACCTCAAGAAAGAGTTGTTTGCGAATACGTTAAGCCTAAGGAAAATGAAAATTACGTAGTTTGCAAATGCAATAACGTAACCGTTTCAGATATTATCGAGGCAGTACATAACGGCGAAGATATCGCAACCGTATTAAAAGCGTTTGATAAAGTTAAAGATACCACTCGTTGTTCAACCAACTGTGGTGGATGTTACGATAAGGTTATTGATATAATATCCAAAGAACTCTCCTAAGTCGTTATTTCGGGCATTATGCATCGTTTCTGTAAAGCCGTTGCACTTACGATGACCGACAAGGTCTATCGTAATCGCCCCGCCTTTACGAGCCTTGCCTAATACCCAAACTAACGCCTTAGGCAAATCTACAACTTTTTTGCGAGAGCAAAAAAATATAACTGCGTAGCAATATAACTTGCCAACGGCAAATATAACTTTTTACGCAGTAAAAAATATAACTGTTTGCACAGCAAACAACGGAGTATATTATGGATTATAAAAAACTTCAAAACGGTAGTGATATTCGCGGTGTTGCCCTTGAAGGAATCGAAGGTCAAAGCGTAAATCTTACCGAAAAGGTTTGTAAAGATATCGGTAGAGGTTTTGCCCTTTGGATAAAGGAAAAAACGGGCAAAACGGATATTAGAGTTTCGGTTGGTAGAGATTCAAGGCTCTCTGGCGAAACTTTATCAAATTGGATATGTTCTAGCATGGTTGATAGTGGAATTAACGTTACCGACTTTTCGTTAGCGTCAACTCCCGCCATGTTTATGTCTACCGTAACCAAAGGTTACGAGTTTGACGGCGCGGTTATGATTACCGCTAGCCATTTACCATTTAATAGAAACGGTTTCAAGTTTTTTACCGCAAACGGTGGTCTTGAAAAAGCAGATATTAAAAAGATACTTGAATACGCTGAAAGTAGCGAGCAAACGGGCTTAGATAAAGGCAGTTACGTTTGCGGTGAGTTTATGGACGCGTACTCTAAAATTTTAGCCGACAAAATTCGTTTGGCAACGGGAGAAGAGCAACCGCTCAAAGGTTTCAAAATCGTTGTTGATGCGGGTAACGGAGCGGGCGGATTTTACGTTGAAAAGGTATTAAAACCGCTTGGGGCGGACACGGAAGGAAGTAGGTATTTAGATCCTGACGGAAGTTTCCCTAACCATATTCCTAACCCCGAAGATAAAGACGCTATGAAAAGTATTACTCAAGCGGTTAAAGAATCAAATGCTGACTTTGGTATAATTTTTGATACTGACGTTGATAGGGCGGGAGCAGTTCTTGCTGACGGTAGCGAACTTAACCGCAATAGAATTATTGCGATGTTATCGGCAATTTTATTAAGAGAACACCCGGGTACGACTATCGTTACCGACTCGATAACTTCAACCGGGCTTAAACAATTTATCTTAGAAAAGGGCGGTATTCATCATCGTTTCAAGCGCGGTTACAGAAACGTTATTAACGAATCAATAAGGCTTAATAATAACGGCCAAGATAGCCAACTTGCCATTGAAACGTCTGGC
>SVHZ01000011.1 GCA_015055525.1 Clostridiales bacterium
AGCTTGGCTTATAAAAGTAATAACCCACTCTTTTATCGTTTTATCATCGTTAAATAAGTCGTTTAACAAATTAGTTAAATCGATAAAGTCACCCTCATTTATTCCGTTTAATATATCGCTTATACTCTCATCAAAATTCTCTTTAACGCTTAACTCACTTGCATTTACAGGAATAATCGATATAAAAATTACAACAACAGTAAAAAATATTGCTAAAATTATCTTTTTCATAAAATTAATGAAGAAACCAACTCAAACAAGTTTATTAAAATTGGTATTGATAGTGAAAATATGATTATTCTACTTGCAAAACTTACCTTTTCACCTATTGAATTAGAGCCTAAATCTAAGCAAAGCGAATACGCAAAATCACTTAAATATGAAATAGCAATCATTTTAACAATCAATTTGAAAACCCCACTATCAATACCCGTTCTTATTGATAAATCTTTGAAAAAATCAACCGCTTGAACAACGTAATCAACAGTTAAGAGCAATATCAATATTCCGCAAGCAATTGCCGATAACCCTGCAAGTTCGGAATTATTCGACTTTAAGTAAGCAAAAATTATAACGCCGATTATTGCAACAAAGATAATTTTTACGATTTCCATTAATATATTCCAAAAATATCTCTAATACTTGTAAATAAATCACTTATCATTGAAATTACAAGCGTTAAAACGATAACTAGTCCCGCTAAACTAACAAGCGTTGCAATATCATCTCTATCAGATTTTTTTAGAATTTGGCAAACAACGGTTACGATTATACCAATTGCCGCGATTTTGAATATAACGTCAACACCGTAACTCATCACATCACCATCACAAACAACATTAAACCAACTAAGAGCCCTATCTTTATGGTTATTTGATATTTTTTACTAAATATTATTTTGCTTTCTTCTTTAATTTTAATAAAGTCGTATTTATACGATATTATCGAGTTTTTTTGTGTTTCACTATCACTTTTCCCAATAGATGAAATAAAACTTTCAACCTTGATTTTGTTTTCATCGCTTAAAAAATTTGGCAATACGATTTCTTTACCAAACAAATAATCTCGCATTATATACGCAAACGTTTCAGAAGGATAATCTACGTTTAATACCGCTTTTACTTCCCTTTTTTTATAAGATAAGTCGTTTATCAGCATATCACACGCAATACAAACAGAATCCCAAAAATAGTAAACCTCTTTTAATTTGACGGCTTGAATTTTTGCTATTTTATACGATGCGTATAAACTTAAAACTCCAACTAATATCTTTAATATAAACATAAGTCATTTAATTTATTATCAAAATATAAATACTCTCGTAAACCATTATTTAGTTTTATAAACACAAGATAATCAAACAGTTCCTCGTTTTTGAATATTTCCATAAAATTTCTTGATAAGCAATCTTCAATTGAATTGCCGTGAGCAGTTGCAATCACGTCAACTCCGCCATAAATTGCATTTTTTATAGAGAAAGAGTCTTCATGCGACGTTATCTCATCGGTTACAACAACGTCAGGATTTAACGTTCTTAACGCTTGATTAAACCCATACTCTTTATTTGCAAACGTTAAAACGTCAACGCTTTTTGAAAGAAAGACGGATTCACCTTTAACCTTCATTGCAATTTCATTTCTTTCATCAATTAAAACTACGTTTTTACTTATATCTTCACATATATTATTAGTTAAATCTCTTATAAACGTTGTTTTACCAAAACCGGGAGGAGAAACAACTAAAACACTTCCACCTTTATAAATATTATTATAGAAACCGTTTGAAACGCCTTTTATATTATTTGGTATTCTTATACACAGAGAATTATATTTCCTAATAGAAACAATCCTATCGTTTTTTAATACAAATTCACCTGCAAGTCCAACTCTAATTCCGTTACGATCTGTGACGTAACCGTTTTTAATTTGCTCTTCATAGGTGTGAATTGAGCCATCGCAAACTTTGAAAACTATATTTTCAATATCTTGTTCGGTTAGAATAATTTTGTCTAACACGCGCTTTTGACCACTTATTTCTATTACTACTGGACAACCGTTTCTAATCCTTATCTCGTTAAGCATTTGAGTATCATATTTAGAAATTTCTTTAATAAGTAATTTAGGCAAATAATCAATCACGCTATATTCTATTATGGACAAACGTTTCATAGAACTTTTTTTATAAAAGTGATAAATTTATATTGATAAATATAAAAATTTTTGTTATACTATCTAAGTTAATATAATTTTACAGGAGATATTTATGGAAGAATTATTTAGTAACGTCATAAGTATTTTTTCAACTCAAGCAAACGCCGTTTTGTTTTTGAAACAAATTGGCATGTGGGCAATTGGCGGTGTTCTCATATTCCTTGCTATTAAAAAGCAAATGGAACCTACCCTCTTACTCCCAATGGGTTTTGGCGCAATACTTATGAATATTCCAAACTTTAGCGGTTCAGCAGGCATTTCAGAAGTGTTAGGAACTTTATACAGCGCGGGTATTGCAAACGAACTTTTCCCGCTTTTACTCTTCATCGGTATCGGCGCGATGATTGACTTTGGACCAATACTTTCAAACCCAAAACTTATGTTATTTGGCGCGGCGGCTCAATTCGGTATTTTTATGACGCTTACTCTTGCGTCAATCTTCTTTATCCTTCCTGAAGCTGCATCAATAGCAATTATCGGCGCGGCGGACGGCCCTACTTCAATAGTAGTAGCAACTCAACTTGCTCCTAGACTTTTAGGACCAATTACGGTTGCAGCGTACTCTTATATGGCGCTTGTTCCAGTAGTTCAACCACCGATCATTAAACTTTGCACTACTCAAAAAGAACGTAAAATCAAAATGCCGTATAATCCACAAGCGGTTTCAAAACTTACTAGAATTTTATTCCCAATTATAGTAACCGTAATTACAGGACTTATTGCTCCAGGCGCAGCGGCGCTCATCGGTTTCTTAATGTTCGGCAATCTTATTCGTGAATGTGGCGTTTTAGAATCTTTATCAGATACAGCGCAAAAGGTTCTTGCAAACCTTATAACACTTTTATTAGGAATTACCGTAGCATTTACAATGACTGCTAATGAATTTTTAAGTTTAGGAACTCTCCTTATATTAGGTCTTGGTTTATTCGCATTTATCTTCGATACTATGGGTGGCGTACTTATTGCAAAACTCTTTAACGTATTCTTACCTGAAGGCAAGAAAATCAACCCAATGATAGGTGCGGCTGGTATTTCAGCGTTCCCAATGTCTGCAAGAATAGTTCATAAAATGGGTCAAGATGAAGATAAGCAAAACTTCCTTTTAATGCATGCAGTTGGCGCAAACGTTTCAGGTCAAATTGCATCAGTTATAGCAGGTGGCTTAATTCTTAACTTCTTTGCAATGGTGGTGTGATATGATTAAATTAATTTGTGATAAAAACGTAGAACTTGTAAACGAAATAAATGCTGAATTAAACGGAGCGCAAACGTTATCAACTGAACAAAACGTTGAGTCTCCTGATAATTCAATCGGCATTAAAATTCAACCCGCTGAAAGTATTTTGAAGTCTCTTGGATACATGTGGAAAGGTATGCTTGGAATTTTTATTATAATCGGCATTATAATCGGTGTTGTAACCATACTTAACAAAGTTAAAACTAAAAAATAACATCAAAAAATAAAAGGTTCGCTTGTTATCAAGCGAACCTTTTTTATACGGTTTTTTCAAATTTTTTCTCTTTATAATATCTTTCTTTTGCCAATCTATACTTATTAGAAAGTTCAAGCATATATCGTTGCTTTGCCTCGTAGGACAACGACTCATAATACAATTTATCCGTAAGCCTACCCAACGCATCACTAACGTCACCGTAAGTATCTAATATATTTTTAACTTTTATATAAAAGCCTTCGTCTTCAGTTTTTACGCCACGAATAGAAACCTTGGCTTTATTTTGATAATACTCTACTACTTTTGATTTAGACGTACCGTCAAATTCCGCCCTTTTACTCTCGTCTTCAACCTTTTGTTTGTATTCTTGCCAAAAAGAACTTTTAAGCCTCTTTTTAGCCTCTTTAGCGTATTCTTTCAAACTTTTAATGCCTTCCATAATACTCCTTTACAAAAAAAACACTCGCAAAATCAAAATTTTTGCGAGTGTAAAAAAATTAATTTTTAGCCTTTGATATTTCTCTTTCTAGCTGCTTCGGCTTTCTTCTTTCTTCTAACGGAAGGTCTTTCGTAAAATTCTTTACGACGTAAATCACCGATAATGCCGTCACGAGAACACTTTCTCTTAAATCTTCTAAGAGCGCTATCAAGCGTTTCGTTTTCACCAACTCTGATTGTTGACATATCTTCAACCCCCCTTTGCCAAATGCAATTAGTATCTCGTTAAATTTAACAAGCATTTATAGTATATTCAAATAATATTGATTTGTCAATCAAATTTTTATAAAATTATAAAATTATGCAGGATGCCACTCCATTTTTTGACCGCAAAGTATATGAATATGAAGATGAGGAACCGTTTGACCCGCATCATCACCTTGGTTAACAACTATTCTATAACCATTTTCAAGCCCAAGCAAATCTTTAAGCGTAGGAATAGTTTTAAGCATATTCTTAACGATTTCAGCATCTTTTTCAGTCATCTCTTCAAAGAGTTTGAAATGTGATTTTGAGATAGCAAGATAGTGATTTTTTGCTTGCGGAGCAATATCACGAATAATTATCATATTATCGTCTTCATATAAAATATTAGTTTCAATCTCTTTATTTACAAACTTACAAAATAAACAATCTTTCATAATTTCTCCTTAATTTCGGCAAGCGCGCCTTGTTTATATTTTTCCGTTAAACACACTTTGTATTTACCGTTTTCAATCCTTCCTTTGATATACGTTTTAATATAATTGCCTGTATAACCACACGAATAACCATCTTCAAATTCTTCAATAATAACATCTTGAAAAGTTTGCAAATTTTTCGATATAAAGCGTGATTTTAGAATTTCTTTTAATTCTAATAATTTGTTTAATCTATCCCTCTTAACGTTTCCATCTAAATCTTTTAATTTGTATGCAACCGTTCCTTCGCGGGGAGAAAAACAAAATGCGTGAACGTCAGAAAACTCAATTTCTTTTATAAAGTTATAACTATCTATAAAATCAAGTTCAGTTTCAGTTGGGTAACCAACGATAACGTCAGTAGTTATTCCGGCATTTGGAAAATACTTTCTAATAAGATTAACCCCATCTTTATACTCTTTAGCAGTATACTTTCTATTCATAGCCTTTAAGGTGTTATCACTACCAGATTGCAACGATAAGTGAAAGTGAGGAGCAAAATCTTTTAAGTTTTTAAGCGCAATCAACAATTCTTCGGAAATAACGTTTTCTTCTAAACTCCCAAACCTAATTCTAGTATTAACGTCAGCAAGACTTTCAATAAGACAGGTTAAGTTTTTACCCTCGTAATTATACGCTGATAAATTTATTGCAGTAAGCACAGTTTCATCAGCATTTAACGCAATAATCTCGTTTTTAATACTTTCCGGTGAACGAGATCGACTTCTCCCTCTTAAATATGGGATTATGCAGTAAGAACAAAAATTATTGCAACCGTCTTGAATTTTAACGTATGCTCTTGATTTTATAGTTTTGCAAAGCGGTAATTCGTGATATTCAGTTTCAGGCGGAAAAATAAACTGCCCGTTTTCTTCGATAAGTTCTAAAATTTTCTCTTTGCTTGAAGTTCCGGTAACAACGTGCACACCATTTTTACGTGAAAAAGATTCGGGGTTCTTTTCAGACGCGCAACCCGTAACGATTATTCTAGCTAACGGGTTTTGTTTTTTTACTCTCGCTATTGCTTGGCGGGATTTTTTCTCGGCTTCTTTAGTTACCGCGCAAGTGTTTATTATATATAAATCGGCAAATTCAAGCTCGTCGCTAACTTCAAAACCCAAATCTTCAAGCCCCTTTATTAACGAATTACTTTCGCACGAATTAACCTTACAACCGAGCGTAAATACTACTGCTTTCATAATTTTTCAAGAACAAGCGCAACCCACTCACCTTTATTTGCGCTATTTATAATCTTATATCCGAGCGGTAAATAGGTGTTTATAACCATCTCGGCTTTCTCTTTTAATATTCCACTTAAAATAAGTTTTGTTCCAAATTTAACGTGTTTTTGTATTGAATTTGCAAGAACGCATAAAATATCTGCCGTAATATTAGCAACAACTATATCGCCAACGGCGTCTTGCTCACTTAAAAGGTCGTCAAGCGTAATTAAACACTTGTTATTAACCTTATTGAGAATTGCGTTATGCTTAGCAGTTTCAACAGCCACAACGTCAATATCAGTCATAACCGAACGTTTAGCGCCAAGTAGTACTGCAGAAATCCCCAATATGCCAGACCCCGTGCCAACGTCTATCACGGTGAGATCTGGTTTAATATATTTAGATAAAAACTCAATACACATTGAAGTTGTTTCATGCTCGCCCGTACCAAACGCCATATTGCTATCAATTTTAACAACGACGTCAGTTGGCAAAGCGTTATATTCAATCCACTCCGGGCAAACGATAACGTCACCTATTTTCATAGGCTTATAGTGCTTGCGCCAAATCTCAATCCAATCGTCACCGTCGACTATTCTCCTAACCGTTTCAAGCGTTCCAAATTTGATAAAATCTTTGGCGTTATCGCGCATTATAAACAATTCTTTAATTAAACTTGAAATCTTTTGATCGGCGTCTTCAATATCAAAATACGCCTTTATCAAGGTTACGCCAGAACCAATACTTTCGGTAACTCTATCTTCAAGATAGTCCCAAGTATTGCGCCTATTAGTTATAAGTTCTATAACGTCGTTTTCATCACACACGGAAACACCGTAGGACGTGTATTCCCACAGTTTTGACGATATTAATTCTTCCGCTTCATGCGTGGTATGTATTGTAAGTTCAACGTAATTCATAATATCTTAGCAATCTTTTAATAATCTTATATAAAATTCAACGGCACGTTTAACAACGTTAACCCTAATTCTTTCGTTATTGCCGTGAACGCACGCGCGTTCCTCACTCGTAAAATCAGACGCAGAGAAACGATAAACTCTATCCGAAATCTTTCCGTAATGACGACTATCAGAACATTGAACCATCAAATACGGCGAAACGATAGAACCTTCAAAAGTTGAAGTAATTGCCTTCTCAACCTTTTTATAGCCGTCACAATCAACGATTGAAACTCTACTTGGATTAGTTCCGTGAATAACGCTTATTTTAACGTTCTTATCGTCAACGTTTCTTTCAAGCGTTTTAATTACGCTGTCAACGGTTTCGCTAGGATTAATTCTAATATTTGAAACCATACTGCTTTCAGGAGGAATAACGTTTGAGGCCGAACTACCTTTCATTTGAGTAAAAGCAACGGTAGTTCTAAGCATAGCGTTAATTTCGCCACCAGATTTTTTAGAAATAAGGTCTAAAACCCAACCAAAACACCAAAGGTTAGCAAAAATAAGCCTATAAACAAAAGTAGAATATCTTCCAAGCGAGTTAAACATTTCTTTAACGGGCTTAGTTAAACGCATCTTGAACGGTTTATTTTCGACGTTGACGCACGCTTTTGATAAAACGCCAACGGGCGTGTGCGGTTTTGGCGCTGAAGCATGGCCACCGTTAGATTTAGTAGAATACAAAACGTCAACCATACCTTTTTCCGCAATGCCAACAAGACCACACGGCTGTTTAACGCCAGGGAACACGTTATTTACCACCGCGCCACCTTCGTCTAAAACGAGCGTTAAATTGATTTTGTTTTCTTCAAAATAATCAACTACTTCTTTAGCAAACGGTCCATTAATTTCTTCTTCGCCAGAGAAAGCAAAATATACGTCGTTATTAGGAATAAACCCATTTTTTGCAAGGTAATTTGCACCAAACATAGCGCCGTTGAGCGTAATTTTCGTATCAACTGCACCTCTTCCCCATAAAACCCCGTCTTTGATAACGCCTTCAAACGGCGGTTCTTCCCATAAATCTTCATTTACGGGAACAACGTCAAAGTGTGACATCATAACAGATGCCGTATCCGAACTTTTTCCTTTCCATTTAAGAAGGATACCTCTGCCGTTAAACGTTTTAACTTCTAAAAGTTTATAAATATCAGGATAAAGAGTTGGGAGTAATTTAAGAAGTTTATCAAACTCTTCATTATTTTCAAGTGATTTATCCTTATAAGAAATCGTCTTGCATTTTATAAGAGATCTTAAACACTCAACCGCATTATCTCCGTCAAAAGAAATAGGAGTTTTATCAACGCCGGTTAACTTTTTAGGCTTAAAACAAGCAGTTCTAATTAAGATTATTGCAAGAAAAATTAAAATGATTGCACCTACTGAAATACCGATATACATATTAAATAATTCCTTTCTTATACATAATTCTCGCAACGATTATCGTAAATATTACGCTAACCGGAACCATAATACCAACCGTTCCTGCATTTAACGCGGGAATAGCAATAAATAAAATTAACATAAGCGCGCAAGGAAGAATTGCAAGTTTTACGTTTTTAGCAACGAAAACAACACCCAACCCGCCGAACAATGCAGGTATGAGTTGATCAAACGCAGGTTTTAAGGTTTCAGAACTTAAAACAGGCGTAAGCGGAACTATTAAAATAACGCCTAAAATGATAATTATTGTCGTAACTATACTTGAAACTGCAATAGAAATAGTTGAAATGATTTCGCCTTCTTCAGTAGTTGCTTTAACTCCAGCCTTTTCCATAGCGTCTAACGCGCAAGGAAGTTTAAGGTTAGAAATATTACCCGTTACGAAAGAAAGGTAAGCGCCACCCGCACCAAGCATGGGAACGTAAGTGAAAATTTCAACTAAACCAACCGCCCAATACATAGGTAACACCGCAATTAAGCCTTTACCTAAGGCCTCGAAGTTTGGCAAAACGTTAAATATTAAGCAAAGAATCGTTGGGAACAATAAAATTATTGCTAAAATAGAAAATCCCCAAATTTTACCGTCACGATGAACTGAATCTAAATATGATAACTGAACTTTTTCCTTTTTCATAACATTACCCCCCATCAACCTAACCACATAGTAAACGGAATAGCGAGCGCCATACCTACAACTAAACTTATAGGCAAAGCGTAATCGGTAAGCCAACGAGCCTTTGTCTTTTTAGATAAGATACCTAAAATTGCCATAACAACAGCAGAACTAAAGAATACTAAAACGGGAATTAAACTTGCAGTTCTAGTAAGTATAGCCCCATCGTTATTAGCGGCGAACTTTTCAGCGATTTTTGCAAAGGCTTGATCTGAAATGAAAAGATTTGTTATATCACAGAAAACAAAGCCTAAGAAAGCAGAAATCATACCCATAAACATAGCGTCTTGGAAAATATCTCTCCAACGCTTGTCCTTTTTTTCTAAGGTTTTCATACCGCTTTGAATTTTCTTAGTTAAGATAGGCGTTAAAATTAAACCTATTAAAATACCTAAAGTCATAACCCAAGCAACCGTTACAAAGGCAGATGCTAAAGTTATAGTGGTTCCCGTACTTAACCCCAACGCTTCAAGCGCTCTTTCCGCTGCGACAGACTCATAAGAAAGTGAGCCGATAACCGAAAGCCTAAGCCAAGGAAGTGCCACGCCTAAACTTTTAGAGAGCGCAACAACGCCTATTAAAATTGAAATAGCGGGAGCAATAGTGAATATTGCCGACGAGCTAATAGTCTTTTTTATAATAGACATATCCATGCCCTTCTCTTTAGCGCGCTTCACAGCCTTTATTAAGAAGAACACAGATTGACCGATAACAACTAATATGATAATTGCTACCATTACAAAAATCAACGGGTGATTTACGTTAAAATTCATAACTTTCTCCTATTTTAAGTGTTTTAATATATTTTCTACGGTTAAACCGTTTTGCTCTAACTGCTCGCTAACCGACGCATGTGAAATAAATTCATCTTTAGCGCCAAGAACAGTTACGTTTGGTTTTTCACCTTTATCTACATAATAAGAAACGACTAAACTACCAAACCCACCGATACGAGAATTTTCTTCAAGCGTAATAATATTTCTATCCTTAACTAAATCTAAATACTCACAGTCGAGCGGTTTTACAACCCTAGCATTAACGATTTCTAAATCTTTATCAGTTGAGTTTTGAACTTGCATGGCAAGATCAATCATTCTAGGACCAACCGCAAGTAAAACGTCGCTTACCCCACTCTTTATTACCTCAAATTTGGTGTAATCGCAATCTTTTGATTGCTCATACACAGGGTTAAATTTACCATTTGGATATCTTATTGCAACTGGCGTTGAAATATTAAGTGCATATTCAATCATATTTTCAAGTTCGAAAACGTCCTTTGGCGATAGCACGGTTAAATTAGGAATATGCGATAAATACGACAAATCAAATAAACCTTGATGAGTTTTACCATCACTACCAACAAAACCCGCCCTATCAATACAAAATACTACTGGAAGATTTTGCAAGCAAACGTCGTGAATTAGTTGATCATATCCCCTTTGCATAAAGGTTGAATACATAAACACGATTGGTTTACTACCACTTTTAGCCATACCCGCAGAGAGCGTTACGGCAAACTCTTCGCAAATGCCAACGTCAACGAAAGAATTTGGATGTTGAGTAGCAAAATTCGTGAGTCCAACACCGTCTTTCATACCCGCTGTAATAGCAATTATTTCAGGATATTTTTCTATCTTTCTATTCAAAATTTCAGAAACAGCGCTTGAAAAATAATGTTTCGATAAAGACATATTTTCGGAAACACCGTGAAATCTTGAAGAATCTTTCTCAGTTTGAACGTAACCTTTACCTTTGATAGTATTAACGTGAAGTAACGTTGGTTGACCTGAATATTTTATATCTTGAAGTATTCTAATTAACGACTTCAAGTTATGCCCGTCAAACCTTCCAACGTACTTAAACCCAAGATTGTCCATAATAGTGTTAACGGATAAAGATCTTTTAATTGCTCTCTTTATTCGCCTCAAAAAATTACCGATAAAACTCTTGCCGAAAACCCTTGATAAAAACGCGTTAAATCTATAATACCCACGGCGAATAGTTACCTTTGAAATAAATTTATATAGACCGTTATTGTTCTTATTTATAGACATGCCGTTATCGTTAAGCACTACTAAATATTTATTAGGCTTATCAACAGACGAAGTTAACGCTTCTAAATTTTCACCATTGAAAAACGATGCGTCGCCAACTAAATTTACAACGTAATAGTCATCTTTCAAAAAATCTCTTGAACGACAAAAACCAAGCCCCGCCGAAATACTCGTTCCAGCGTGGCCTGCTATAAACGCATCCGCTTGGCTTTCAGCCGGATCGGGAAACCCACTTAAACCACCTTTTTTGCGTATTGAGGAAAACTCGTTTAGCCTACCGGTTAAGATTTTATGAGCGTACGATTGATGCCCAACGTCAAAAATAAGTTTATCAGAAGGAATATCAAAAACGTAATGTAACGCAACTATAAGTTCAACGCTACCAAGATTTGGAGATAAATGCCCACCGTTTTTTTCAACGGTAGTAAATATCTGATCACGAATCTCATCGCATAGGATATTAAGTTCCTTAATATTTAATTGTTTAATAGTTGTTCCACTATAAGTTTTATCTAAAATTGACATAAAGAAATATTTTATAAGTATTTTTTTATAATTTCGTCCATTATTTCGAGTTTATTTTTTATATCCTTGCAAAGCGCTATTTGACAGCGCGCTCTTATGAGATTATGTTCCTTCATAGCAACTCTAAAATAAACGTCACCATTAAGATAGTCTTGCAAAAACCTTGAAGCAAGTTCTAAAGTCATAACGTAAACGCTAAGCGCTAAAGTATCTTTTTCATCTTGCGTTAGATAATCTTTTAAGTACTTAAAGTAACCTTTACAAAATCTATCAAACCTTTCAAGATCAAAACCAACTTTATTAAGTTCAACCTCGTCTTCATCGGTAAGTGAGCAAATAGAACGCGCTCCATCACCAAAATCGTACGCACATAACCCAGGCATAACAGTATCTAAATCTATAACAGCAAGAGCCTTAAGAGTGTCTTTATTAAACAAAACGTTGTTGCATTTCGTATCGTTATGCGTCACCCTTAACGGAAGTTTCCCTTCATCTAAAAGTTCGCAAAGTTTTACACCAATATTCTTATTGTCTAAAATATATTGAATTTCTTCAAGAGCATTAGATTTTCTACTATCAGGAGCATATTTAATTGTTTTTTCAAGTTTAGCAATTCTTTTTCTAGTATTATGAAAATCTGGTATAGTAACGTGCAAGCGTTCGGCATCATATCCATCTAACAAATACTGAAACTGACCAAACGCTCTTCCCGCCTCTTCTATAACACTTAAATCGCTTGGAGAATTAAAGCAAGCGCAATCAAAAAATTTGCATGCTCTCCAAAAATTACCGTCTTCATCAATAACGTAAGGAAAACCTTGTTTACTGTTCTTAAAATGCAAAACGAATAAATCTTCACATTTATGCCTATGGTCAATATAATCGTTAACGTTCTTTATATTTTCCATTATTTTTTCAGGCTCTTTGAAAACGTTCTTATTTATTTTTTGCAATAAATATTGATGCTTACCATTTTCATCTTCCGTGTGCACTTTATAAGTTGAATTTATATTGCCCGCAACGATGATGTCATAACATATAAAGTCGCCCTTAAAACAAAAATCTGTACAAAGTTGACTAATATCCATACGTACCCCTACTATATGTATTAATATATATTATATAGTAAAAGTAAAATAAATGCAATAGTAATGTAAAATTAAGATTGATTTTATTAAAAAACACCCACTAATTGTGGGTGTTTAGAATTATAACATGGTTTTTCTAAGGTCTTCGGGTGAAAGTTTTGATAAATACGACGGAGCAATATCAAACACGGTTTTGCAACCATACGCCTTTTCTTTGTTAAGCCTTGAAATCGCCCTTGCATAAGCAACTAAAACTGAAGAGGTAAATTCAGGGTTTGAATCGAGTTTCAAACTGTATTCAATAACGTGGGTATTTTCAAGATTTTTTCCCGTTTTTCCAGAACAAATAACAAACCCGCCGTGAGGAATACCAGAGTGATTTATTTCAAGTTCTTCTTTAGATATAAAATGAACGATAGTATCGTAATCGGCAAAATAATTCGGCATAGTTTTTATCTCGTTTTCAATGCGCTCTTTATCAGCTCCGTCTTTAACGACCACAAAACATTCTCTTATATGCTTTTCACGAGTTGAAAGTTCAGGATTTTCACCATTTCTAACTCTATTTAACGCATCTTCTACAGGGATTGTATACTGTTTAGCATCTAAAACGCCGTCAATGCGTCTTATAGCGTCAGAATGACCTTGGCTAACGCCCTTACCCCAAAAAGTATAATATTTACTGTCTGCAAGCACGCTAGACGCAAACAAACGGTTAAGCGAAAACATACCGGGGTCCCAACCGCCGGAAATAAGCGCCGTTGTTGAACTTTCAAGACATATTTTATTAACGTTATCAAAGTGTTCGGGAATTTTAGCGTGAGTATCAAAACTGTCAACCACAGAAAAGTTCTTAGCAAGTTCCGGCGTTTGATAAGGAAGGTCGGTAGCACTACCGCCACAAATAATCAAAACGTCGATTTTATCTTTGAAAGATAATATATCATTTGCGCTATATACCGACGAATTAAAAAGTGTTTTAACGGTAGATGGATCACGCCTTGTAAAAATACCAACGAGTTCAAAATCATCATTTTGTTTAACGGCGCACTCAACCCCTCTGCCAAGATTACCATAGCCGTAAATTCCCAATCTAATACTCATACTTTTACTCCGTTTTTTATTTTATTTTAACATACAAAAAAGCAAAATTGCAAATATTTTTATAACTTTGCATAAAAAAATGCGGTGTATTTTACACCGCATTAAAATTTGTTAAATTTTAGTTCTTATAAAACTTGCAGCAAGTTCCATATCTTTAACAGGATCGTCACCCGCTTCACGCTCTATCGTTAAGAAACCATCGTAACCAATTTCTTTAAGAGCCTTGATATAGTTATCCCAATCAACGTCACCCTCACCGATAGGAAGTTCAATAAAGCCTTCACACGCGTTAAGCGCGTCAACCCCGCCAACTGCAAACGCATGATATACGTCGGTTGGGTCTTGGTTTTTATCAAGCATTCTACCATCTTTAAGATGTGTGTGAACGATATGATCTTTTAAGATATAAACCGCTTCAACAGCATCTTGACCTGTTACCATAGTAAAGTTAGCAGGATCGAGATTTACGCCTACGCCACCTTTAGTATCTTCAATGAATTGAAGTAAGGTTTTAGCCATTTCAGGACCGGTTTCAATAGCGAGAGTTACGCCTTTAGATTTAGCATATAAACCGCATTCAGTAAGAGCATCAAGCATAACTTTATATCTTGGGTTTGACTTATCTTCGGGAATAACGCCAATGTGAGTTGTAACAACGTTAGTTCCAAATTCTACGGCAAGATCGACAATTTTCTTAGTTTTTTCAATTCTTTCAGCATTGTCTTCAGCCTTTTCAAAGCCGTAACCACCCATATCACCGCAAAGAGCGCTTACAACTAAATTATTATCCTTTAAGAGTTTTTTGTACTCTTCTTTCTTTTCAGCAGAAAGTTCAGGACTAAAATCACCGGTAGTTGCATAAATTTGAACACCTTGAAGGCCGAGCATAGCCGCTTTCTTAATGCCTTCTTCGTGGGTACTCTTAAAACAGTCGGTTATAATACCTATTTTCATAAATTACATACTCCTTTTGCCAATTTCATAAATATCCATAATGAGTCTATGCGTATTAAGCGCTTCTCTACCAGATATTTCAAGCGGTTCTTTTCCCGCTAATGCGTTATAGAATTGGCGAATTTGTTTTTCGTGTTGGAAACCCCAATAATCTTTACCGCCTTCGTATTCAACGGTGTTTTCATTTTGGTGAGCCTCTTCAACAGTACCGTCGTTATAGTAAATATACGCATCGTCATAACCAAATACTACTCTGCCGTTTTCACAGTATAAACGAATTTCAATAGGCTCGTCAATACCGTAGTTATTCATACAGTAGAACGAATATCTAACTCCGTTTTTATAAGTGATAAGACCTTCGGCAGTATCTTCAACTTTAACGATTTCGTGACCGCGGTTAGCCATTGAGCAAGAAACCTTTTCAACTTCACTATTAACAATCCAATGAACTAAATCGATTGAGTGAATTGCTTGGTCAATAACTACGCCACCACCTTCTTTATCCCAAGTTCCCTTCCAATCACTTCCAGAATAATATTCATCCGAACGAGACCAAGTAAGAATTGAACGAGCGCTAATAATTTTACCAAGTTTACCGCTTTCAACCGCCTTTTTAACGAGTTTTGCGGAGTTATTGTAACGGCATTGAGAAATAACACCGAATTGAACGCCTTTTTCTTCTGCAAATAAAACTGCTTTTTCAGCCGTTTCAAAGTCAACGTCCATAGGCTTTTCAGTTAAAACGGCAACACCGCGTTCCATAGCGTAAGTAGCAACTTTACAATGGATATAATGCGGAAGACAAAGATGAACTGCATCGAGATTTTCATTTGCAATCATATCTTCATACGAAACGTATGATTTAACCCCGTACTTTTCAGCAAAAGCATCCGCCCTATCTTTTTTAATATCACAGCAAGCAACAAGTTCTACGTCTTTGCACATTTCGATTGAAACAAAGTGCATTACTGACACTCTACCACAACCGATAACTGCAACTCTGAATTTTTTCAAAGATTTTTCCATTGTCCTGGAGTCTCCTTACCACTAATGAGAGCTTCTCTAATTTTAATAACTTCTAAAGTTTGGTTTACGTCAAACGAAACTTCGCCCGTTTCAAAGAAACGTAAAATATCACCAAGTAAATTAACGAAGAAATCCCAGCCCATTGGAACCATTTTTGAAATACCGTCCTTATCAGGAGCAATAAGGAAATAATCGTTATATAACGTTAAGTTAATTTTAACGAGTTTTCCGTTTTCATAAACGATATCAGCCCATTCTTGGTCAAAATACTTTTCGTATCTAACTTTTGATGCGCCACAACCCATAAATTTAACTGCGATTTCAATACAGTGAATAATGTATTCGTCAAAATTACCACCACCCATAACAGTCATAACGTCGGGGTTAGGATTGCATTTTTCAAGTTCTTTTGCATAGCGAAGAGCTGAACTACTGAAGAATTTAACGTTGTATTTTTCAGCTAATTCAAAAATCTTCTTTGCAGTAGCGAAGTCAGGTGCAAAAGTTTTGTCAACGTAAGTAAGTTTTCCGAATTTGAACGCTTCTTCACAATATCTTAAGTGCGTGTCAGGTCTTGAAGGAGCAAGAATCATTAAAAAGTCACTCTTTTCGCAAACTTCAGCAATTGTTGCGCATCTAGTAACTTCATTTAACGTGCACCATTCGTCGTTAGTCTTTCCGCCTTCTAAATCTTCTTCAGCCCAAGCGTACTTAACAACGAAATCCGTGCCGTTCTTTTCATTGTATTCTTTAATCCATTGAACGTACTTGTTTGCGTGGAAGTTATCTAAGAAACAATCGATAAAACCAATAGTTTTCATTAGAACTTAACCTCCGCCTTCTTTTCACTTGATTCATAAAGAGCATCGAGAAGTTTCATGCTTTCTAAGATGTTAACGATATTGTTTTTATCTTTAACGCCAGTTTCAATAGACTTGATGAAAGCTTCATCTTCGCACTTATACATATTAGGAATATCGTATTCAGGCTTGAACGATTCTAAAGTTTGACCATCGTAGAAAGTAAACTTGTCGCCGTATTGAAGACGTGCGCCACCCTTATCGCCAAGGAAGTCGATATACATTTCAGGAACGTCAACGTTTTGAGCCCAAGCACCGTTGAAAGAAATGCTTGCTTTATCAGTACGAACGTAACCGGTAATAAAGTCGTCAACGTCGTTAGTACCGTCAAGATTCTTAGTGTCTTCAGCCCACATGCCTTTGTACTTATATGACTTCATGTCTTTTGCCATTTCGCAATACGCGTCACAAGTAACGTTTTTAAGCTTAGCGCCACCTAAGATATAAAGGATAAGATCGAAGAAGTGAATACCCCAGTCGATAAGAACGCCACCGCCAGATTGAGACTTGGTTGTAAAGTCACCGCCAAGACCAGGTATAGATCTGAAACTTCTAAAAGAACAGTAAACGTGATATACGTTACCAAATTTACCAGAATCAACCCATTCTCTAAGCATTTCAACTGATTTGTTATATCTGTTGCATACGCCGATATTTAAGATTTTGCCTTGTTTTTCTGCTTCGTTAGCCATTTCAACAGATAACGGATAGTTAACGGTAATAGGCTTTTCACAAAGAACGTGCTTGCCTGCTTTAAGAGCATCCATAGTAATAGTATAGTGAGCGTAGTTAGGAGTGAGAACGAACACAGCGTCAACTTCCGCGTCTGCAAGCGCTACTTTATAATCAGTAATAACTTGTTCGATTTTTGGGAATTTTTCTTTGGCAACTTCTGCCTTAGATTCAATAACGTCACAAGCGTATTTAATTCTAACGTTTTCAAGTTCAGAAAGAGCCGGTAAGTGAGCATTGTTTGCAATTCTGCCACAACCAATTATTGCTACAGTAGTCATAAAATTTTTCTCCTTTTTATATCAAATTTATTTTGATAATAAAATTATATATCCGTTTATTTTATTTGTAAATATCCAAATTCTATATAAAACATATCATTTTTTTAGATTTTAAGCATTTTTTCGGTTTTAACCCAATAAAAACATACATTTCTTTATTGACAGCGGTGTATTTTGGTAGTATAATCAAATTATGCAATCACCAAGATTTATTTTTAACCGTTCCTTTATGGAAACACCTAAGGAATACGGCAATCTAAAATTACTTCAAATCGGCAGAAGATACTGCAAGGAAAACGAAGTTATATCAGCCCACACCCACCAAAATTTTTACGAACTTACTATCGTTACGGGTGGCGAAGGAACCGTTTGGACTAACGGCGCTAGTTACCCGTTAAAATCAGGTGATATTCACCTATCAATCCCTTGCGATATTCACGAAATTAAAGCAAGCAGTTCTTCAATGCTAGAATACGACTACTTTTCCTTTGAATTAAAAGACGGCGAATTTAACGATGAACTAAAAAAAATATCAACTAAACTTTTTGGTACTGGTAGCCGTGTGTTTGTCAACCCAAAAATAAGCAATCTAATAGGCAATGCGATATCGGAATTTTCTTCTGAAAAGCCATACGCCCCTGAAATACTGAAAAATATCTTCAATCAAATAGCCATCTATTTAATAAGAGATTTTAGTAACGTAAAAGACGGAACGGCAAAATTTACCGAAAACGAGATTTTATGCTATCAAGTCATGAACTACGTCGATACACATATCTACTCTATAACTAACCTAGAAAACATTTCGCCAAAATTTAACTATAATTACAGTTATCTATCAAACTTATTCAAAAAGACTACCGGAAAAACGCTGTTTGATTATTTTCAATCGAGAAAACTTGAAACCGCAAAAGTATTGATACTTGAAAATAAATATAAAATTACGGAAATATCTGAGATGTTAAACTACTCGTCGCCTTTTGCTTTTAGCAAAGCGTTTAAGTTAAAGTTCGGCATTTCACCTAAAAATATGCAAATTAACGCAAAATAAAACCGCTCAACCGAGCGGTTTTTTTTATTAGTCATTATAAAAGTTCACTTAAATCATAAACGTATTTATCGGTGAGTTTTTTCATATCTTCAATAAATTCTTCAGACGATTTATCATACACGCCAAACACGCCAATTCCAGCACTTTTAGCAGTCTTGCAAGCATTAAAATTATCGTCTAAAAATACGATATTATCGATTTTTTTACCGATTTTTCTACTTGCCATTTTATAGATTTCAGGATCTGCTTTCGTCGTTGAAAAATCCTCGCAAGACCACACGTTTGTAAACAAATCAAATACGCCTAAGCGCTTCAAACAAGGGTCTAACATTACGTGTGGGCTAGCGGTTAAAACGTTCAAATCCGCACCGCGTTTTTTAAGTTCTTTAAGCGTTTCAATAACGTTAGGTTTTGCAAGAATATTATAAGCGTATTCGTTGATTGCAAAATCGTTTATTAAACTAATAATTTCTTCAACTGAAAGTTTAAGCCCAAGTTTTTGAAAGTATTCAGCACTCCCCTTATAACCAAGCGGAGTGATAATTTTAACTATATCGTCGCCATACTTTACGCCGTAATCATCTAAAACCTTAAGCATAGCCTTAACAAAAGTTGGCATGGAATCAACGAGCGTTCCATCAAAATCAAATAAATAAGTATCGTATTTCATAAATTATATCTCTAAAACCATCCCATCATACGCTACAATAGAGTTAAGATGCTTAGACTCTTCTTCTAAAACGTTTTGTAAAGGATTAACGTTGTGCGAAAAATGATTTATAACTCTTTTAGTATTTTTGTCGATTACCCCAAGTTCTTCAAGTTTATTAAGAACTCTCTCAACGTTAGGATAACCCATGTGAGCGCCTTCATCACTAATTGGAAGCGACGCATAGCAACAATCAAGCGTTAAGCCGTTAAGGTAAACTTTATTTTTCTTAAGATAATCAAATACTTCATCGAACAAATAACCCGTATCGTGACCGTAAAGAAAGGTTTTATCCCCTTTTTTAATAAGATAAATATTAGCGTCAATCGCTCCGTAACCGTGCCTTGCTTTAAGCGGAGTTACCTGATATTCGCCAAGTTTAACCGTTTCATAAGGCTCTGCAACTATAATATTAGTAATATCTTTTGTATGATTTCCGAGATTATCCGCTTCAGTTTTAGCGTTTTTAGGAATTAAAACGTTAAGGTTTTGAATTTCCATATCTTTACCGTAACCAGCGCCACGCATATCGAGTTCTTTTATATAAAAATGATCGCCGTGAGTGTGCGTAAAGATTACGCTTTCAATTTGATCGCCTCTAATTCCGTTTTTTAAGAAATGATAATAAGTATCTGCCGGCATATCAATTAAAAGTTTACCATCAATGAGCGTTTGGGTGCGAGTGCGATAGTATTTTTCGCCGAGTTCCCTTACGTTTTTACAGTATTTGCAATTACAAAACGAACCCGGAAACCCCTCTGCTGCTGCAGTCCCCAAAAATTGAATTTTCATGATTACATCTCCATAAATAAGTCTTCTATTTTTTTAACTGAACAGTACAAATCCTTTATTCCATCAAAACAGTTTTCTTCATTAAACTCTTTCAAATACGAGTCTGCCTCAAGAGTAAAGTAACCTTTATAATTTATTTCTTTTAACGCTTTTATTATAGGAATAAAATCTATTTTTAGAGAGAAAGGTATTTGATGGTTATCGTGAACTAAATCAATATCGTGAATATGAAGTGCTTGAAGTTTTAAGCCAAGCGCTTTTATCATTTTTACCGCTGAAGTATTGAGCGTTTTAATTTCAGCATGGCCAATATCTAAACAAGCAACGAAATCATCGTCGTTAACCGCGTTCAAATGCTCAACAAAACTTTTTTCATTAGAACAGGCAGCGTCGATAATAGTCCAATTCGTAGTATTATAATTCCACATATTTTCAGTTGCTATTTTAACGCCGTGCTCTTTTGCAAACGGTAAAAGTTCAAAATAAAACTCAGCGTTTTGTTCAGCGGATAAATCGTTATCTGGGTGAATAATGCAAATATCCCCGCCAGCAACTGCAGTACACTCAATCGCCCTTCTTAAAAACGATCTTTTAACTTCATTTCGAACGGGAAAAGGAGCGTGAGATTGATTGCATTTAATTCCGTTATCTTCACCTATTTTTCTAAGCAACTTTGCAAATGATAAATAATCGCTTTTGTTTAAGGGATAATCAGTTAACGAGCCGTCTTCACTTGTAGATCCAAGTTTGAACATTGAAAAATCCCAAGCATCAAACCCTGCTTTTGCAATAAATTCAATTGCCTTTTCTTCTCCAAGAATTTTCGATGCCGAATTTATTTCAGTTGAAAGTTTCATTTAACGTTCTCCGAAGAAAATTTTTCAATTTCGTCAACGATAAGTTTTACGTCATCAAGCCCGTGCGGATGATGCCCACACTCAGGTTTTATGTGAACGCTAATTCTACCACCGTTTTCCTTATAGTATTTTTCTAAAATAGCGCCGTTTTCTTCGTAAGGAACAACAACGTCACTACCACCGGCAACTAAAACTACGGGGATATCGTTTTTAAGTAAAATATCCATTTTATCAATAGGATTATCTCTATAAGATAAGAGTTCACTTTTAGAAATTTTCATAACCCTATAATATTCATCGAAAAGCCCACTACTTCCTACACCTGAATCGCAGGGGCAAGAAAGCAAATTCATAACGGGAGCATCAAGATATAAAACGTCGATAAGTTCGGGGAACATAGCGGCTGTTTTGCAAGCGTAAAGACCACCGCAACTCATACCGATAGGAATACACTTTTCAGATAAACCAAATTCCTTGGAAATATATTTGATAAACTCCCCCTTTCTAACAAGGTCGCTATCGGGCGCCCAACGAGTGAAATTTTCGTTATAAGCAAGATGATAACCGCGATTCAAAAACTCGTTTTGAGTTTCAGGGAAAGCCGTAAAATACTCCGTTTTATAAACCCATTTTCCGTTTGGCTTTACGTTTGGCTTAATAATTTTTGCATTAAGCCCATCAAACTTAAAGTTATATGCCTCAAAACCAAAATAATCAAATTTTTCCATACAATCACCTTTTACTAACCTTTCTTTTTAATATTAAAGTGTAAATAATTTTCATTATAGCAGTAGAAACGATTACGCCAAGCGCAAGCGCTGCAGCCAACTGTAACGTTGCAACAGCCCTAACTCCAAATAAAACTATATCTCCCCTAAACATCGTTGTCATAGCGTGATATAGCGACGCTCCGGGAATTAACGGAATTAGCGAAGGAGTTATAAATACCGTTGTAGGCGCTTTCATAATTCTAGCCATTAACTCACAATACAATGAAACGGAGAGCGATACAATAAAGTAACAAATAACTTCGTTTTTAATTAAACTAAACAAAAGAAGATAAATCGCCCAAGCAAAACCTCCGCCAAAACCAACTGCAAATAAGTGTTTTCCCTTAACGTTAAATAGTATTCCAAACCCAACGGAACCTATAACGCCCGTAACAACTTGAACTGCCATTTGCCAAAACTCAACCGTTTCGGAAACGCCAGCGTAATAAGTTTGTTGCCTTGAAATGAAAACAAAAAGCAAATAGCCAAGCGCAATAGCAAGCGCGGTAAGTAACGCCTCTATTAAGCGTAAAGTTCCCGCCATACTATCACCGGTAAATAAATCTCGAAGTGAATTTGTAAGACCTATACCGGGGATTAAAACCATTATATTACCAATGATTATCTCGTCAACCGAGTCAACTATTTTAACGGCGTGCGCTAAAAAAGCAAGCGCAGTTAAAACAACTGACGAAATAAGTTTAGCAAATATCTTATTATTTAAGAATTTGTCCGAAAATAACACGACTAGCCTTACCGCTAAACCGATAAATAACGAAACTAACGCTTGAATAATCGTTCCGTTAAAAAACAAGGTAAAACAACTTGCGATAATTGAGTAAGAAACAAATTCAAGCCATAGTGGGTAAGATTTTTCGTTTAATATTTGTTTAAGTTCACTTTCAATCCAATCTACTTGCAAATTGTCACTTGAACAGATTTTTCTAGATAAAGCGTTGAGTTTAGAAAGTTTGTCAAAATCAGACCCAGCAGAAGTTAAACGGCGAGTTTGAGTAAAGGGATTACCATTAACGTCGTGAAGGGTAACAACCATACTCGTCGTTATAATAAAAACGTCAACCCTCTTTGCTCCAAACGCCTTGCAAATTCTAAAAAGCGTGTCTTCAACGCGATGAACTTCCGCTCCACACATTATCATTTGCTCGCCGATATCCAATGCTAAATCAAGAAGTTTTTTCATAAATCTCTCCTAAATTTAATTATATCAAACTGCAAATTAAAAAACAATACTTTCTAGAGCGTTATCGGCAAAATTTGAGATAAACTCTTGAAGTTCGTTAAAAAACCTTGATGCGTGAAAACCATCGCCTACCGCATGGTTAAAATCTATTGTAACGGGCATTTTATACGCTCCGTTTTCAAAGACGTATTTACCCCAACTAACCACCGGGAAAAATCTTTGTTCAGTTTCAATATGCATAGTAAAGTTTTTATAATAAACCCAAGGCAAACAAGTTATATCAAACACGTTTTCAGGTTGATTATCTATAAAACCTACTATGTTTTTATTCTTTTCTCTATCAGTTTGGCAAGCGGTATAAAAAACATTAAAATCGCTCGAATATTCAGTAACGAACTTATTAAACTTTTGAGTTTCAATATTGAAATCTGTAAACGAAGGCGAAACGTAATCCCATTTAATAAGTTTGCCGTCTTTTTTAGCGTACTTAAACTCATCTCTAGAATTAACTATTTTAGAAACAGCCCAAATCATGCACGGATAAAATTTATATCCGAATTTCTTTGTAAAATTAACTAAATTCGTAACGTCAATTTCAACGGTTAAATTCATAACGATTTTTAAGTCGCTAGTATAAAGTTTATATAAATCTTTCCTTTCCCAATTTTCTAAATCAATAATTTTATAATTCATTTTTACACCTTTCTTTTGAAGTTACCAAATACTTCGTTTACTTTTTCAAAACTTGCAAAAACCCCTTTGCGAGCTTTTAATATCCTCATCATTTCGCCAAGTTGACGCTTGTTTATAATGCAAACGAGCATATATTTATCCGTATCAGAATACATACCGTGAACTTTGATTTCAGTAACACCGTGTTTAAGTTTTGTTAAGAGTTCTTTAGAAAGTTCATCAGGGTTATCCGTAACTATTTCAAACTTGTAACCGTTTTTAATACCTGCAAGCCCTCTATCTACCAATATATTTGCAATAAATAAGTTAAGCAAAGTGCAAACTACGGGTGTAATTTTCATTCCGTAAACGAAAAACGCTATTGCAACTACACTTGCATCCATAATAAATGAAACGTAGGCAATATTCATATCGGGCTTAGCCTTTTTCAATAGCGCAGATATTCCGTAAGTTCCACCACTCGCGCCAAAACGTTTAAGCATTAAAGAAAAACCAAAACCAGATATAACGCCCGTTATAATGCAAGCGAAAATCAAGTTAAAATCTTCACCGTTATTCACTAAGCAATAAGGCTTGAATTTCAAAAGTTCGTAAACGTATGGAACTAACGATTGAACGCTCATATATAGCACGAGAATAAGACCAAGTTTTCTATCAACCAAAATAGTTAAAAGAATAAATATTGGCAAGTTAAACGCAACCATTAATATTGACCAACTTATTTTACCGCCCGATAAATGATAAGTCATCGTTGCCAAACCACCAACGCCACCCGGAGCAAATCCGTTACTGTTTTGAAAAAAGAAATATGCAGTTCCTACTATTAAACCTGCTAAAATAGCAATTAATATATCTAAAATTATAACTTTTGTATTATTTTTCATATTAATCATTTCTTAAATTTATTTATTACTATGCAAACCGCTAAAAACACTATTATAAACGCTATCGAGCCAAATAAAACTGCTAAATCTAAATTATTTTCAGTAATTTCAACGCCAAATAGTTTTAAGAGTAAATATCCTATCGATAAAAATATTATTGAAAAAATTATCTCGCATAATATTTCTAAAAATAATTTTAACACTTTATTTTTCATAATCATTTATAAACTTACTAAGTTTATCTGGGAAATTAACGGTCATACCGTCAACACCCGCTTTATAAACGTCTTTCATTATTTGCTCGTTACTTATACCCCAAGCCCTAACGCCAAAACCTAAACTTTTCCATTTTTTAACGTTTTCAGGAGTTACCATCTTTCCTTCGGGGCAAATTTCATAACCGTCAATAGATTTTAACTTTTCTATAATTTCATTATTTACGTCAATCGTTAAGTAACCAACCCTTAAATTTTTAGAATATTCTTTAATGCTTTTTATGTAATCAAACTCAAAAGAAGTTACTATTACTTTATCTTCTACTCCGTACTTTTTAATCATATCGGCAGTTTTTGAGTGAACACCTTCAACTTTAAGTTCAATTGCAAAAGTTAAGTCGTAATCTTTGAATTTTTGCAAAAACTCTTCAAAAGTAACGATTTTATCTTTCAAGTTTCCATTATACACCCAAAAATTTTGAAGCTCAGAAAAAGTATAATCTTTAATACTACCCTTTTCACCTGTAACGCGCTCTAAAGTGTCGTCGTGGAAAAGAACTAAAACGCCGTCTTTTGTTTCTTGCACGTCAGTTTCAATTCCGTTTGCACCCATATAAACACCCGTATAAAATGACATTAAGGTATTTTCAGGGCAATAACTCGGCGCGCCTCTATGCGCATAATTTATAAACTTACTCATTTTTTAACCGCCTATGTTATTATTTGAATACTTTTCTGGAATAAAATTTTCAATATTTATTTCGTTTGGTTTTATATCTAATAATTTAGATATTATAGATAAAACTCTACCGCCTATTTGTTCAGTTGCCACAGGCGTATAATAATGCACCCAATCAGAGTGATAAGAATTTGGAAAACTTGCCGTTAACGAATATAAATCATTAATAATAGTATCGGTATCTAATAAAACGCGGAGCGCTTCGGCGTTGTACTTTTCAATAGTACTATTATGACGAGTAAAATCAGGATTGCTCATTTGTTCATTAACGCAAGTTGACGTAGCAAACACAAATTTTGCCTTAGGATAAATCATTCTAAGCCTTTTATCAATTCTCTTTATAAGTTCTCCATAATAAGAAATAGGAGTTAAAGGCTCGTCACCAAAAAGTTCCAAAGCGTCCCATAACCCCGCGTTCCAATGCACAAGGTCAACGTCGTCACCATATTTTCCGTTACCTTTCCACTCGTGAGCATAGCGGAGAACGTATTCGGCAAACCTACAATTTTCTTCGGGATAATAAACGTTTGCAACGCCTTCTAAAGCATCTTTAACGTATTTATCATACCCCATTCTTATTGAATCACCAATTAACACTATTTTTTTCATGATTAATCCTCAACTTTATATTTTTTAGCAAGCCCACCTTCCGACGTTTCACGATACATTACTTTTAGATCTCTTCCCGTTTCATACATAGTTTCAACTATCATATCAAAACTAATCTTTCTACTGTCCGCTAAAAAATCGGCTAAGTTTACAGCGTTTAGCGCTCGCATTGCAGCGATTGCGTTTCTTTCAATGCACGGAATTTGAACTAAACCACACACGGGGTCACAAGTAAGACCTAAATGGTGCTCTATCGACATTTCTGCCGAATACTCAATCTCCTCTAAATTGAGCCCGTATAATTCGCAAGCGGACGCTGCCGCCATTGCGCAAGCAGTTCCAATTTCCGCTTGGCAACCACATTCCGCACCGCTTATCGATGCGTTAGTTTTTATAAGGTTACCTATTATTCCACCCGTCGCAATAGCGTGCAAAATATCAATTTTTGAAAAATTGCGTTTTTGTTGCAAGTATTTTAATACCGCGGGCAAAACCCCACACGCGCCACAAGTAGGAGCGGTAACAATAACTCCGCCAGACGCATTTTCTTCGCTTACAGCAAACGCATAAGAACAAATAAGCCTATTCATCTTAGTTTCTTCACTTTCGTCAACGTGACTTTGGCGTGATAAAAACCTTGCCTTTCTCTGCGTGCCTAAACCACCTTGCAATACGCCGTCAACACTCAAACCGCGTTTGATTGCCTGCAACATAACAGACCAAACGTTATCAAGATACTCCCAAATTTCTTCGCCTTCAAATTCTTCAACGTATTCCCAAAGCCTAATGTTGTTTTCATTACAATAGTTGGCAATTTGAGTAAAAGAATTATGGGGATAAATGCTTGGATGCTCTTGTAAAGTTTCACCGTCGGCTAAAACTTCCCCACCACCAATACTGTAATAGCGTTGCCTTTTTATTTGAACACCGTCTTTATAAGCAATTAAATCCATTGTGTTTGGGTGAAAATCAGTAGGAGAGTCTAAATCAAAAACTATTTCACACTTATCTTTTCCAAAAAAATCTAAAATTGCGCTATCGGTCATGTGTCCTTTACCAGTTTTAGCAAGAGAGCCGTATAAAATTGCGGTAAATTTATCTGCGCTTTTTACTTCACTTAAAAACCTTTCACAAGCGGAAATAGGACCCATCGTATGCGATGAAGAAGGACCTTTTCCTATTCTATATAAGTACCTGAGTGATTGCATTTTAACCTCCTCATAGATTGTTTTTTAGTTATTTTTTATCATTTTTACAAAGGCAAACGAGCGTCTCAACGTGGTAAAGAGTACGAACGGTGTATTTATATTGCTTTATACCCTTAAACAAGATCATTTTCGTGCAAAACAACACCGCTTTGCTTTAATTTTCTTTGCAACGCTACGACGTCAAGAGTAGAAAAATTATCAGTCATTGATGCTGCCGTTCCTGCCGCCTGACCTGTTACTGCACAGCAAGGAATTACGCGCATCACGTCCCAAAGCGTTTCATTAACAGAAGTGCAACGACCTGCAACAATTAAATTTTCCACTTCATTGCTATACAAGGTCCTAAAAGGAACTTCATAAACGGGTCCACGCTTTTTCCAATTGGAAACCATACCTATCGAATCTTCAAAATTTGTATGCTCTTCGGTGTGTGAAAGCGTATATTCACCAACAAGTTTGCGAGTCATACGAATTTGAGGCGTAGTGGCGATAGTGGAAATAACGGCGTTGGGATCAGTTTCTCGCTTTTTAAGCCAATGATCAAGAGTTGTCTTATGTGAAAGACACGTCATTTCCGAGAGTTCCTTTCCGTCAAGTCCTGTAAACCGACGGCCAATCAGAGGCTTTGTTTCTTTTCCCGTTTTTTCTTCTTCAGGGATATCGGAAGCACCGAGCATTTGAAGATGATATCCATTTTCGTTCGTATAATAATACCAAGCAGCAAGCACGTTACCTTGATTAAACGTATTTGTGGGCGCATTAGATAGCCAAGCTATGTCACAATCGCCGGTTGCATCTACCACCGATCTGACAGTATACTCCGTTCTTCCAGATTTATTCTCAATATAGATATGCTTTATTTTTTTCCTTTCAATTTCAACGTCCACAACATAACTGCCGTAGAGAATATCAACACCGTTATCTAAAAGTAATTGTTCTGCAAGAATCGAAAAAAGTTGTGCATTATACTGCACCTCGTAGCGCTTGTCTTTTTCAGTTCTCGTCCCTTTTGCATCAAGCCAATTGTCGGGATAACGGGCTTCGGCTCCATATTTGATCGACAACTTTAACAACTCTTCTGCAATACCAAAAGAAACCTGATGCCCCAAACCGTCGCAAAGTGGCAGATATATCGTTATAAGCCCTGCGGTTCCCAGACCACCAAGCATATACTGCTTTTCAAACAGAATAACTTTCTTTCCTTCCCTCGCAGCCGCTAACGCCGCAGAAATACCTGCGATTCCACCGCCGCAAACAGCAACGTCGTAAGCACTGTTTGTTTTCGTATCCTTCATATTGTTGTTCTCCGTTATGTTGTTTTGTATATATTATATTGAACTGCTCTTAATTCTACCGATTTTGGCTCACTTACGCGAAAGGCAAACGAGCGTCTCAACGTGCTTTGTTTGAGGAAACATATCGTATGGCTGTACTTTTTCTAATTTGTAAATCTGCTCAATATCAGTTGATTTTTTAAGGTTGTTGCCATCGTAATATAAAACCCCTGTTAATAAGCCTAAATCTCTTGCCAAGGTCTGCGGAGAACACGAAACGTAAACCACCTTATCCGGCTTAGCAGAAAGTATTGCGTCGATTACCTTTTTATCGCACCCTTTTCTAGGCGGGTCTAAAACTACTGAAATTTTAGCGTTTTCAGCCTTTAACCTTGCAATTAATTTAGGAAGTTCTTCTTCGCAAGAGGCGCATATATTTTTAACTTTATCATCAAGACCATTTTTAATAGCAAGTTCGTTACCCGCCATAACAGCCTCTTTAATAATTTCAATTCCATACGCTTTCTTTGCATATCTTCCAAGCATAGCCGTCATAAGCCCTGCACCACTATAAGCATCAATTACAACGGTGTTTTCATCAGCCGAAACCGCATCTATAACATTTGAATAAAGTTTACTTTTAACGTAATTATTTACTTGCATAAATGATTGAACGTTTACAGGGTATTTAATGCCAAATTCTTCTGTTTGATAAAACTCATCGCCATATAACAAAGTAAATTTATCGCCCAAAATAACGTTGCTATTTTCTAAATTTTCATTTATAAACAAAGAAAAATTCTTGAATTTTTGGGATAAAATATCAATAAGTTTATCAAAGTGCGGTAATTTATTTCCGTTTATAACAAGCGTTATCATTAAACTTAAATCAACCCTTCTAACAACAACGTGGCGAAGAAGACCTTCACCGTTTTCTTCGTTATAACAAGATATATTATTTTTAAGAACAAATTCTTTAATAGCACTTATTATCCCTTCGCACCAAGAATTTTGTATAGGACACTCGCTAACTTCAACAATTCTATGCGAGTTTTGAGCAAAAAAGCCTATTTTAATTTCTCCGTTATCATTTCTAACGGGAAGTTGAAGTTTATTCCTATACTCGTATTCTAAATCACTTTTTACGCAAGGCAAAACTTCGCAATCTATACCTGCAATCTTTTTTAAGCAATCTTTTACGGTAGTAGTTTTAAGTTTCAATTGCTCTTTATAGCGTAAATGTTGCAATTGACAACCACCACATTTTCCGTAAACACAACAACGAGGCCTTACCCTCTGCTCTGCAGGGGTTAAGACCTCTAATAATTTGCAAAATGCTATATTTTTAGTTACTTTTAAGACTTTGAACTTTATTTTTTCACCCACTAATGCAAAGGGAACAAAACATACAAAATCTTCAATACGAACGATCCCCTCCATATTAGAGCCGATCGCGGACACGTTGCCGATAAGTTCGTCATTTTTACGCATAATTATAACCCTAACCTTTTAATCAAGTTAAAAGACATTTTTTGAAATCTTATCATAATGAAATCGTAAGCAACGTAGAAAACCGCCCCTGCGACCACTAAGATAATAGGTATAAATTTTTTAATTGATTCAATTTCGACTACAAACATCGTTAATGCATAATACATAAGGAAAACTACCCCTATAAACCAAATACACTTAACAACGTACAAAAACCAAAGTTTTTTCTTCGAATTTAATTGAATATAGTTAATAATTGGATGAATCCCAAAAAACAAAACGTATAATAGCGGAACGTAAAACCTTGATAATGCAAAGCAAAACGAAAGTAACGAAGTTGCAAAATAAGTAAACACCGCACCCTTAATACTGTTTTTTGAAAGTGGCAACATCATTGCTATTGAAGACATAAACAACGCACTCAAATCAAAAGTTTGAAAATATGCGCCTATTACTAAAAAGATAACGCCGAGCGCAGTTGAAACTGCGGATAGCGCTATAAGTTTTCCGTCTTTCATAATTAATGACAGTTACAACAACAGTTGAGCATCATGTTACAAATAGCCATTTCGCAACACCATTGCATACAACTATCTCCACCCATTTGTTGAGGCGGTTCGCCTTGGTTATAAGGCGCGCCTTGTTGATTACCCGAATAATTGCCAGACTTATTCCAGTCTTGATTGATTTTCGCCCCGTCGTTAATCTTTTGATTAAGTTTATCAAGAGAGTTTTTATACTTCGGCTCGTCTGGATTCATTGAAATAGCAATTTCAAGTTGTTTTTTACTTTCGTTAATCCAATTTTTTTTATAAAATACGAAAGATTGATAATAGTGCCACTCTGCGCCACGCTCGTCAAAATCGTCAAGAAGTTGTTGCGCAGCATTTAAGTTACCACTTTTAATTGCCGCGTCAACGCTAGCAAAAGCCTCTGCCGTTGCACCGTTATTAGAGTGTTCAAAACGATAGTTTACAATTGCGTTGTATGCAACTTCAATTTCAGTAAGCCTTTTTGCAGCATTATTACCTACTTCGCTATCTTCAGAAAATCTTTCTTCTTCGTATTTCTTTTTAAGCTCAAAATATTTTTCTTTTATTACTTCATCGCTGTCTTCAGCGGTTACGCCTAAACTTTTATAATACTTTTCAATCATTTTTAGTTCCTTTTAATAATATATTACTAGTTGTTTTTGGTATTCCCCTAGTTAAAACGTTGGTTACTAGGTCTGAGTTAAACTGCATCTTTATCTCTTTATAGTTTTCAGAAATTTGAGAGAAAATTCCGCTGAATATAAAGAACAAATCGTCTTTATGATTATTGACTAAACTAGAAAAACTTTCACACTTATACGCGTTATATAAAACGTTAAAACTTCCCTTTTTAACGTCTTTATCATAATCGTCAAGCGCATCGATTAAATATATCCACTTGCCGAGCGCGTAAAATAAATTTTTGGTATTTTCAGTCGCTTTATCTTTGAAAATTTCAGTTGAAACGTCTTGCATTATAACTGAAAACGGGTGGCAAACTATATCGATACTATCAGAATTGGCTTTTTCTAATTTTCTTAATTCATCATAGCCGTTTATCACTATTTCATCTATTTTAGGATAAAGTTTTTTAGCCTTTTTATATCCAGATTTTATTATAGAACGCCTTATTGCCCCTTTATTTTCATCAATAACGTCGTCAGAAAGTTTCAAATACGCCAATATAACGTTGGTTGCGCCAAGCATTAAAGATATATCGTCAGGCTTTGCTATCGGGCGTTTTTTTATTTGATGCGCTATACAACGCTCTCTATTAATTTTAACGTCAACCCCTAAAATATTGTGAGTTATCGCACTCATAAAAGCCATATCGTAACTAAGCGTAAATCTCGGAACTTGCCCGCATATTTTACCAATGCTTTTGCATATTCCACAGTATAACGCTTTATATAGCGTATCATCTTTCAAATATAAATAGGGATTATCGGGTTTTAAGTATCCAAACATTATTTCCTTTCAGGACTGTAAAGCCCAACTTTTCTATATACTTTTGCTAAAGTTTTTCTAGCGATTCTAAATGCGTTTTCAGCGCCGTTTACCATAATTGAATCGAGATAACCCTTATCCTTAAGTAAAGCAAGACGCTTTTCACTAATCGGTTTCAAGCCTTCTGCAACCGCTTCGCCAACCTTAATTTTGAAATCGCCGTAACCTTTACCCTCAAATTCACGCTCGGCATCTTCGATAGAAACGCCAGCAAAGCAAGAATAAATAGTTAAAAGATTTGATATGCCACCCTTATTTTCAGGGTCAAAGCAAATCTTATTATCACTATCGGTAACCGCTCGCTTAAACTTACGAATAATCGTGTCAGTATCATCGTACATTGAAACAAAAGCGTTTACGTTTTCATCGCTCTTGCTCATCTTCTTAGTAGGATCAGCAAGCGACATAATCTTTGCGCCGTGCTTAGGAATAATGGGTTCGGGAACAACGAAAGTATCGCTATATCTTCCGTTAAATCTAATTGCTAAATCACGAGTGAGTTCAATATGTTGCTTTTGATCTGCGCCAACGGGAACTACCGCGGTATTATAAAGAAGAATATCCGATGCCATAAGCACGGGGTAATCCATTAAACCAATGTTAACGTTATCTGCATGAGAACGTGATTTATCCTTAAATTGAGTCATTCTATTGAGTTCGCCAGGATAAGTCATCGTATTGAGTATCCAAGTAAGTTCTGCATGACACGGAACGTGCGATTGAACGAATAATATACATTTTTCAGGGTCAACGCCACACGCAACGTATAACGCAAGAAGTTCCTGCGTTGCCTTTCTAAGATCCGCTGGGTTTTGGCGAACCGTTAAACAATGAAGGTCGGCAATCGAGTAAATACAATTATACTCGTCTTGAAGTTTAACAAAGTTGTTGATTGCGCCAACGTAGTTGCCAATCGTTGGAATTCCACTAGGTTGAACAGCACTAAATAAAGTCAATTTTTCAGACATAATACCACCAAAATAATATACTTATTAAATAAGTATATCATACGAAAAACAAAAAATCAAATTATTTTATAATTTTAAGAGCATCTTTTAATGAAAAATCACAATCGTTTGAATAAAACGGAAGTAGAGTTTTATCCTCAATCTGTTTAGGAATTTCAAGCGCAGTTATCATACTCAACGTTTTAATCGCCTTATCAACCGATATTTCATTAATATTTTCTAAACTTTTAAGAACTTTTCTTGCAAATAAAAACGGCGAAACCAACGAAACAAGTAACGTCATATTATCGTCTTCATAGTCAGAGTAAAACAAATCACAAGCGACCATTCCGCTTGCCGATATAGGATCTAAAACGTAGTCCGTTTCTTCGAAAAAGGCTTTAGTTATTTCTTCAATTTCACCTTCAAAAACTTGCTCGAAATGATAACCTTTCACAATGCTATCAACGGGTGAATTTACACCAAAAATAGCAGTATCTATCGGCAATTTTGCATATTTTAGCAAATTGATAGCAAGTAGCCATCTACCGTCTGACAAATCAAGTGCAACGTTGATTTTTTCACCCATATTTATAATTTCACTATCAACCATATCAATATAAGCCGATATTAAGGTTATAGCGAGCGAAACAACTTGTCCTTGACAAGAAGTATTATCATAAAAATAGTCTTTATAGTTTGCCGTTTTACCATCAAAAAGTTCTAACGCGCAAATTGTATCGTCAACGCTAACTACGGTTGCAGGATATTCGCTATAAATCCTTGAAAAAGCATCGCTATTCAAGGTTTTACCAGTAAAACGATAATATAATTCATTAACTCTTTCTTCAAAGTCTTTGTCTTTCAAACCTTCCAAATAGTCTACGTCAAGACATTGAAAATCGGCGGGTAAATTATACCAGCCGATTTTTGCCATAGTAGTTTTATTATTACTGCTCATATTAGTCGATTAACTCTGCAACGTATGCGGGAAGGTCTTCACGCGCAGCGCTTACAGAAATAACGAATTTAAGGTCAGGATATTCTTCTTGAAGTTGTTTGAAAGACTTGAACAACACTTCCCCACCTTCCATATCGTTACCGATAATTCTCTTAAGTCCGTCAACGAAAACGTATTCAATATCGCTGTTACCAGCAAGTAAACCGTTAATAAAACCGTTAAACGCAACCGAGCCTACAATGTCATGATCTTCAGTATAAACACATCTTACGTTGAAGTTAACGTTAACGGTGTTAAAACGTTTATCAGTTATAAAAACAACGTTACCTTTTGCGGTACTGCCCGCCTTATTAACTTCATCAAGCATAATTTTGGTTTTACCAAAGCCTTTTGGTCCGTAAACAATTTTAATCATATTAAATCCTCCGATTTGTTTGTATCTTTATTATATATTATAAATATGTATTTTTCAAGAGCAAACTGAGAAATTTATGTAACTTTTTTTGAAAAAAAATATTCGCGCGCCGTTTTACCAGCGCGCGATATATAATTTTTTATACTAAATTATTGATAAACGCCTTGATTCTATCAAAACCTTCTTTAATATCTTGAAGTGAAACTGCATAAGACGCTCTTATGAAATTATCTGCGTGAAACGGTAAACCAGGTATAACCGCAACTCCATTTTCAGTTAAGATAGATGCAAAACTCATACTACCATCAATCACTTTACCGGCAAACGATTTGCCTATAAATTTCGATATATCGATAAACATATAGAACGCGCCTTGCGGTTTAATATATTCAAGACCTAATTCTTCAACTCTAGAAATCATATATTTTCTTCTATCGTCAAATGATTTACGCATAATCTCTATTACTTCTTCCCCACCGTTAAGTGCGGTAATAGATGCGTATTGAGCAAACGAACAAGCGTTAGACGTGCTATGACCTTGAACTCTATTTATTGCGCTCGCCAAACTCTTCGGCGCTGCAAGATAACCAATTCTCCAACCCGTCATCGCATAAGTTTTAGATACGCCGTTAATAACTACTGTGTTTTCCTTCATATATGGAGAGATTGATGCTATTGAAACGTGCTTTTGACCGTCGTATATAAGTTTTTCGTAAATTTCATCGGAAATAACTGCTAAACCGTGTTTTTCAATAACTACCGACAAAGATCTAAACTCATCTTCGTTATAAAGCGCACCCGTCGGGTTTGACGGCGAATTTATAATGATTGCAACAGTTTTATCAGTAATTGCATCTTCAAGTTCACAAGAAGTAATTTTATAACCGTTTTCAGCCTTCGTTTGAACGATTACAGGAATACCGCCTGCAAGTTTTACTTGCTCTTCATAAGTAAACCAAAATGGAGCGGGAATAATAACTTCATCGCCTTCGTCAACCATAGCGTATATAGCGTGAAAAAGTGACGCCTTAGCCCCGTCTGAAACAACTATTTGCGACGGCTCGTAGTCAAGATTATTATCTTTCTTAAACTTTTTAACGATTGCATCTTTAAGTTCAACCATACCTGCAACAGGCGTATACTTTGTAAGACCTTTATCAAGCGCTTCCTTCGCGCTATTAATAATATATTCGGGAGTATTAAAATCAGGCTCGCCTGCCGTAAATCCAATTATAGATTTTCCTTGGCTTTTAAGTTCTTTAACTTTTGCTGAAATTTCAAGCGTCATTGATGCGGGAACTGATTGTGCTTTCTTAGAAATTTTCATTGTGTTTTCCTTATAACTGTTATAACTTTTTATTTATACTATATATAATATTGTATTAATAGAAAAATTGCAACTATTTTTAATAAGAAAAATAAAGTATTTTGTACGCACACAAAATACACGTGTTTGTTTACGGTAAATGGATTTATTTATATAATCAAGTAAAAACGTCTACGATATTTGCTTACCGTAGACGTAAATTTTATTTATTTTTATAAGATTCAAACGTTTTTTCTAAATACCTGCCTACTTCTACGGCATACTTTACAAACGGAAACATTAAACCTTCAGGCATAGTATTTAAAGGTCTTATGACTTCGAGGTTAATATCCGCATTAAAGCCGTAATCGGCAAGAGATTTCATAATATTATCCCAATTTTGCTCGCCGTGAAAAGGCATCCAATGCCTATCGACTTTAGCGTCAGTATCGTGAATGTGTATGCAACCGATAAGATCTTTATCCATGCCCAAGATATATTCTTCAGGTGGCATTCCCATAAGCATAGAGTGACCAACGTCAATGCACGCGCAAAATACTGACGAATCTAATTGCCTAATAAAATGCGACAATCTATTTGGTCGCCAAAAGATTGAATTAACTAAGTTTTCAACCGCAATTTTAATTCCGTACTTTTTAGCATATGGTTCTAATGCTTTATAATAATTGTAATTATACTCAAAAAAGTCTATTTCGGGTGGTAAACATATTGAGTGAACAACCACAATTTTACAACCGATAATAGAAGCAAATTCAAAAGATTTAATAAGATCAGAAAAGTTCTTATTTTCAAGACTTAATTCGTCACATAATGAAAAGGAAAAAGGAGCGTGCGATTGCTTGCAAACAAGCCCGTATTTATCAAGATAACTCTTAACTTCTCTTGCCTTTTCTATATGATTAGATAAATCTATTGATTTGCCCTTGCCGTCATCGTTAAATGAATAGTCAACGCCGTCAAACCCAGCGTCTTTAATTATTTTGAGCGCTTGCTCTTCACCAAATTTTTGTCTTAAAGTAAAATTCTCTATCGTTATACTCATAATTTCACCACTCCGCAATACTTCCGTCTTCGTGGCGCCAAACTGGGTTTTTCCAATGGTGCGGAGTTTTGTTTTCTTCTTTAACAAGTTCCATATTAACGTCAACGCCAAGACCTGCTTTACTTGGGAAATTAACCCAACCGTCAGTAAACGCAAAGTCTTCCTTATTCAATACATAATCAAGTACCGACTTTCCAACGTTGTAGTGAATACCCATAGATTGTTCTTGAATAAATGCGTTGTAACTTACCGCATCAACTTGCAAACAAGCCGATAATGCAATAGGACCTAACGGACAATGTGGAGCAAGCGCTACGTCATAGGCTTCCGCCATAGCGGCTATTTTTCTAACTTCAGTAATACCGCCTGCGTGAGATAAATCAGGTTGAATAATAGACACGCCACCCGCATTTAACAAACGCTTAAAATCGTATTTAGAAAATAATCTTTCTCCCGTTGCAATAGGAGTTGAAGTACAAAGGGCAATTTCCTTAAAATCTTCCATGTGTTCGCATAAAACGGGTTCTTCTAAGAACATTGGATTGAACTCTTCAAGTTTTTTAGCCAAGATTTTTGCCATAGGCTTATGAACTCTACCGTGAAAATCTATTGCAATTCCAAAATATTTACCACAAGATTCTCTAATCGAGGCTACCCTTTCTAAAACTGCGTCGATTTTTTCATAGCTATCAACAATTTGAAGTTCTTCAGTTGCATTCATTTTAACTGCCGAAAACCCTTCGTTTTTCTTTTCAAGCGCCGCGTTAGCAACGTCACTCGGTCTATCTCCGCCTACCCAAGAATACACCTTGATTTTATCGCGACATTTACCACCTAAAAGTTCGTAAACGGGAACGTTTAAGAGTTTACCCTTAATATCCCATAACGCTTGATCAATTCCTGCTATTGCGCTCATAACGATAGGTCCGCCACGATAAAACGCCGCTCTATAAAGAGTATTCCAAGCATCTTCAATCTTTGTTGGGTCTTTTCCTATTAAATACTCTTCCATTTCTTTTACGCAAGCAGAAACCGTTGACGCCTTGCCTTCAATTACGGCTTCGCCATAACCTAATAAACCACCGTCAGTTTCAACTTCAACAATACACCATCTAGGTCTAACTAAATAAGTGTTGATTTTAGTTAGTTTCATATCATTCTCCTTTTAATAAATCAAATATTCTTGCAAAGTTATATTCTTCGTTAGTTTTTAAGATTTTAAGAGCATTTTTATAATCGTGATTTTTCAAATAATTAACTAACTTTTCGTGAACGTTTATAGACCAACTTTCACTACCAGATAAATCGTTCATAAGTGAAAAACAAGCAATTATATCATCTTTTGCATCTAAGAACGCTTTAATAAAATATTCGTTATTTGAATATTTAACAATTTGATAGTGAAATTCAAAGTCCACTAAACTTATCTCATGCTTAGACCTTAAACTTCTCATTTTTTCAAGTAACGCAACTAACGTTGAAACTTCGTGATCTTTGATAGTTTTTGCAACGTCTTTTATTGCTTCGCACTCCAAAACTTGTCTAAATCTCATAATCTTAACGAAATTTTCATACGACAAATTAACACTCGACTTAAATTCAAAGTTTTCAGGGTTTGCAATAAACGAGCCTTTCCCCTTAAAAGTTACTATCACTTTTTCATCTCTAAGTTTTTTAAGAGCGTCTCTTACAACCACTCTACTTACCCCAAGTAACTTTGAAAACTCATTTTCAGACGGAATTGAATCTCCTTCTTGCAAACTTAAACTCTGAAAATACTCAATTATTTTATCGTAAGTTTTATCGCTAAGCGGTATTTTATCTATCTTTTCCATAAACCCATCCTACAACTTGTATAAAAAGTATACAACATATAAACTAATATGTCAATAAGTAAAATAAAAAAACGACCAAAAATGGTCGTTTAATTAATTATCTTCAACGTTTGCAAGTTTTGCTTCTCTATCGGCAATTTGTAAAGCCTCGATCATTTCGTCGATATTTCCAGATAAGAAGTCTTCTAAACTATATAAAGTAAAGCCTATTCTATGGTCGGTTATTCTTCCTTGCGGGAAGTTATAAGTCCTAATTCTTTCAGAGCGGTCGCCCGTGCCTATTTGACTCTTACGGTTTTCGTCGTATTCTTTACGATATTGACTATTATAATAATCATAAAGCCTTGACTTCATAACTTTCATAGCCTTTTCTCTATTTTTAATTTGAGAACGCTCGTCTTGACAAGTTACAACTATTCCCGTTGGAATATGCGTCATACGAATACAACTTTCCGTTTTGTTAACGTGTTGACCGCCTGCGCCAGAAGAACGATAAGTATCGATTTTTAAGTCTTTTTCATCAATTTTAACTTCAACGTCTTCAGCCTCAGGCAAAACTGCTACAGTTGCGGTTGAAGTTTGAATCCTACCTTGCGATTCCGTTTCGGGAACGCGTTGAACTCTGTGAACACCGCTTTCAAATTTAAGTTTGCCGTAAACACCGTTACCAGAAACAGAGAACGTAACTTCTTTTACTCCGCCAAGTTCGGTAAAATTGCCGTCAATTTCTTCAGATTTGTACCTATGTTTATCTGAAAAGTTAACGTACATACGATATAGTTCGTAAGCAAAGAGCGCCGCCTCTTCCCCGCCTGCTCCCGCTCTTATTTCAACTATAACAGACTTATCGTCGTTTTCATCTTTAGGGATAAGCAATAATTTGAGTTCATTGTTAACTTCTTGTTGTTTTTTGATAAGTTCTTTTATCTCTTGAGATAAAAGTTCCTTCATCTCACTATCAGTTTCGCCAGAAATTAAAAGTTCGGCATCTGCGCGTTCACTTTCAATTTTTTGAAGTTCTTTGATTTTTTCAACGGTTTCAGTTATATCGGAAAGTTCTTTAGTATACTTTCTGTAACTTGCTATATCCGATATTATTTGCGGGTCAGAGATGAGTTCGTTAAGTTTATCAAACCTATCGAGAACCGATTGTAATTTAGTCGTCATAATTTAACCGCCTTGATAATTCTATCTATTTGATTTACGTCTTTAATAATTTGAACGTCTTTATATTCGTTAGTTTTCTCTAAGAGATTAACAATATCACTTGCTTGACCTATTCCACACTCTAAATAAAGCGCCCCGCCATCATTTAAGAAATTATACGCGTTATTTGCTATGATCTCGTAAAAATCAAGCCCACTTTCGCCACCGTCAAGCGCTAAAATCGGTTCGTTTTTAACTTCAGATTGTAAACTTTTTATATCATCACTCTTTATATACGGCGGGTTTGAAAGAATAAAATCAAACTTTTCTTCAACACTTTCAAACATATTAGATTGAACGAAGTTAACGCTAGCACCTAACTTTTCGGCATTAGTTTTCGCCATATTTATAGCATCACAAGAAACGTCAACAAGCGTTACCTTAGCATTTGTTTTAAGATTAACCGTAATACCTATAGCACCCGAACCCGAACACAAATCTAAAACTTTTTTATCACTATTAATTTCTTTAATAGCGTGCATAACGAGTTCTTCAGTTTCTGGTCTAGGAATTAAAACGCTTTCATTAACGGCAAAAGTATAACCATAAAAATCCATATCGCCAAAAACGTATGCAAGCGGAATTTTTTTACTTCTCTTATTAGCGTATTCAAGCGCTTTTTCCGTTTGCTCTTTGGTAACCGAATTCTTGTTTCCAATAACTTGACTGCGCGAAATTTGAGTTACCCTTGCAACTATCCACTCGGCGTCGCACAAATCTTCAATTCCAGCCTTTTTAAGCACGTTTACAACTTTGTTGTAAAGAGTATTAACGCTACCGTAGACGTTAAACGTTTTTTCGGGAATAGTTTGGTCTTCATCCATCTTCAAAACTTCAGTAAAAGAAGTGATTGCAACTTCAATCATATCGTCAGTCGGTTCTTTCGTTGTTAAGCGTTGAAGTAAAAGACCTGGGAACTTAAATATTATTACCCATTTACTCTTAGTTTTTGCAAGAAGTTTTAATATTTCATAACTAATTCCAGCAATTATGGGCAAAGTTAAAAGTTTAATTAAAAACCTAAACAACTTACCAATAATGCCTTCAAATTCTATCCCGTAATGAGCAAATATTGCGTTTACAACGGCAAACATTAATATGCTTATTACCATTACTAAAAACATAAACGTCGTACCGCATCTATCGTGAACGCGCGAACATTTTTTAACGTTTTCAACAGTTAATTCCATACCGTTTTCATAACATGATATGGTTTTATGTTCCGCTCCGTGATACATATAAGTTCGCTTAATATCTTTTAATAAACTAGTAAGTAAAATATAGGATATAAACAGAGTTATTCTAATTAAGCCTTCAATTAAACAATACAAAAACACGTTGGCACTAATAGACAAGAATAAATCTGCTATAACTTGCGGAAGATAAAAGAACAAGAATAAAGATAGCACTAGCCCTAAAACAACGCCTATAAAAGATGCTATATCAACCGCGCTAATTTTTAATTTTTTAGAGAGCCAATCGTCAAACTTTGAAGTTTCTTCTTCACCAAAAACGGAGGCGGAACGCATTAAACACTCAGTTCCACCCACCATTGATTGAAAAAGTGCAACAACTCCCCTTAAAAATGGAATTTTTGCAATAACACTTTGTTTTTTCAATCTTTTTGACTCGATTAAAACGTCACCACTTTCGCTCCTAACGGCGATTGCTTGTGAAGTTTTACCTTTCATCATTACGCCTTCGATAACCGCTTGACCACCGATTGAGGCAACTTTCTTTTCCTTACTCATACTAATCTTAAAAAAATAGCTCTAAGAAAAATCTTAGAGCCGATAATATACCTATTGGTATTATTTTTGCAGATAAATTAGATACCGTATCTTTTCTTGAATTTATCTACACGTCCGCCAGTATCAACGAGTTTTTGCTTACCGGTGAAGAACGGGTGGCATTTAGAACAGATATCAACCTTCAAAACGTCAACGTTCTTAGTTGTACCAGTAATGAACGATGCACCGCAAGCGCATTGAACTTTTACGTTTTTATAACTAGGATGAATATTATCTTTCATACTATCACCTCTCAACATTTTATTACTTTGATATTATATATTAATTTTTAGCCTAAGTCAACTTATTTTAGCCTAATTTTTACTGTTTTTTTATTTTTTTATTCACTTGCAAATTTTATTTAATATTGATATAATAAATTATATGAATAATTGGCAAATCTTAGAGCCGAAACATCTCGGCGGAATTTCTACAACTGAAAATTTAGAAAGCGTTGACCAAGTAAAAGTTAAAACGACTAAGTGTTTTATATCTCTTAACGACTTAGCGTTATTTAAGGGTGACGTTAAACTTGAATATCCTTTTACCCCATGCTCTATCGCAGTTGGTCAAGTTATTGAAACTCTTCAAGAAAGTAGTTACGTTGAAAAAGGGTCAAGAGTTTACCTTGCGCCTCAATACGAAAATTTGCGTTCAGGCTATCTTAGAGATTTCGTAATTTTGAAAAAGAGTGATATTCACGTTTTACCGCAAAGCGTTAGTGAGGACGATGCACTCTTTATCAATCACTTATCTCTTGCTATTTCAGTTATTGATAAACTTAAAATTGAAAAGGGAAATCACGTTGCGGTAATCGGTGGTTCACACCTTGCAAACGTTATAGCGCAACTTATAATGTATTATCAATCCGTTCCCATTTTAATAGACTCCTCTCAAAAGAATTTAGAAATTGCGCATAAAACTAACATCTACTACACTCTTCCAAACGACAAAAACCTCGAAAGTGAGGTTTTGGCAATTACAGGCGGTAGAAAATGCAGTAAGATAATTTACGTTAGCGATTCACCTTCTGGAATAGACGTTATTGATAAGATTGCAAGCGAAAACGCCGACGTTGGCGTTACTGGTATTAGTTCAACAAAAACCAAACTTTCTTGCTCGTTTGCATTTGAAAAGCAACTTAACGTAACCTTTGTTAAAGACGGCAACTCTAATATTCAAGCAAGTATAAACCTTCTTGCTCAAAAGGCAATCGATTTATCACACTTCAAACTTCCAATGTATAAGTTTGAATACGCACCTAAACATTTTGAAAACGCTCTATTAAAGATTGAAGAAAAAGAACCTGCGGAATTTTTAATAGATATGTTGTAAACGTTCAAAAACGGTAACTATTTGTTACCGTTTTTTATTTCGCCTAAAACTTTATTATAAAGTTCGCCGGCGCCTATTATAATTATATTTGATTTATCGCTTTGTTTTATTTTATCTAACAGCGACGAAAATTCTTCTACGTATTCTGAATTTTTCAAAGCGTTATGTAATGCCTTAGAACTTCCTTTGTAATCATAACTTTCTCGTGACGGAAATTCTTTATATAATATAACGTTTTCATTTTCTAAAACGCTTACAAATGAGTTAAATAGCAGTTTAGTTCTCGAATAAGTGTGAGGCTCAAACACTAGTAAGTAGTCGTTAATATATATAGATTTAACTGTTTCTATTAAATTTTTTATTTCAGTTGGATGATGAGCATAATCACATATCACCGTTTTACCATATAAATTACCTATATTATCAAACCTACGCCTTACCCCAAGATAATTTGAAACCCCGTCAATTATAACTGAATTTTCTAGATTAAAAACTTCCTTGCAAATAGCGATAACCGATAAGGCGTTATAAACGTTTACTCTACCTGTAATTTTTAGACTTACGTTAAATAAAACTTCCCCTTTACGCTCTAAATCGAAAGAATAAAACCCATTGTTATTTTTAAGGTTAACCGCCCTATAATCGCATTTTTCATCAATGCCAAAAGTAATACAATTTTTCAATTTTATTCTTCTTAACACACAGTCGTCAACGTTTACAAACCTTCTTTTAGCCCTTGATAAAAACGCATAAAACTCACGGCTTAAATTTTCAATAGTTTCATAACAATCAAGATGATCGTTGTCAACGTTTAAGCAAACTGCGACGTTAGGAGAAAGATACGCTATATTTTTATTAAACTCACACGCCTCGCAAATTGCAACCTTTTTACCGAAAAAAGAGTTTTCATTGTTATTGATTTTATCTTCCCCGCCAATAAAGCAATTAGCGTTTACACCGCCTTTGATTAAAACGTTATTTAGCATTGAGCAACTCGTAGTTTTACCATGGCTACCGCTAATTCCTATTGAACGCTTGTGAACGGATAATATCATACCTAAAAGTTCCGCTCTAGAAATAATTACTTTACATAAAGAACGCGCTAATATGAGTTCTTTATTATCGTTAGAAATTGCGCTTGAGTATATTATTATATCAGAAAACTCAACTGCATTATGCTCATGACCATAATAAAATTTTAAGCCACACTTAATAAGGCTTTCAACGTAATTAGATTTAACCACGTCGCTTCCACTAACACTAAAACCCATTTTAAGTATATATTTACATAATGGAGCCATTCCCGCCCCTGAAACACCTATAAAATGTACGGACAAACTTTTATTCATAAAATTCACAATTTATTGTATGAAAATAGTCTTAACAAAATTCATTAACCGCTAAAAATAGCCCATTTTTGACGTTTTTTTACAAAAAAGTGATAAATTTGAAAAAAATTTTCTAAAAAGGTATTGAAATTGTACAAATATTAATGTATAATTTATTTGAGTTTATGTGAAAATATAAACGAAATTAATTAAGGGTGGTAGGAATTTTGAAAATCTCAGACGTAAGAGTACGCTTAGTACAAAAGGAAGACAGTAAGTTAAAGGCTGTTGCATCAATGACGATTGATGACTGTTTTGTCGTTCACGACATTAAGGTTATCGAAGGTCAAGAAGGTTATTTTATTGCAATGCCTAGCAGAAAAGCAAGTGACGGTGAATATAAGGATATAGTTCATCCTATTAATACCGAAACGCGCAAAATGATTATTGATCTTATTCTTGAAGCGTTTAATCAAGAAGTAGCAAAAGCAGAATAAATAATAACGGCAACAAGCCGTTTTTATTTTGCAAAAAAATATATCCATCAGCATCGCTGATGGATATTTTAATATAATTATTTTTTACCAAACAATCTCTTAACGAAAGGCGGAACTTCTTTCTTCGGTTCTTCTTGATTTACCTCAGGCTCAGGTTGAACAATAGGTGTTTCAACTGGTTTTTGAGGTTCTACCACAACGCTTGGTTGTTCGGGAACTATCGGTTGAAAGTTGGGTTGAACGTCTTCAAAAGATACGTTGTCAGTAACAAATTTCTTTTGAGTTATAAGCCTATCGTGACTACCTGTAAAACCCGTTGCTATAATAGTTATAACAACTTCATCTTTAAGTTCAGGAATTGTGTTCGCACCGAAAATAAGGTTTGCAGAATAATCGATTACGCCGTGAATTAAATTAGCCGCTTCGCTAACGTCACCAATAGATAAATCGCCTTCCCCACCCGTGATATTAAGAATAATACCGCGAGCGCCTTCAATCGTCGTTTCAAGCATAGGAGAAGATACAGCCTGTCTTACCGCTTCAACGATTCTGTTTTCTCCCCTTGCTCTACCTATGCCCATGTGCGCTAAGCCTTGACCTTTAATAATCGTTCTAACGTCAGCAAAGTCAAGATTGATAAGCGCGGGAACGGTGATAAGATCAGATATACCGCAAATGGCGTGTTTAAGATTATCGTCCGCACGTCTTAACGCTTCTTCCATAGGAGTATTCTTTGGAAGAGAATCAAGAAGTTTATCGTTAGGAATAACGATTAACGTATCAACGAATTTTGCAAGATTTGCTATACCCTTTTTAGCGTTTTCTTCACGTTTTTTACCTTCAAATGCAAACGGTTTAGTAACTACTGCAACAGTAACGCAACCTTTTTCCTTAGCAATTTTTGCTATAACAGGCGCTGCACCCGTACCAGTTCCACCACCCATACCTGCGGTAATAAACAATAAATTAACGCCCTCGACGATTTTTTCAAGTTCCGCTCTGCTTTCTTCCGCTGCTTTTTCGCCAACTTCAGGATAAGAACCAGCGCCTAAACCTTCAGTAAGTTCCTTACCTATTTGAATACGGTTTTGAGGATCTGCCTTAGAGTGCATAAGAGCCTGAACGTCAGTATTAACAGCAACAAATTCAGCGCTTTGAATACCAGCGTCTATCATACGGTTAACGGCGTTATTACCACCACCGCCAACGCCAATTACTTTAATTTTACATACGTGATTGATCATAGTTTCGTCAAACATAGTAACTCCTTTACTTTGTCGTTATAAAAAACAACTTGTTTTTAGTTAAATCAAGCGCCGTGTCTATTAAAGATAAGCGCGAAGTGAAATTCGGTTTATTATAATGCGGAACTCTCGGCGAAATAACGTTTGGAAATACGCCAAGCCTACTCGCCATATATTCAACTGCTCCTTTGACGGTTGCAATACCTTCACCGGTAAACGCTATATCTATATCGCTTGGGACTTTTAAGGCGCAAGTAGAAACAGC
>SVHZ01000012.1 GCA_015055525.1 Clostridiales bacterium
TTTATTTTTAAGTTATGCTTGTGTAAACACCTGTTTTTCAATGCTTTATAATATAATTGTATTTTTCATTAAAAGTACGGCTGTAAATATTATAATTGCCTTTTTAGTCGTTGCGCTTATGCAAATTGCTTTATATATTCTAATGTTGCCATCGTTTAAGAAAGTCACACCGTACATAAAAAGTGGTTGGTGGGGATTTTATGCTATAGTAGCTGCGTTTTTAGTGCTTTTTATAACGATGACAGTTTTCCAAATTGGAATGCCGTTTACAAATAAAGAAACGGTTATTTATTTGATCAGTACCGTTATTTTTTGCGTAACTTATATCGCTATTTTTTACAGTATGAAAAACATAGTAGAGTTATCTAAAGCAAAGCAAAAACAAATTCGCACCGAATTATTACAAACACAAGTTGACGCACAAGCCAAAGAGTCTGAACTTGTAAAACAAAATCGCCACGATATGCGCCACCATTATCAAATGCTTTTATCTCTCGCTAAAGACGGTAAACTTGATGACATAAAAGACTATTTAATCCGTCAAAATGAAAGCATAGAAACAATGACGACCGGGCGTTTTTGTGAAAACGAAACGGTAAATAACATTTTGAAAGTTTACCATAAAAAAGCGAGTGTGGAAGGCATAAAAACCCAAATAGTAGCGGCGGTTAAACCCGAATTAACTATTCCCGCACCCGAACTTGTGCAAATTATTGCTAACGTTTTAGAAAACGCTTTGCACGGTGCAATACAAAGTAAAAAAACTAATGCCTTTATAAGCGTAACGATAAAACATAAATCCGAGCGTCTTGTTATGACTTGTGAAAATTCTTGTATAGATGATTTCAACTTTTTAGAAATGCCAAGCGAATTGCACGGTATAGGAATACATAGTATAATAACAACGGCGGAAAAATATAACGGTATGTATAATTTTACCGCTCAAAACGGAATATTTACTGCAAAAATAATCATAGATGAATAGGAACAAATATCGCTTAAAATCCTTGCCAAACGGCAGGGATTTTTTTATTCACGACAAAAAACGGGCAGTTCGCGACATTGTGGGAATAATCGTATTGAAAAATAAATATTTTTCATATACAATGTCGTTATCAAATTTAAGAAGGGGTATTTTATGGACACACAAAAGCACAATGAATATTCAACCCCGCCAACCGATAAAACGGTTAGTAGGTTTGATAACTGCCCGTGTTTTGACGGAAGAAAAAGTTTACTTGCAATAGAACCTATTTGTTGGTTTTGTAAGTACGCTAAGTTTGATCTAAATAGTGATAAATTGCCAGAATTTGGCACTTGCAAATATCCAGAAATCCAAAACCAAAAGGAGATAAAAATATGACAAAGTTAGTTAAAAAATTACTAATAAGCCTAATGGCGGTTGTAATGACCGCTTGTTGCGGTTTTGCAGTTGTAGGCGCACAGCCTATAACGGCAAACGCAGCAACGGCTGAGTACGGCGTTCAGATCGGCGGTGTGAAGGTAACAAGCGATAACCTTGTGATTGACAATAGCGATAATTCTGCAATTACAGGTACGGCTACTTATGACCCAACAAGCAATACTTTAACGCTTGATAACTTTAGTTACACGAGCGTAGGAATGGTAGTTGAGGGCGCTATCGTTTGCGACAACACTATAGATTCTTTAAATATCGTCCTAAAGGGTACAAATACAATATCCACCACGGCAGATGATTGGGATAATAGCGATGGTGGTATCATTTTAAAACAAAGCAACGCCACTTTGCGTATCAGTGACTATGTGGGAGATGATAGCACCGGTGTTTTGAATATAACCAGCGGCTATTATGGAATCAAGTTTAATGGAGGCACCACAACGGAACCGGTACTTACGCTTGTAAACGTTACGCTGAATATAGACACTTATTGGCCTGGTATTACTGCTGCTCGTTATGTATCTATTACAAAAAGTACGTTAATGATACAAACCGGCCCTAAAGCTAACTATACGGCATTTAATCAACTAAAAGGTATCATCTTCTCTAATGGTGCAGAAAATTACAACGTGTATAATAGTAACTCTCCAACAACTCCGGTTACTACGGATAAGACACAGAGTTCAACCTACTCGTACAAATACATTAAAATCGAGCCTGTGGAGGGAACCCCTTACGACGTTTGGGTTGCAGGTATTCAATTAGACTCAACAAACACAACTATCGACATTAACGATAATTCTGCAGTTACAGGCTCGGCTACTTATGACCCAACAAGCGATACTTTAACGCTTGATAACTTCTCTTATACTGGGGCGGGATATTTGTATGAAACCGTAAAGGATCCTGATTATGATGATTACTATTACTATAATTATGCAGGTATTTATTCTAAAGGTGACTTGAAAATTGCGCTTAATGGTGAAAACACCTTAAATTGCGCTATTATCGATGATTCCGATAATATCGAAAAAAAATGTGTGGGTATTAACATTGAAGGCGCGTTGACTATTAGTGGCGGTACACTTAACACTACTATTAAAGGAAATTCTATCATTGCTAACTCGTTAACGATTGATAATGCTATTTTAAATTCAAACAGTACTAGGGTTAACATTTCCTTTGATGAAGATGCAATCATTTCTAATTCTAAAGTTTTTGCAAAAGGTGGCTCGCCTGTAATTGCAACAGGATTTAATAAAAAACTTGATATAATTAACTCTACAGTTGTTATACAAAGTGAAGGTAGTTATTTTGGCTTTAGTAATAAAAGCGCAATAACTATAGATGAAAATAGCATTTTAGAAATAAGTGTAAGAAACTGTGCAATTGGAAATACGATAGCCGTTAATTATAGCCCAAATTGTTCAGTTTTCGCAGGTGAAAGTAAGGAAACCGCACAACTCGTTGCTGAGCCTTATATCAACAGCACTTTTACAAGTAAATACGTTAAGATTGCACCTACAAGTAAGGTAACTTTAAACTATGGAACTAGCGAACTTGCAAATAAAGAAATTACTGTTGTAAAGGGTGAAACACTTTCACTTGAAACCCCTGAAATTAACGGCTACGAATGTATCGGTTGGTATAATGAAGATACTTTAGAAAATGTATTTGATTTTAGCACGCCTATTACTGAAGATATTACCATTTATGCTAAATGGGTTGTTGCTTACGATATTTGGGTTGCGGGTATTAGACTTAATGTTGAAAACCTTATTATCGACAGTAACGATAATTCTGCAATTACAGGTACTGCTACTTATGATGCAGAAAATAATATTTTAACGCTTGATAACTTTGTTTACACAGGTAACGTAAATGCTCTTATCTATTCTACGGGCATTGATTTGAAGATAGTGCTCAAAGGTACAAATAAGTTAGTCGGTTCAGTTGACGTAAACGCAGGAATTTATATCGAAGAGGGCAGTCTTATAATTGCTGGCTCAGATGAATATAGCGAAACGGCTTCCCTTGAATTGACTGCAGAGTCTTCTTGCATTTATGCTGACGACTCTCTCTCCATAGAAAACGTAAAACTTACTACTACCACCACAGCCTTGCCTACGGGTAACGGTAGCCCAACCTATACAATCCTTGCATATGGCGATTTATCGATTATAAGCAGTGAAGTAACCGTAATCGCTGGTGATTCTGATGGTGATGGTATTATTGAGTTTGGTTATACTGTAGGAATTATGTCAGTTGGAAAGGTGGAAATTACTGGTAGTAGCGTTACTGTATCGGCTAATGGTGGCGGAATTGGCGCGTATATCAGTATTACTATTGATAATAGCACCGTTATTATCGATGGCGGAATATATGGAATAGCCGCAGATGCTACGTCTATTAAAAATAGTACCGTTATAATATCAGGGGAAATTGCTATAGGAACTAACTCTGAGGATGACGGATACCTTATAATATCTAATAGCAACGTTGAAATTTCGGCACAAAAGTATATAATTCGCAATATGAATTATGATGAGCCTGTTATTGATTATAGTCTTGACAGTACAGGTCACGTAATTTACGGAGGCGAAGATAAAGAAAGCGCAACGATGCTTACTGAACAAGACGATATTTTCACTAGCAAATACCTTAGATTTGTACCTGCATACGATATTTGGGTTGCGGGCGTTCAACTTGACGCATCAAACTTAACTATTGACAGTGAAGACAATAATGCTATTAGAGGCTCGGCTACTTACGACCCAACAAGCAATACTTTAACGCTTGATAACTTTGTATATGAAAGCATAGGCGATTATAGGGGCAATAACGATTACGCGCCTATTCGTGTTAAAGACGGAACTACTATCAAAGTAGTAGGCTCTATCGATCTTGCGTGTAACGGTACTACTGACGACGATTATTATGCTATTTATGGCTTAGGTTCGTTAACTATTATCGGTAACGGCGATAGTGATGTTTTATATACTCACGGTCATGATGGTGGTGGTATTTATTCTTCAGGCACTTTAACTATTCAAAATTTAGAATTGAAACTTAATGCTAATCAATCTGCTATTTATAGTGAAAGAGCAATTGCTTTAGATAAAGTTAGCGGTGAAATTTATTCTTGGCGCGAAGACGGTATTTACGTATCTGATTTTTATAACAGTGTAAATATCCTTGACTGTAATTTATTAATTCAAGGTTACCATAAAGGTATTACAGCAAATTCTTCAGTTGTATGTTTCAAAAATAGTTTTGTTGAAATTGTCTCTGATGACGGCTACGCTCTTTGGGATAATGATAGAAGTGCTGTTGCTTACGTTGATTACTCGGATAAACATTTTGTCTTTGCTGGTTGGTATGAAGATGAAGCAGAAGAAGTTAACCCTTACGATGCTAACAGTTTTAAAAACAATTACGTTAAAATTGTACCTACACGCAAAATTACTTTAAACTTTAGTTCAGTTGGTTTACCAAGTGAAGAAGTGTTTGTTATTGTTAATACACCGGCTATTATTGAAACCCCTGTAATTGAAGGCTACGTATTTATCGGTTGGTATAATGAAGATACTTTAGAAACTGTATTTGATTTTAGCGCGCCTATAACTGAAAATATTACCATTTATGCTAAACTTGCTAATTACACCCAAGATATGGCTGATATAGATAGCCAAATTAACGGTGTTAAAGGCTCTATAACTTCTTTACAATCTAGCATTGATGGTAAGGCGGATGCAACAGTACTTGCAAATAGCGTTGCTGATTTACAAGGTAAAATCGACGCTTTAACTAATAACTATCAATCGGCAGACGATGCACAACAATTAGAAATTGATGCGTTAAAACAACAAGTTTCAACTCTTATCAATGATACTATTGCTTTATTAAACGGCAAAGTTACTGATATCGAAACTGAAATTGCAAATATCAAAAATGATATTTCTACAAACGCAGGCGATATTACTGCAAATGCTGGTAAAATTACTTCTTTAACAACTCAACTTACCACATTACAAGGCGTAGTTGATAGTTTAGGCGATACTTATATTGATAATACTGAACTTGCTAACCTTAAAACAGAACTTGTTGATGCCGATAATCAAATTAAAGATTTAATTACAACGTTAACTACAAAGGTTACTGATATTGAAAGCGAAATTGCCGATATTAACAACGCTATTTCTACAAACGCAGGCGATATTACTGCAAACGCTGGTAAAATTACTTCTTTAACAACTCAACTTACTACATTACAAGGATTAGTTAACAGTTTAGGCAATACTTATATTGATAATACTGAACTTGCTAACCTTAAAACAGAACTTGTTGATGCCGATAATCAAATTAAAGATTTAATTACAGCGTTAACTACAAGGGTTACTGATATTGAAATTGAAATTGATAATATCAAAAATGATATTTCTACAAACGCAGGCGATATTACTGCAAACGCTGGTAAGATTACTTCTTTAACAACTCAACTTACCACATTACAAGGCGTAGTTAACAGTTTAGGCGATACTTATATTGATAATACTGAACTTTCTAACCTTAAGGCAGAACTTGTTGACGCCGATAATCAAATTAAAGGTTTAATTACAGCGTTAACTACAAGGGTTACTGATATTGAAAGCGAAATTGCTAATATCAAAAATGATATTACTGCAAACGCAAGTGGTATTACTGCAAACGCTGGTAAGATTACTTCTTTAACAACTCAACTTACCACATTACAAGGCGTAGTTAACAGTTTAGGCAATACTTATATTGATAATACTGAACTTGCTAACCTTAAGGCAGAACTTGTTGACGCCGATAATCAAATTAAAGATTTAATTACAACGTTAACTACAAGGGTTGAAAAAACTGAAAATGATATTGCTAGCCTTGTTTCAAACAAAGCGGACGTTACTTTAGTTACTGAAAAGGTTGAAGAACTTAAAGGTTTAATCGATTCGTTAGACGCAGTTAAAAATAATTATGTGGCTGCCGATGAAGAGTTAAAAAATCAACTTACAACAGTAATTAATAACGCTAAACAACAAGCAATCGACAGCGCAACTGAACTTGTAAACAACGCTAAAGCAGAACTTACTATCGCTATCAATGCTAAAGCAGATACTGCAACGGTAAACGCTAAAGTAGAAGAACTCAACAAGACTATTGAAAACGCTAAAACTGTTGCTAACGCTTATACTGACGGCAAAGTAGAAGAACTTAACTTAGCAATCGCTACTGCTAAACAACAAGCAATTGACAGCGCAACTACGCTTGTAAACAATGCTAAAACTGAACTTAATGCAGTAATCGCATTAAAGGCTGATAGCGCTACCGTAACTGCTAAATTTACTGAAGTTCAATCGGCAATCGCTATCTTACAAGGCTTAAGCGACGATTACCTTTCTGCAGATACCGAATTAAAAGAAGAATTAACTACTTTAATCGCTAATACTAAAGCGGAAATTATTGAATTGATTATCGCAGGTGATAAGGCAAATGCCGACGCATTAGAAGAAGAAATTACTAAACTTCGTGCGGAAATTGAAGCATTAAAGAACGCTACTAATGAAGACGTTGCTGATCTTCGTGCGGAAATTGAAGCATTAAAGAACGCTACTAATGAAGATATTAAAGAAGCAGAATCAAACGCTCAAGTTTTACCGAGTGTTATTGCAAGCGTTGCAGTTTTAGGCGATATTGCACTTCTTGTATGGCTTATCATCAAGCGCAAAATAGTTAAATAATTTTATATTTATGCTAACCTAAACGGTGGATGGAAACGTCCACCGTTCACTACTTAACAAAAACTTTCAAAAAGTGTTAAACGGTTTGTTTAGTTCGCTAAATGGACAACTAATTAGGCGAAAGGGGATCGGTATCAACAGACGATTTTTATTATTATAGAAAACGCCTTGGCAAAGATAGTTGCCAAGGCGTTTTAATGTGTTAAAAATTAGGGAAGTATCGTATAAGATTGCTTATGAGAAGAAAGGGCAAATAAAGTGTGGCTTTTTATTATTCCGTTTTGTTTTTTAAGTTCTAAAAGTTTTTGCTCTAAAGACTCAACGTCTTTCGCTACTACTTTTAAAATATAATCGTATTCGCCCGATATTGAGAAACATTCTAAAATGTCAGGATTAGAAGATATATATTCTATAAGTTTATCTGCTTTTTCGTGGGATTGAATTATTATCATAACAAACGCTAATATAGGTCTTCCTACTTTAGTTCCATCTGTGATAATCGTTGATTTTTTTATAACCCCGCTTCTCTTTAAGCTTTTAACTCGCTTATTGATTGCTGGAAGAGATAAGTTAACGTTCTTTCTTAAAGAATTGGTCGTTGCGTTTGCGTTTTCAGATAAAAGATGCAAAAGTTTAACGTCGATTTCATCCATAGTTCTTTTCTCCAAGATTAAATTTGATAATTCAATTATAAAATTTACATATAAAAAAGTCAAACAATTAGAATAAATTGATAAAAAAATAAACAATAATACAAATTTAGTTAAAAATTTATCTTATGGTTAAGAAAATGGTGAAAACGCGTAAAAATTTTAAATTAAAACACATTAATTTTGAAAACTTCAAATTTGATTTATTTTGCGTATAAATGTATTCTATAAAAAAGCAAGGGAGATAGAATAACTATGATTGATTTATTAAAGAAAAACGGCAAGTTTTACAAGGCAAATTTACACGCTCATACTACTTTTTCTGATGGAAAAATGTCGCCTTTAGAAATGAAAAATTTATATAAAAAGAACGGATATTCTATTATGGCGATAACCGACCACTCAAAATTTATTTATCACAAAGACCTTGACGATAAAGATTTTTTAAATATTGCAGGTTTTGAAGCAGATTTCAATTTTTATAATCCGGACGGAACTACAACTAAGAGAAAAACCTGCCACGTTAACTTTTTTTCTAAAAACCCCGAAACAGCCGAAGTTTTACCTCAAAATAAAACCTATGATATAAATATCATAAACAACTATATTAGAGATATGGCTGAAAAGGGTTGGGTGGCAATGCTTAACCATCCGGCTTGGAGTCAACAAGGGATGGAAGAAGTAAACACAATCAAAGGTTTTTTAGGTATGGAAATTTACAACCACGGGTGTAACGTTATTTATAACAACGGTTTCACTCACGATTGGTTCAGAAGTTACATCTCTAGCGGAAACAAAATTTATGCTTTTGCAACCGATGACGTGCATTGTGGCGTTCAAGCAAACGGCGAACCAAATAAAGGAGATAACGATAGTTGCGGAGGGTATATAAACGTTAGTATGCCGTCGCTTACTTATGAAAATTTCTTTGATGCTATTGAAAACGGTAGGTTTTATCCGTCCACAGGCGTTGAAATAAAAGATTTATATATCGACGAAGAAAAAGACGAACTCGTAATCAGCTGTTCGCCGGTAAGCACGGTAATTATTAAAGGCAACACTTGTTCTTCGTTTAAGGTTCCCCGTATTCACACCGATGAAAACGAAATTACCAATTTTGTAGTAAGTATGGAACACATAAGAAAGCAATATACTTATTTTTGGGTTGAACTTAAAACAAAAGAAGGCAAAATCGCACACTCTCAACCATATTTTTTGAAATAAGCCGTAGGAGAGAATAAATGAAAAACGTAGAGAAATATTACGAAAAAGCATTTGAACTTTATAAAACTTTACACGAACGTGCAGAAGTAGGTTTTGACCTGTTTGAAACTGTACAAATCGTAAAGAAAGAACTTTCTGATTTAGGAATTAAATATACTGAAAAATATGGAAAGTGTAGTGTTGTTGCAGAGATAGGTGGCGGTGAAAAAATTGTAGCGTTGCGCGCGGATATGGATGCACTTCCTATTGAAGAGAATAGCGGTGTTCCTTTTTCTTCAAAAAATAAAGGGGCAATGCATGCTTGTGGTCACGATTCGCACACGGCGATATTACTTGCGGTTGCAAGATATCTTAAAGAAAACGAAGACCGCTTAAAAGTTAAAGTAAGGTTAATTTTTCAACCGAGCGAAGAGTGCGCCGTAAGTGGAGCAAAAATGCTTGTAGACAACGGCGTTATGGACGGAGTTAGCCAAATTATATGCACTCATTGTGAAAACGAAATTGATTTTGGAGAAATAGGCGTTTGCGCCGGCGATTACATGGCTGCATGCGTTCCGCTTAAAATTACGTTTTATGGAAAATCAGCGCATGCGACGCTACCCGAGCGTGGGATAGATGCAATTGCTATGGCAAATGATGCTTATATAGAACTTAAAAAATTTGTCAAAGAAAATTTTGAAAAAGAAGATTATATTTGGTCTGTTGGAAGATTTGTTGGTGGGACTGCACATAACGTAATTTGTGATAAATGCGAAATGGATATATCTTTTAGATTTTACAACCTAAATTTTGCTAAAATTGTTGAAGAGAACGTTAAAAAAATTTGTGACAGTATTGCAAAAAAATACGGTGGAAAAACGGAAATTTTTTGGGAAATGAGTACGGGCCCCGTTATAAACGATAGTGAAATTATTGATAAAATTAAAAATATTGCAAGCAAAAATTCAATTAAAATAAATGAAGTTCAAAAGCGAATGAGTTCGGAAGATTTTGGTTGGTATTTGCAAAAAGCAAGGGGCGCAATATTTAGATATGGAACAAAAAATGACGAGTGTGGGTGTAATACTGTTGCGCACACTTCAAATTTCAAGATTTACCCTCAAGGTATGAAAACCGCAATAGCAGTATTTTGTGATTACGTTTTAAGCTTAGGAGAATAAAATGATTAACAAATTAAATGAGAAAGCTAGAAATATTGACCTTGGCGCTATTAGAACGATGTTTGATAAAGCCTCAAAAATGCAAGGGGTTATTAGCCTTGGCATAGGCGAGCCTAATCAAAATACGCATCAAGACATTTGTAACGCGTGCGCAAAAGCGTTAATGGAAGGCAACACTCACTATTCCCCTAACGCTGGGCGTATTGAACTTAGAAGAGCGGCGGCGGAAAACGGTTTTATAGCAAAAAACTTTTTTGACCCTGAAACTGAAGTTATGGTAACTAACGGTGGTATGGGCGCGTTTGCTCTCGTAATGCAAGTAATATTAGAACTTGGCGATCAGGTTTTAATTCAAGATCCGCAATACCTTAACTTTGAAAAGACTATTTCCTATTGCGGTGGTGTTGCCGTGCCCGTTCCTACGTCGTTTGACGGTGGTTTTTGTATGTCGGCAGACGATATTAGAGCAAGATACGTTAAAGGAAAAACTAAAATTTTAGTTGTAAACTCGCCTAATAATCCAACGGGTGAAGTTATTCCTGAAGATAAACTTTCAGAGATTGCAAAAGTTGCTTGCGAACTTGATTTATTAGTTTTGTCAGACGAAGTTTACGGCAATCTTTTATACGATGGCGAAAAACCTCGTTCTATAGTAACTTTTCCCGGAATGAAGGAAAGAACGATAGTAATTAACTCAATGTCAAAAGCGTACGCTATGACGGGTTGGAGAATAGGTTATATCGGCGGTCCGAGAGAGATTATTGAAAAAATGACGAAAGTTCAAGAATTTTTTAATTCTTGTATTAATACTTCTGCTCAATTAGGTTCTGCTTACGCGCTTAATCATCCTGAATTTATGGATGAAATTCGCGAGTCGTTTAGCGAACGTAGACAAATTGCTATCAAAGGGATGGAAAGTATTAAGGGAATAAAAACTAATTATCCAAAGGGTGCTTTTTATTTGTTCCCAAGCATTAAAGATTTTGGGATAACAAGCGTTGAGTTTTGCAATAGGCTGTTAGACGAAGCAAAAGTAGTTTGTATTCCAGGCAACGCCTTTGGTGAAAGTGGCGAAGGTTGCTTTAGATTGAGTTACAGTACTGAAAAATCTAAACTTATTGAAGCTATCGAAAGAATGGATAAATTTTGTTCAAAACTTTGATTTGAGTAAAAAAAGAAAAAGCGTTAGAAAATTTCTAATGCTTTTAATTTATTTGTAGAGAGAGTGTTGAGTGGGATTTGAAGTAGCGTCTCAAAATTACGCCGACTGACCATTTGTAAGAAAATAGTTCAATTAAGTTAGCGCCCCCGCAACCACTAACAACGGGAGTTGTGATACAATGTTTCACTAAAATTCTTTAAATAGTACTTTTATATTGACAAAAACAGTTAAATAATCCATAATTGTACTAAGGAGATGCTTATGAACGAAGTTATTAAAAAAGAACAATTAGCAAGAAGATTTTTAGATAGGACAATTGGTTTTTGTGGAAGCAACCCAAGTTTTTTTGCTTATTATATGGAAAAAACAGATAGAGAAAAATTGCTCTATGAATTAGATGAGTTAGATTTAACAAGTAAAGAAGTCTATGCTTTAATCGACGAATATAGAACTGCATTGAAAAAGTTAGAAAATAAAATAGGGGAATTTTCGATATACTGTGATTTTGACGATGTCGACAACGATTACAATGATGATTATTGTGGGGGAGACTATCGATCGTTCGTTATAAAAGCAAGTTCACGACGTGCGTATTTTGAGCCAATTGATAATATAAGCGAAGAAGATATGGAAAAAATATTTAAACAAAATCTTACGCTCGAACAATTATGCGAAAATTTTAATTTAGACCCGAAGATGTTTGAAATTGAGAGGGTGAGCGTGGATTCTTGTTTGGAAGATTAGAAATAAAGTGGCATTGATAAAAAACAGTGTTACTTTGGAATATAATTACGAAGGCGAGGAATCCCTCGCCTTTTATGTTGCGAATAAATTTTACTATTGAAATAGTAATGGTTTTGTGGTAAAATTTCATTAGTTAACTCTTTTAGGGGGATAAGATGAAAAAAATAGCGACGAAAATAACTGCAATATTTTTAAGCTTTTCTTTTTTGATAGGGCTTAGCAGTTGCTTTGAAACTGCAACGCCTTCGGATAATCATACTTACGTTGTTGAGAGAGTTGTAGCGCCCACTTGTGAAGAAGACGGATATACCGTTTATGCTTGCGAGTGTGGGCAAACTAAAAAAGACGATTACGTTAATAAACTAGGGCATATTTTTGATAAGTACGTGTACAATAACAATTCAACCACTTCAGAAAATGGCACTAAATCTGCAACTTGCAATAGGGAAGGTTGTTCGGTAGTAGATGAAGTTGAAGTTTTGGGTAGCCAACTTGAAGAGCTTACCTTAAAACTTGTTAAATCCGGTTTGACCGATTACGTAATAAGAGTTCCAGACAACTATGAAAAGAGAAGGCCGTTAAAAACCGCGGTCAATGATTTGCAAGCGCTTTTAGAAGAAGCGACGTCTATTAAGTTTGAAATTGTAAAGAACAGCTTAATAAACAGCGCAAAGTATATTTCAATAACGGATAACGGCTTGTTAGATAACGAAAAACAAAAGGTGATAGACGGGCTTGAAAGTGATTCGACTTTCTATTTTTCAACGGGGCACAATATCTTTTTGACGGGCGGTTCAGATTATGGTACGGCGTTTGCTATTTATGATTTTTTAAGTGATTATTTTGGTTTTGAACCTTTTACCGAGAGTATTTACACGTTGGATAAAGACGTTTACGAAAAGAATATTTCTTCATTTTATAAAATAAACGAACCAGACCTTTTGCAACGTCATTTGGGAAGCTGGCGAGCATCTTACTTAACTCAATATAGATTTAGAACGGTTGCAGGTCAAGGCGGTTACGATTGCGCGGCAGGACTATATGCTTACACAGACGATCCTAAATACGCGGTGGTAAACGGAATAAATTACGACAAAATTGAAATTCTTGCAAGAATGCACAATTCATTAGATTTTATTCCTTATGAAAAGTACGGAAGCAGTCATAGCGGTTGGTATGCAACGGATAGACAAAACAACTATCTTTTAACGGGCACATCTCCCGCTGAAGTGTGCTTTACTGCGCATGGCGACGCCGAAGAATATCAAGCGCTTCAAAATACGTATTTTGAAGCCATGAAAAAAATGTTTATCCAAAGGGTGGAAATTAAAAACCTTCAAAAGCGGGATTTACTATTGTTTTTGAATTCAGATTGGAATATTATTACAATCTGGATGGAAGATAGTGAAAAGTATTGCGATTGTGAAGGCTGTAACCAAATAGTACAAAAGTACGGTGGGTATACAAGTTCAGTTGTAATAAGGTTTATAAAGGATTTGAAGCAAAAAATTGACGATTGGTTTAATTCAAGCGAAGGAAGCCTTTATAAAATTGACGACTTTAAGTTAAGGTTTTCAGTTTCTCAAAAGTACGGCGACGCGCCTGTAAAATTCAATCAAGAAACAGGCGAATACGAAGTTATTTACGATGATTTGAAACTTGGCAAGGGCTATTCGTTATTGCTTACTAATTCTTCCATGCTCTCTAAAATGAATTACGAAGAGCCTTACACTTCGCAAGTAAACGGGTATTTTATAGATAGGTTCAAAAAATGGTCTTCAATGGTTGAGCATATTGACTTATACACCTATCAAGCAAACTTTTCAGAATGCACCTTGTTTATGGACACTTTTGAACTTTACGATAGCGAGTTTTGCAAGTTTTTAGTAGAAAACGGAATTAAATCTTGGTATAATGAAAGCGTATATTCTTCAGGGTGGTTCCACTTAAAACAGTATGCAGAAAGTAAATTTTACTGGGATAATTCTCTGAGTATGGAAGAAATTTACGATAGGTATTTTAGCGCAGTATTCCCAACCGTTCCAAGCGAGATGAGAAACTTGTTTGAAATGCAAAAAACCGCTCGTAAAAATGCAAGAGATAAATACTTAGCAACTCTTGAAGAAGGGAAAAAGATAAATTTAGAAACGGCTGAAATAGCGTATTTGTACGACGAAGATGAACTCAAAGATATAATTTACGAATACCAAAGAGTTTTGAGTTTGACGGAAGAAGGCAGTGAAGAACATTATCAAATTATGTTTGAAATGATTTCTCCACTTATGCAAATAATGTATTTAGAAAAAGAAAGAGTCCCCGTCGGTTTCAATGAAAAACATAATACAAATTATCCGGTAATGACGAGTGAACTCGTAAGATTCAAAGCCTTACTTATGGATATTAGTGAAAAATGCGGTGAAAAGTTTGGAAATATATTTGCATCAAATCACAACGATAAACCCATTTTACAGGATAGATTTTTATCGTCGGTTGGCTATAACGTGGCGTTTCAGACTTATAAAAGGATGATGATTATTCCGCAAACGTATGATAACGGAACTGCGAATAGAATACTCAATCCAACCGTTAACCTTGGAGTTGGCGACCATAGATTACAATGGATATATCTTTATCATCGAGACCCGTTTGGTTTATTTGATTACACAAATATTAAGATGGAAGTAATTTCGGGCGAAGACGTAATTTCTATAACGCCTAACCAAAGGGTTATTGACTGCGGTGGTAAGATTTCATCTTCGCTTACTGAAAACTTTTCCGCAAGCGACTATAAAGGAACGACCAAGTATGACTACGGTACGCTTACTTGCATAAAAAAGGGTACTGCCGTAATGAGATTTACCTACACTTTAGACGGTATAGAGTATACTGACACTAGAACGATTAACGTTATATAAATTGCCATTAAAAAAAGCACCAAACAGTTGGTGCTTTTTTATTGCTATAAATAGAAAATGTGAAATTTTGCAAAAACACAACTATTTGGAAATTCAAAATTGTGTTTTTGTGTAACAAATTGGTTGTTTTATTTCTTTTTTGTGTAAGTTTCTTTTGATATAATATATTTGAACTATGTCAATTTGACATTGGATACTTAAACTAAATCAAAAGGAGAAACTTAATGATTACATCACAAGATATTAAAGCAGCGGCAAAAAGATTGGGTGCAGATCTCGTTGGTATCGGTTCTATCGATCGTTGGAGCACAGCCCCAATACAAATGGACCCTAAACAAATTATGCCTAATGCAAAATCTATAATTGCTCTCGGCTTCCGCGTTATGAGAGGTTCACTCCGCGGTGTAGAAGAAGGCACGTATTTTTCAAACTATTCTTCAATGGGATATGGCGGTATAACCTACATTTATATGCCGATGACCGTTATCAATTTAAGCAAAATGATTGAAGATGCAGGTTACGAAGCAGTTCCTATGGGACACCAAAGCGACTGGAGAGCTATTGATAACGTAGGCTTTATGAGAGAAAACTATTCTCGCCCCGTTGCTCCTGGTAAGGCAGCGCCTGACGTTATGGTTAATTTGCGTATCGCAGGATTCTTATGCGGGCTTGGCGAAATTGGTTATTCAAAGATGCTTCTCACTCCTGAATTTGGTCCACGTCAACGTATAGGTATCATTATTACCGACCTTGAACTTGAACCAGATCCAATTATGGAACCAGGCACACTTTGCAATCGTTGTATGGCGTGCGTACGCGAATGCCCCGGCGGATGCATTCCTGCTGACAGAACTATTAAGGAAAACATCGGCGGATACGAATGCGAGTGGGCAGACGTTGATATGACTAGATGCGACTGGACGTTCCAAGGCGGTGAGGAATGTAAAGAAGGAGAATCTGGAAATTACTTTGACCACGTTTGGTCGCCAGGTTGGAAAGGAAAGTTCAAAGCTTCAAGCATCAGTCCGTTCCCCAAAGCACCTAACCCATTATATAATAGCGGTAAGGCGGTGTGCGGAGCGAAGGGCTGTACTCGTGCTTGTATGATAAGCCTTGAACGACGCGGAGTTTTGAAAAACAAATTTGCAAATCCTTTCCGTACTCAAAAGCCTTGGTCGGTAGACTGGTCACAAGAACCATACCCAACCGGCTACAAAGCGCCATACGAGGGTAAAGATTCCCCGAATAACACTAAGTGTGACACAAAGACGGATTAATATGAAATATAGCGTTGGATTCCAACTGTATCAAGGGAACGAAGAGCCGTTTTCTCAAATTGTAAAAGCGTATCGAGAGCATATATCCGAGGTGTTTTTTGCATGGCAGGACATTGCTTCGGGCAGGAGCCCTATTGCAACTCGCCACGGATATACCGACTGGACTGCGCAAGCAAGAACGGAAGAAGAACTTCGCAAAATAAAGCAAATGGGTATAAAACTCGACCTGCTTTTTAATGGTAATTGCTACGGTGAGTATGCAATATCTGAAAAACTTGCGAATACGGTTGTTTCCGTAGTTGAATATTTAGAAAGTATTAATTGCGGTGTAGATATAATTACAACGGCATCTCTTGCTATTGCCCATACGGTAAAAAAGCATTTTCCAAAAATTGAGGTGCGCGCATCGGTGAATATGCGTATCGGAACTGTGAAAGGGATGGAATACGTTTCCGACTTATTTGATTCTTTTCACGTTCAGCGAGATTACAACCGAGATCTTGAACATTTGAAAATGCTCAAGAGTTGGGCGGACGAGCACGGTAAAAAACTTATTATGCTTGCAAACAGCGGTTGCTTTATCAATTGCTCGGGGCAAAGTTTTCACGATAATTTGGTAGCGCACGAGCACGAAATATGCGAAGTGAAAAATATGGATGATTTTCTTCCGTATGCTTGTTGGCGATCACTAAAAAATAAGGACAATTGGCACCTGCTACTTGAAAACACGTGGGTTCGCCCTGAGGATATTCATTATTATGAAGGGATTTTCGAAACGGTTAAACTTGCAACAAGGATGCACTCATTACCAGGAATGGTGATAGACGCTTACGTGCGTGGGCAATTTTTCGGAAACACGCTAGATTTGTTTGAGCCTGCATTTAGCAGAGGGATTGCGCCTTACATTATTTGTAACCCAGAGTTTCCTAAAGACTGGTTTACAAAAACGTCTTCTTGTGATAAAATGTGTCATAGATGCGGGTATTGTAAATCTGTACTCGCTAAAGTTCTTATCAATACAGAGGGAAGTAAATGATAGAAGACGTTCGGCTTGCTGATGAACTGCATATTTTCGACATATCGGTTATATCTGGCGTTCGCCCTTGCGGTAAAACTATAGATTTTACCCGTTGCGGAAGAAGAAACAATGGCTTTTTGTTCGTTTATGATGGAGAAGTTACCTTTTTAGACGAGCAACGCAAAACGATTGTCATATCAAATGGTGAATTAGCATTTTTGCCAAAAGGTAAGAAATACCGTTTGGAATATACTGCGCCAAGCACTACCTTTGTTGTGGTGAATTTTGATTTGTGTGATAAAGAAAATAAAGATATTGCTTTGTTTGAAGACATTGTTTTAGTTGCAAAGGATGACGTGCGTATTGCAAAAATAATGACTAATTTTGAACCTTGCAGTACTTCAAAAACAACTGAAACCACACTCCGCAAAAAAGAATTGATGTATCGATTGCTTGGAACTATCTATGCGCCGAGATTTTCTTTAGCGACGAGAAGTGAGATAAATGAGCAAATTTCAGAGGGTGTTCATTTGTTACAGCAGACCTATCTTGAAAATCTGCCGATTACGAAATACGCTCAGGCGAGTCACGTTAGCGTAAATACTTTTAGGAACGCATTTCAAAAAGAATTTGGAACGTCGCCAGTCAAGTATCGAAACTATTTGAGGATTGAAAGAGCAAAGGAATTGTTAAGCGAATGCGGATTCACAGTAGCAGAGGCAGCGTATGCTAGCGGATTTGAAAACATAGGATATTTTTGCCGATATTACAGGCAGATTACCGGCGAATCTCCTGGTGAAACAAAAAGAAAATATCATGAAAAATAAAAGGTGTTTATTATACTTTTAATAATTGATTAATCAAAAAAGCGTTAGAAATTTTCTAACGCTTTTAATATTAGGGCTAAATTTTGCTATTAAGTATAACACGCTATTCAAATTCTTAAGAATTTGTGAAACGGACATATTGAAAAAAACCAAATTAAAGGTTATAATAAAAGAAAAATATTTTGGAGAACATTATGGCAAACGGATGTTTTGCGGTGATGCTTGATTGCTCAAGAAACGGGGTAATCAAGGTTAATAGAGTTAAAGACTACATTGATATTTTAGCAAAGTTTGGTTATAACGCGCTTGAACTTTACACGGAAGATATTTTTGAGATAGAAGGCGAGCCGTATTTTGGTTTTATGCGCGGAGGGTACACTAAAAAAGAATTAAAAGAACTCGACGCTTACGCTTTATCTAAAGGTATAGAGTTAATTCCTTGCGTGCAAACGCTCGCGCACTTGAACGGTATATTTAAGTGGCACGTTTATAGTGGTGTGAAGGATACTCAAGATATTTTGCTCGTTGACGAAGAAAAAACGTATCAACTAATTGAAAAAATTATCGCAACGGCAAGGGAGTGTTTCACTTCTAAAAAAATCCATATCGGCATGGACGAAGCCGACCTAGTTGGGTTTGGCAACTATTATAAAAAGCATGGTTTGGTTAACCGTTACGATCTTTTGAATAGGCATCTTGAGCGCGTTATAGAAATCGTTAAAAAATATGATTTTAAGCCGTGCATGTGGTCGGATATGTTCTTTAGAATGACTACGGGCGGATATTTTCTAAACGATTACGATAACGTTTCTAAGGATTTGAAAAACGCAATTCCGTCAGGCGTTGATTTGGTTTACTGGTGGTATTACGACGATCAAGAAAAACCGTATTTAGATATGCTCAAAGTCCATAAGGAAATTAATAAAGATTGTTGGTTTGCAGGCGCAGCGTGGAGTTGGAGCAATTTCGCTCCGTTTAACAACTGGTCGATGAAGCATTTATCGGCAGGGTTAAACGCTTGCAGAAAAACGAACGTTAAAAATATTGTTATTACCGTTTGGGGTGATGATGGTCAAGAATGTTCCCACTTTGCCGTGTTATCTTCTCTTTTTTACGCTATAAAAACATATCAAGGTGAAAAGAGTATAGCAAAAATCAAAAAGGAATTTTACGAAATCACGGGGGAAGAATTTAATGCTTTTCTCGATTTAGACTTGCCAAACAGCATTGCGGATAACGCACAAAAGAAAAGGGCGTTTGGTCCGTCAAAATACGGTTTTTACGGTGATATTCTAAACGGTTATTACGATTTATATACGCCCGATGGTAGTGGGGAAACTTATAAAAAATACGCTGTTCGCTTAAAAAATCGCGCGAAAAAAAGCAAAAATTACGGGTACTTATTTGAAGTTGAGTCTGCGCTTTGCGATTTTCTGTCGGTTAAATTTGAACTTGCAAAAAGGCTTAGAAAAGCGTATAAAGAAAACAATTTAGAAGAGTTAGAAATAATCTACAAAGACATAAAAAGAGCGGAAATAAAACTTGTTAAATTTGAAAAAGCCCTTAAAACCATGTGGGATAACGACTATAATCCGCAAGGCTTTGACGTGCAAGATATAAGAATAGGTTCGCTTAAACAAAGGCTTAAAACAGCGAGGGAAAAGGTTAGAGCATATCTTGATAAAAAGATTTTATCAATTCCAGAACTCGAAGCAACGAACTTGCCATTAAATAATTGGGATGATCAACTTTTAGGCTTATTAAACTGGAAGGGGATAGTTTCAGTAAACGTTTTATCGCACAATATATTTTAACCAATTTGCAAAGATAAAAAGAGAAGAGAAAAAATTTATGTTTTATAAAAAAAGCCAAAGTAAAAAGTTAAATTTTGAGTTATTCAAGAATCCAACCAAAGAATATCGCGGAGCGCCGTTTTGGGCGTGGAATACTAAACTTGAAAAAGATTTGTTATTAGAGCAAATTGAAGTTTTGAAAAAAATGGGGTTTGGCGGATTTTTTATCCACTCCCGTTCGGGGCTTAACACCGAATATTTAGGAAAAGAGTTTTTTGAAATGGTTAAAAGTTGTCGTGATAAAGCCGAAAACGAAGATATGCTTTGTTATCTTTACGATGAAGATAAGTGGCCGTCTGGCTACGGTGGCGGGCTTGTTACTAAAACTCCTAAATACCGTCAAAAAATGATATATTTTACCGACGCGCCTAAAACTTTTTATGATAAAGAATACGCAATTGACAACGCGCTCCCTTATCTTTTAGGCGTTTTCGACGTTGTTCTTGATAACAGCGGATATTTAATTTCTTACAAAAAGATTGGCGAAAACGAGACTGCTCACGGCATTAAGCGTTACGCTTACGTTGAACCTGTTCCGTGCGAAGCGTGGCACAACGGGTTTACCCCTGAAGACGCTATGAATAGCCAAGCCGTTGCAAAGTTTATTGAAGTTACTTACGAAAAATATAAACAAGAAGTGGGCGAAAGTTTTGGAACTTCTATTCCCGCAATTTTTACCGATGAACCGCAAATGGGGTTCAAAAGACCTTTGCAAGATTCTAAAAACACTTCATCGGCAAACTTTCCTTGGAGCGAATGCCTTTCTAAATTTTATTTTGAAAAGTACGGCGAAGATATAACCGATTTTATCCCCGAACTATTTTTAGATTTTAAGGATAAGATTTCAACGGCAAGATATCGCTATCACGAAACCTCAACTGAATTATTTACAGAGGCTTATTCTAAGCAAATAGGCTCGTGGTGCAATAAAAATGGAATACTTTTTACCGGGCATATGATGTGGGAACACAATTTAGACGTTCAAACGGAAACGGTTGGCGACGCTACTCGTGCTTACGAGTGGTTTGATATTCCCGGCATCGACCTTTTATGTAACGCCGTTGAAATAGTTACTGCAAAGCAAACGCAATCGGTTGTTCGCCAACTTAATAAAGACGGCTTTTTGACCGAACTTTACGGCGTAACAAATTGGGATTTTGATTTTAGAGGGCATAAATTCCAAGGCGATTGGCAGGCTGCTCTCGGCGCAACGCTTAGAGTTCCGCATTTGTCGTGGGTTTCAATGAAAGGCTCGGCAAAGAGAGATTACCCGGCGTCTATAAGTTATCAAGTGCCGTGGTGCGAAGAATATCCTTACGTTGAAGACCATTTTGCAAGGCTAAACACCGTGTTAACGCGCGGTAAACCGCTTGTTAAGGTGGGAGTTATTCATCCGATAGAGTCTTTTTGGCTTGATTACGGCGCGAATAATACTTTTGGTGACGAAAAGAAAAAAGCAGTTAAAGAGTTTAACGATCTATGCGAGCAGTTATACGAAAACACTATTGATTACGACCTTATAAGCGAGGCGTTAATTGAAAGGCACGCAAGCGTTGATGGCGCAAGTTTTAATATGGGCGTTATGAGTTATCAAACCATAATCGTTCCACGCGTAAAAACTATAAGAAGAGAAACGTTAAATCTACTAATTAAGTTTAGAAACAACGGCGGTAAACTTATATTTATAGATAGTTATCCTGCTTGCATTGATGCAATAGAAAGCAATGAAGGAAAGTTGCTCTACGAGCGTTCTATATCCGTTAATTTTAACTCGGGCGAACTTTATAACCTTCTCGATAGCGAAAAGACGGCAACCATTTTCAACGAAAACGGCGATGCTCTTAATAACTTCGTTCATCAAATTAGAAAAGACGGCGACTGCAAGTGGTTCTTTATGGCAAGGTTCAAAAACCCGCAAAAAGACGATGGAGAAAGCCAAAACGTAACGATTGTTTTCAACGGGGAATATAAGCCGACGTTATACGATACGGTAAAAGGCGAGATTTCTTCAATTGAGTATAAGACGGAAAATGGGAAAACTTATATTTATAAAGAATTGTTCGCGTCGGATAGTTTGCTTATAAAATTAGACGACGGCGACGGTTGTTATAAAGCCCAAGGAAAAAAAGCAAACGTTTCAAACTCTTTTGAACTTAACGGCAAGGTTGAATACGCTTGCTTAGAAGAAAACGTTTTACTTGTTGATAGTTGTTTATATAAGTTAAACGACGGCGAGTTTGAAAGGGAAGAAGAAATATTAAAACTTGATGAAAAGGTTCGCAAAACGCTTAACTATCCAAAAGCGGATGGTTGGGGAGTTCAGCCTTGGGCGCTACCTGACAGTAAGCCGGAAAATTTCGTAACACTTAAATATACGTTTAGTAGCGAAGACGATATTGACAACTGTTTTATCGCAGGCGAAGAGGCAACCAAAATTACTTTCAATGGAAACGACGTTGAGTTAACTTGCGTTGGTTATTACGTTGATAAGGCTATAAAAAAATATAAACTCGGCAGTATTAAAAAGGGCTTGAACGAACTTATAATAGTTACCCCTATTACGCATAGAATTAGCGTTGAATACTACTATATTTTAGGCAATTTTAGCGTTAGGGTTAACGGCAAAGAAAAAACCGTTTATAAGAGCGAAGAAAAGATAACTTTTTCGGATATAACAAAGCAAGGCTTTGCTTTTTACGGCGGAAATTTAGTTTATAAAACTAAGATAGAAACGCCTTGTTGCGACTTGCTAGTAAAAATTCCAAGATATAGAAATTCGCTTATTAAAATTAGGCTTGACGGAGAAGATAAAGGAGTTATTGCTTACGCTCCGTTTGAATTAACTATTGAAAACGTTGAGTGTAAAGAACATATTTTAGAAATTCTTGCCTACGGAAATAGAGTTAACACGTTTGGTCCGTTGCACGATGCAAGCCATAAAGTTTATATAAGCCCTAGCGCTTGGTATACCACGGGCGACGCCTTTACTTACGGATACGAACTCAAAGAAACGGGAATACTTTCTAGCCCAATTATAAAAATCATTGAAAGATAAGGAGAACTCTATGAATAGATATTTGTCCGCAAAAGAAATTTATAAAAGTCGTGGAATAGATACGGAAAGTGCGATTGAAAAACTTAAAAAGGTTGCGGTTTCACTTCATTGTTGGCAAGGTGATGACGTTAAGGGGTTTGACCAAGACGGGCCGTTGACGGGCGGTATTCAAACCACGGGCAATTATATGGGAAAGGCAAGAACACCTGAAGAACTTATTGCCGATATGGAAAAGGTAATGAGTTTATGCCCCGGAAAGAAGAAAATTAACGTTCACGCTTGTTACGCCGTTTTTGAAGAAGACGGGTTCGTTGATAGAGATAAAATAGAGCCAAGGCATTTTAAGCCGTGGGTAGATTTTGCTAAAAAATACGGCGTTGGTTTAGATTTTAACCCGACTTTCTTTTCTCACGAAAAAGTAAAAGACGGTTTAACTCTTTCTAGCCCCGATAAAGAAACGAGAGAGTTTTGGATAGCGCACGGTAAAGCGTGCATCAAAATATCTGAATATTTTGCAAAGGAAACGGGATATCCTTGCGTTATGAACATTTGGACGGGTGACGGTTATAAAGATATTCCCGCCGATAGATTTTCCCCGAGAGTTCGCTATAAAGAAAGCATTGAAGAAATTTTATCCGAGCCGTTTGATAAAAATTTAGTTAAGCCTTGCGTTGAATCAAAGGTGTTTGGAATAGGCGTTGAGTCTTACACGGTAGGTTCTGGCGAGTTTGCTCTTTCGTTTGCGTCTACGCACGAAGGTTGCTTGCCGTTAATGGATAACGGGCATTATCATCCAACTGAAATGGTTTCGGATAAAATTCCCGCGCTACTTGCCTTTTTTAACGAGATTGCGCTCCATATCACAAGACCTGTTCGTTGGGATAGCGACCACTCTGTTTTATTCGATGACGAAACTAAGGAAATGGCAAAGGAAATAGTAAGGTGCAACGCGCTCGATAGAGTTTATATGGCGCTTGATTATTTTGATGCGAGCATAAACAGAATAGCATCTTGGGCGATTGGGTTTAGAAGTTGGCAAAAGGCGTTGCTTTTAGCGTTATTAACTCCTAACGACTATCTTAAAACCTTGCAAGATGAAAACAAACTCACCGAACTTATAATGGCTCAAGAATCGATAAAAACCCTTCCGTTTGGCGACGTGTGGGAAGAGTATTGCATAAGAGAAGGCGTTCCCACCGAATTTGAACTTGAAAAAGCAATTTTAGATTACGAGCAAAACGTTTTATCAAAGAGAAAATAAAGTCGTAATATATGTAAGGATTAAAAACTATGACAGAAACATTAAACGAAAAATTATGCGATTTGCACGTTCACTCAACTTTTTCAGACGGAACGTTAACTCCCGAACAAATTTTGCGCCTTGCAAAAGAGTCTGGGTTGTCGGCTGTTGCCCTTACCGACCACAATACCGTTGACGGCTTAGAAAGTTTTTTAAGCGCGAGCAAAAATTATGGGGTTGAAGGGATTGGTGGTGTTGAAATTTCTTCCGTATACGGGCAAACGGAACTGCACGTCGTGGCGCTGTTTATAGGCGAAAAAGAGTTTCCGTTAGTTAAGGAATTTTTGCAAATTTCTAATAAGAGAAAGGAAGAGAGCAATAAAATGCTTGCTAAAAGATTGATAGACGGCGGGTACGATATCGATTACGATAAAATTAAGGAGCAAGCAGGCGGATTTATAAACAGAGTTCACTTTGCAAAAGCATTGATAGAAAAAGGATATATAAATTCGGTTAACGAAGGGTTTGAAACGCTATTATCAGAAAACGGTGGATTTTACGTTCCACCTAAAAGGCTTACCACTTTTGAAGTTTTAGATTTTATTAAATCTATAAATGCAATTTCCGTTTTAGCGCACCCATTGCTCGATTTAACTAAGGAAGAGTTGATTGAACTAATACCTAAGGCAAAGTTGCACGGATTATCTGCAATAGAAGTAAGGTATTCAAAATATAGTTTACAAGAGCAAGAATTTTCAGAAAAAACCGCAAAAGAATTTGGTTTATTATTAAGTGGCGGTAGTGATTTTCACGGCGAAAACAAGCCTGATATTAAACTTGGCAAAGGTATGGGAAATCTCAAAATTCCTTACGAATACGTTATAAATATGAAAGGAACTTTATGAAATTAACTAAAGATAATGAAAAAATAAATCAATCAAATTACGACGAGTACGCTAAAAATATCTTTGATAGTATTATGCAGGTTTTCAAAGGCGGAGTGGAAGAGATTGAAAACAATCCTCATCCATCAAGAAATAAATGCGTTGGGTTTACTGAGAAACCGCGCGCTGGCGTAAATGACTTTGAAAAGAGAATTTGTAAGTGCCTTTATTATTATAATAATAAAGACGTTGCTACTACGGCTTGCGATACCTGTGTTGAAAACGGAGAATTTTTTAGGCTCAACGTAGTTGGAGATTATAAGATAATAAACTATGAAGTTCCGCCGATAAAAAAGGCAAAAGGTGTTGGGAACGTTGATATTTTATTGACGGATGATAAATTTGTTTATCCCACCGAAGTAAAGCCGTTTACTAGTGAAGAAACTCTTCTCCGTATGATATCAGAAATTATTACCTATTGCGAAGAAGGAGTTGTTCTTCCAAGTCAACTTAAAGGAAGAGAGAGTTTGCCTATAAAACTCGCGATAGCATTTTTTGAAGGTTCTAACCAAGATAAAGCTTTTCATAGCACAAGTGAAGGCGTTTACACTAAAAAACTAATAAAACTATTCGGCATTACGGTTTTCAAAATGGTCGTTAAAGGTAAAACGTGTGAATTTATAAAATTAAATTAAAGGCTAATTAATAGCCTTTTTTATTTTCTCTTAAAAATATTTTCAAAAAGCCCTTGACATATTGACAAAAATATGTTTTTTCTTATAATGGGCGGCGCAGCCTGTAAGTTATATTTTAAGGGGGTATATTTATGCAAGTGGAAACGACGTTACAAGATCAGGTAATTAAAGCAATAACTTTATTAAAAAAGAACTACGATAGTTGTAGTAAAGAGTTTATAGGGGATACTTTCAAAATAAGAGAGAGCATTAATTTTATTTGCAATTACGAGCAGTTACAAGGAAAATATTATAGATTAAAAGAAGTTATTGTTAAACTTTTAGATGAGGTTGAAAAAAACAACGATCAAGAAAAATACGCGTACTATTATTGTATATTTCAAGAAGCAGAAAGGTTATTAGTTAAAAAAGGAAAAAATTTAGTTCGCATTTTTAATAACGATTATAATATAAATGCTAGTTTAGAAAAGCATTATTATTCTAAAAGGATAACCACCGCTATTTTTTGGGTGGTTGAAGATAAGTGGTTGATTTTTAAGCCGATATGGTTATTGAATAATAAAGAAGATAAAAGAACGCATAAAATAGACTGCCCTTATTCGCATTACGAGTGGTGGGATAAATACAAAAAAGATTATCCCGGAAGTGATTTTGCAACTTTTCCAAGGGGAAGGATAATGTTCGATTTAGCCAAAAAAGAGCACGTTATTTTTTACGATCAATGTATAAGGAAAGCGCATATAAGAGATATACTTGATCTTTTTCAAATAAAAAAATATAGAGTTGAGTATGACGAGCATTATTCTTGTGATAAATGCGTTCAGAATAAGGAGTTGTTCTAGTGAAAAAGTTAAGAATAAATATTTTGCGTGGAAAAGATAAAATAGGTGAAAACTTAATAGAAGTGAGCGACGGAAAAACCAAAATTTTACTAGAATGTGGCGTAGCGTTAGAACCCACAAAGCAAAGTGTTGAAATTGAAAATAAAATTATTATTACCGAATACGACGCAGTTATAATAACGCACTATCACGGCGACCATAGCGCGTTACTTAAAAAGCCGTTAAAAGCAAGAAAAATATATTTAAGTAACGGCGCGCTAAAAATTTTAGAATATTGTAACGGTGTTTGTGAAGAAAATAAGCAAAAAATACAAACCTTTTCACACGGAAAAACGATTAAAATTGGCAATATAATGTGTAAGCCCTATCTTTGCGACCACTCTGCTTACGATAGTTATATGATAGAAATTATAAAAGATGGCGAAAATATTTTATATACGGGAGATTTTCGTTCTAATGGTAGAAAAAACTTTCAAGCGTTACTTGAAAGACTTCCAAATAAAGTCGATTTGCTCATAAGCGAGGCGACAAGCCCTACAAACAAAAACGAAACGGAAAAAGCTTTGGAAGAAAAAGCGGTGGAAATTTTTTCTAAACACAATAGGGTTTTTATACTGCAAAGCACGTTGAATATAGATAGAACGGTTAGTTTTTATCGCGCGAGCAAAAGAACGGGCAAGCCGTTCATTATGGGCGTTTCTTCAGCCGGCGTTTGCTTAGGCTTAAAAAATATTCCAAACCCCTTAACTTTTAGCGATTGCTACGTTTATTTTAATAAAAGCGTTGATAGCGATAAATACGGCACGATTAAAAACGCCTATAAAAATAAACTGATAGGGCGAACGCAAATAGAAAAAATGGAAAAGTTTACAATGCAAGTAAATTCTAATATGCTTTGTTATTTTCAAAAGTTAAAAGGTGTTAAAGATAGCGTGTTAATATATTCAATGTGGCAAGGTTATAAGGAAGAAATGAAAGAGTTTTTAGACGGCGTTCAAAATTTGGGTGTAAAGGTTATAGATTTGCACGTTTCAGGTCACGCCGATTTACCTGCCATAGAGAAACTTATTAAAAGAACTAACCCTAAAAAAATAGAATTAGTTCATAAAAATTCAAATTTGTTTACAATCTAAAAAAGAACGGCGTGCCGTTCTTTTTTATTAAGTTGGAGTTTTAGTTTGTTTTGAAACGTAAGAGTATTTTCTCTCTTGCTCTTTTTTGCAATGAGCGCATATATAATGGCTAGTGCGAGTGGTTTTTTCCGTATTAATTTTATATTGGACTTCGTAGTTATCGTATATCGGCATCCATTTTCCGTCGCCAACTCTTACCGCGCCAACTTCTTCTTTGTAATCTTCAGTAGAGAAAGAAACGCTCTCGCTTTTATCCCAAGAATCTAAAGACGTGCTTACTAATGAAAATGCAGATTTACAATGAGAACAAGTTCCTTTTTTACAAAATGCTCTAAGGTGAAGCCACTTTGCAAAAAAGTACACGGCTAAAACTATATATAAAAAATATAAAATGTTATTAGATAGGGCGTCTGAAAGTTGCCCTGTATATGCTTGAGCGTAAAAATCTCTAAATGCGCTGAGAATTTTAGAGCCGTCCGCTATAACAACGTAACCACAGTATATCGCAATTAAGAGAAGTGGTAGAATTAAAAGGCGTAACCAAAACCAATTTATTTTTTTGCCTTTTTTAATTAAATTTGCCCAGTATTTACCTATTTTATCAGCGGAATAGTTTAGAGCATTTACGTTGTCTGAAGGAACGAGTATTATCGTTAGTAACCCGCCTGTAATGAAGAAAGAGATTGCATACATCCAAAAATCAAAATCGGCAGAATATCCTATAAACAAAATGTTATGAAGAACAATGTCTAAAATGCAAGAAATTAAAATAGTTGCAAGGCAAGAAAGAACGAGTATCAAAACGCCTTTGAAAAGCGTTTGAACAAAAAATCTATAAAAAAATTTATCCATACTTTTCCCCTAAGTAGAAACTGTAAATATATTATAAACTATAAGAAGTAAATCTTTTGCAAGCAAATTTCCAACTTCTTATATTATAATCTATATCGCTTTCTCTGTCAATAATGGACTAATCATTAAAAAAAGAACGGCGTGCCGTTCTTTTTTATTTTAATATGGTTTTTATTATCTTAAATTGTAAAGATTTCGGTAGAGCGTTAAGCAGTAATATAGGCACAATATTGCAACATTTTCAATGACTCCTGCAAAATAAGCTATATACATTTAAAAAAAATTATGATAAAATTATTTTACAAATTAAAAATTAGGAGAAAAAGATGATTGAAGACGGCGTAATCTCATCTCTAAAAAACCAAGCGAAAAATCTTTCGGATCAAATTATTAACTGGCGAAGGTTATTTCATAGTATGCCGGAGCTTAAAATGGAAACTCCTCTAACCGAGCAAGCAATTATCAAAGAGCTTGAGAAATTAGGTGTTAGCGAAATAAGGAGTGGTGTTGGCGGGCATGGAGTCGTTGCGGTTATCCGCGGTAACGCTTGCGATGAAACGATTGCTATTCGCTCAGACTGCGACGGACTTCCTATCAAAGAAGAAACCTCGCTCCCGTTTAGGTCTACTAATGGGAATATGCACGCTTGCGGGCACGACGCTCACGTTGCTACTGCTTTAGGCGCAGTGAAATTAATTATTGATAACAAACGATATCTTAATTGTAACGTTAAATTTATTTTTCAGCCTTACGAAGAAGGTGACGGCGGTGCAAAACTTATGCTTGCCGACGGTGTTTTAGAAAATCCTAAAGTTGACGAGATTATTGCTATGCACGTTAACGTTGATCCTTGCAAAGACTACGTTTTAGGAGACGTTTTAATTTCTAATAAGCCAACTTCTGCCGGAATATACGCTTATGAAGCAACGTTTATGGGAAAACAGTCTCACGTTTGCAATTCTCACACGGCAATCAATCCGGTGCACTGTGCTTGCACTGCAGTTTCCGAGATAGCAAAAATATCAAAACTAAATTCTGAAGTAGTCAACGCCGTAACTATAATAAACGGTGGCGTTAGAAATAACGTCATACCAGAAACTTGCGCAATATCAGGTTCTATACGATCTTTTAACGACGTGCTTCACAAGCAAACTATTGACAAAGTGAACTCTATTTTAGAAGAAGTGGCAAAGGATTTTGATTGTAAACTGAACGTTAAAACTACAATAGATTTAATGCCTATGAAAATAGATCTTGGTGTTTACGAGAGATTTGAAAACGTAGTAAATGCAATGTATCCAAGTCGAAACGCGATACAACTTAAAGAAAGAGATTTGATAGGTGAAGACTTTGCGAGATTTTCACACAAAGTTCCGGCAATGCATTTTTTCTTTCACGTAAAAAAGAGAGGGGAAAGTTATCCTCTTCATAGTCCTAAATTTGATATAGACGATAGCGTGCTTTATAAAGCAAGCGCTATTTTAGCAGGATTTACACTGCTTCGATAAAGGAGAAATATGAATTTAAGCGAATACCTAAAACAACTTGAATATTTAGTAAATATTGACAGTGAAACTTTTGACGTTGAAGGCGTAAATAAAGTTGCAGATTATTTTTCAACCGCTTTTAAAAATTTTGATTGGATAGTTGAAGAACACCAACCTAAAGATAATAAAATGGGAAAATGTTTAATTTGTAAAAATAGGGAAGCCGACCGTTACGACCTTCTTATGATAGGGCATATAGATACTGTTTTCAAAAGGGGAACTTCTGCAAATAGACCGTTTAAGATAGTGGGGGATAAAGCGTTCGGTCCCGGGGTTGCCGATATGAAGCAAGGCTCGCTTATGATGTGTTATTTAATTAAAGAACTCCCAAAAGAAATAAATGACAAACTAAATATAGTGGTTGTTTTTAATCCGGACGAAGAAGCGGGTAGTGTTTTTTCAAAAGAAATTTATTCTAAATATGCAAAAATTAGCGATTATGCGTTCGTATACGAAGCGTCTAACGAAAATACCGGTATATGCACGGCAAGGAAGGGATCTGTAGTATTCGACGTTGAGTTTATTGGAAAAGCGGGGCATTGCGCTTACGTCGATAAAAACGGCGCAGTTTCCGCCGTTCACGAAATGGGAAAATGGATTGCCGAATTTGACTCTATGATGAATTTGAGCATTGGAACAACCGTAAACGTAGGTCTTGCAAGTGGTGGCGTTAGGCGAAACGTAGTTGCAGATAATGCTAAAATTACGGTTGATATAAGATATCAACAATCTAGCGAACGCCAAAAATTCTTAGATTTAGTAGAGCGTTTAACAAAAAACGCAAATGAAAAAGGCATAAAAATAAACGTTAAAACCAGAGAAAAGCCGTCGTTTATTCCTAGTGAAAAAGCAATAACTTACGTCAAGCACATAGAACAACTTGCAAAGAATAACGGATTCGATTTTAAGCACGCATTGCGCGGTGGCGTATCTGACGCTAACTTTATATCTCAGTACGGCGCAATTTGTTTAGATGGACTTGGGCCGAGTGGAAATCTTGCGCATTGCGACGATGAGTATATGATAGTTAGTTCAATTATGCCGTACTTTGAACTTTCAAAACTGTTAATAAAAGATTTAGCGGAAAAAAAGCATATGAAAGGGAAAATTCAATAGTAAAAAAAAAGAACGGCGTGCCGTTCTTTTTTTATTTTAATATGGTTTTTATTATCTTAAATTGTAAAGATTTTGGTAGAGCGTTAAGCAATAATAAAAGTTTGTTTCGATTAAGCGAATAAGCAAATTTCGGTTTTTTGCTATTTGCTATTTTCAACGTTTTTTTCGCTATTTTTTCAGGGGAAACACACTTTGCCTCAACGCTTTCAACAATTTTTTTGAAACGTTTAGAATTTACTTTATAAAGTTCCGTCTTTTCGCAAAACTTATCAAGCGCCGTGGTTGAAACCCCGAGCATATCCGTTTTAACCGCGCCCGCTCTTATAACCGAAACGAAAATTCCAAGCAGTTGAAGTTCCATTTTTAGCGAGTATGCGTAAGCGTCAAGCGCGCGTTTCGACACGGCATAAATACCCGTAAAAGGAAGTGGATCAAGCGGAGCAAGTTCGCTAGTTACCATAATAATTCTCGAACCCTTGCTTAAAAGTGGTAAAAACGTTTTGTTAACGTTGAACGCCCCATACAGATTAATTTTGAAAACTCTATCAAACTCTTCTTCACTCATTTCAACGAGTGAGTCAAGAGCGTAAACGCCAGCAAAGTGAACTACTGCGAACACGTTATCAGTCACTTTTTTAATTTGTTCAAACGCTAAATCTAAACTTTCTTTATTAGTTACGTCTGCAAGTATTGGTATAACGTTGGGTTTTGGACTTTCAACTTTTTTATCGAGCGCAAATACTGTAAAACCGTTGCTACAAAACTTGTCAACCGCGCTTTTACCCATACCGCCGTATGCGCCCGTTACGATTGCGTATTTCATGCTTTCTTTGTAAAAAATGCGGGGATTACCATAAACGCTATTGCGCTTATCGCTAAAAGATATGGGTAGAAAAGGAAGGGGATAATTGTTCCTGCAGACGTTGCAGTTAAACTTACCGCCGTTACCATTTGAGCGCCGTAAGGTATAATTCCTTGAACAACGCTACCGAAAATATCAAGTAAAGATGCCGTTTTAGTATTCGTAATGCCGTAATCTTCGCTAATAGTTTTTGCTATTGGCGCTGCCATAACGATTGCAACCGTGTTGTTTGCCGTTGCAACGTCCATAGCGGAAACGAGTAAACTAATTCCAAGTTGACCGCCAACTTTGCCTTTGAAAACTCGCTTAATTCCAGATAACAACGCGTCAAACCCACCAAACTCTCTCATAAGAGCGGAAAGCATCGTTACAAGTACGGTTACCATAATAACTTCAAACATACCGCTTGCGCCACCGCCCATAGCCGTGATTACACTTATAATTTGAGCGCCAAGCGCGAGTTTTATAATAATTGCGGTTGCTATTCCCGATAATAAAACTATAAAAACGTTAACGCCTGCAATTCCGCCAACGAGAACTAAAACGTAAGGAATAAGAAGCCAAACGTTAATTTTTTCCGGAACGTAATTATTCGTTCCGCTCGACGTAAAGGCAAATACTAAAAGTATTACGATTGTTAAAAGGGCGGCGGGAAGAGCGATGAAAAAGTTTTCCTTAAACTTATCTTTCATCTTGCAACCTTGGGTTGAAGTTGCTGCAATAGTCGTGTCTGAAATGAAAGACAAATTATCCCCAAACATAGCCCCGCCAATAACCGAGCCAACGAGAAGGGGAAGAGAAACGCCCGTAGATTGAGAAAGGGCGAGCGCTATCGGTGCAACAACCGTGATAGTTCCGCAAGAAGTACCCATAGCCGTTGAAACGAAACAGGAAACTATAAATAAAACGAGAGCGGAATAGTTTGACGGAATAAAACTTAAAAATAAGTCGGCAACCGTTTTAGCCCCGTCTCTACCGAGAGTTCCCGCAAAGATACCAGCGGCAAGGAAAATGAGAATCATCGTTACAATATTTTTATCGGCTAAGCCGTTTGCCATAACCGAAAGTTTATTTTCAAAATTAAGTTTTCTGTTTTGAAAACACGCAACGAGTATAGCAATTAAGAACGCAACAACTACGCTCATAACGTAAAAGTCGTTAAAAATTAAACTAACGCCAATATAAACTACTAAAAAAACCGCGATGGGAAGAAGCGCCCACCAATTACCTTTTCTTTGTTGTTCTTGCATAAATTTTCTCCTTAAAACACTATTAAATTATAACCGCAAACCCACAAAAAGTCAATATTGTGAAGTGTGTTTGATTTTTTTGCGTTAAAAATTAAAATTGTTTATTTACAATGGTGAAAAAAGAGTGTATAATAAACGTACTGATATTATATAAGGATATAGTTATGGACGGAATTGTGTTTTTTGTCGTTGCGATGATAGTGCTTGGTTGGGCTATTATTCTTGCAGTCGCAATTAATTTTACAAGGAAAAAAAGATTGGGCGTATTGAAACGTAGCCACTTTCTTATAGCGGGCGTGTTCCTTTCAAGCGCTATACTTTTTTTACCGATATATCGTGATATTTTTGGGTTAAATTCAATTACTTTCAAAACGGTTTTACTCTCAATACATAACGCGATAAGATTATTCGTAGTCGACGCTGATTTTGAAACGATTTCAGGCTTTATTCAAACGCTTGGCGGTGCGTACGCTAAGGCTTATGAAATAACGTTTGCAGTTCTTTTCGTATTAGCGCCCGCTCTTACCGCAACTTTCTTATTGTCGTTCTTGGGTGATTTTTCTTCTTATGCAAAATGTTTCTTCTCTTTCCATAAAGAAGCGTACGTTTTTTCAGACTTAAACGAACGTTCGCTCGCTCTTGCGAAAGATATAATTAAAAACAAAAAGGGTGTTTTAATAATTTTTACCGACGTTTTAACTAGTAACGACGAGTCGAACGATTTAGTTGAAAACGCTCGCGAACTCGGTGCAGTTTTATTCAAAAAGAGCATTGCCCACGTTCATTTTAACGCGCAATTAAAACGCAAGAAGATTACCTTTTTTGCAATAAGCGAAAAGGAAGATGAAAACGTTTCGCATAGTTCCGCGCTTATTAAAAAATACGGAAATTTAGCAAATAGGGAACTTTATTTGTTCTCAATGACAAAGCAAAGTGAATTATTCCTTGAAAACATTGATAATTTCTATAAAATGAAGGTTAGAAGAGTTAATGAATCTTCATCGCTCGTTAATAGATATTTATACGATAACGGCAAAGATATTTTCAATGGGACTCACGCAGAAGAAGACGGATTGAAAGTTATATCCGCAGTAGTTCTCGGCATGGGCTCTTACGGAACGCAAATGGCAAAGGCGCTCCCGTGGTTTTGCCAACTTCCAGGCTACCGTTTCAAACTCAACGTCTTTGATAAAGACGAGCATGCCGAATCAAGATTTAAGGCGTTATGCCCAGATTATCTCAACCCAAAATGTAATAAAGTTTACGTTGACGGCGAGGCGCAATACGATATAAACGTTCACTCTGGCATTGATTTTAAGACTCACGAATTTGGTGAAGAACTGCAAAAAATTAAGGACGCGTCTTTCGTGTTCGTTGCCTTAGGTACTGATGAAGACAATATTGGATACGCAGTTCAAGCGAGAATGTATTTTGAAAGAATAGGCGTTCATCCTAAGATTGTAGCGGTTGTTTACGACGGCGAAAAAGTTAAGCAAATTAAAAACGCTACCTGCGCTACCGATAAGAAAAATCGTAAGTACGATATAGAATATACGGGAACTTTACAAGAACTTTATTCAGTTAACGTAATAATAAATTCCGAACTTGAAGACAGGGCTGTTGACGTTCACATGGGATATTTTTCTAATGGCGATGAAACGTTAACCCCCGAACAGTTAAAAGAAAAAATAGCAAAACACATGAGAAGTTTTTATATGATAGAGTATAATTACAACTCGTCGTGCGCGTCGGCAATGCATAACAAGGTTAGAGTTGAATGTAAGATTGCAGGCGCTGATAAAGACCCCGCGGATTTAACTAAAGAAGAGAAAGACCTTATGGAAAAGATTGAGCATAGAAGGTGGAACGCCTACACTCGTTCGTGTGGATACGTTTGGTCTAACTCTAAAACTTCCGATTCTAGAAACGATTTAGCAAAAATGCACCACAATCTCGTTCCGTTTGAGGAATTAAGCAAAGAAGACAAAGAAAAAGACGCTAAAGTAACTTATAAAAAGAAACAACAATAAAAAAAGGAGTTCAATCGAACTCCTTTTTAATTTTGATTAGAAACCTAATTTTTTAATTTTTTCTTGCATAATATCGGCGTCTTCTTTAGTAAGGTAACCCGTTTGCATAGTGTAAGTTACGCTCTCGCCTTTTTTAAGGTAGCGTTGTTGATTGTTTCTTTGGCAGTAAAGTTTGCCAAGGTGTTCGCTCGTTGCGGGGAGAACCATACCCATAGCATCTTCGTCTTCCGTTCTTGAAATCCATCTAGTACCGTATGGAAGTTCGCTAGGTCTATGAATAACGTAAGTAGCCGTGCCGTCAGGATTTACTTGCATTGTGTAAGCATTTCCGTTTTCGTCTGCTTGATATTTAGCGCACATAACGATTTCAGGATGATAAGATTGATCTTCACCGCCAACCGTATCCATAAGATAGGGGTTGTTATCAAGCATATCAAGATATCTATTAGTTTTGTCCCCATTTTCTTTTGACCAGTAGTTTTCAGGAACTTCGTGGTTGATTTTAATTTGCTTTCTATCTGCCGTGTAGCAAAGTTTAGCGCCGTCAACGGGGCGGTGGTTAATGTGGCAAAGATAGTAATATTCAAGCGGAACGTCTTTATTGTTAGTGAACGTTACTTTAATATCAAGCCAAGTAGCATCGTCGTAAAGTTTAATCACGGGAACGAAATCGTAGTTGAGTTCAAAGCATGCCTTATGAGTGTAAACACCGGAAACTGCTATATAGTCCCCCTTTTCATCCGAGCCTGTTTCAACGAAAACGGTTTGGTATTTAGCGATGGGAAGTTCGCCGTGCGGAAGGTGAGTGTCTTCACTCGTAGGGTTACCCATAGCGGTAAGACCGCAATGCATTAAAAAGCAACCGTAAGATTCGCCGTAAACTTGCTTACATTGAATAGGATCGCTATAAATTGATTTCATAGCGAGTTCTTTACCTAAAAACTCACAACTCCAAACCATTTGACCCATATAAGGAAGGATAGACGCGCTACCTTTTGAGTTTTTAATTTTGATTGCCTTAACGCCCGTGTCATAAGTAAAAATACTTGCTGAAAGGTTGCCAAACGTTACGACGTTCGTTTCTTTTTCCGACCAGAATTTTTCATATAAATAAGTTTTAGATTGCATAAAAATCTCCTTATAATTATTGTGTTTTTGTATAACAACTTTGTCGTTTTGTTTCTTTTATTCGTTAGATTATCGTTGTATAATGTAAATACGCAAACGAAAATCAGACATTTGTATTGTATCACATTGACAAAATAAAATCAATATGATAAAATAAATTTAACAAATATATCAAACGCCAAGGGGTTTACCCGTAGGGGAAGTGTGGCGCAAATCCACCGCAACAGTCATTGCCGTATAGTCGGAATGCCTACCGTTTGATGAATTTATCTAATCGTTTTGGGCAATAGAAAGCGAGAGATAGCCGTTTTTTTGGCACTCTCTCTTTTCTTAGGAAAGGAGATTTTTTTATGAAAAAATTATTAAAAAACACTAAACTTTTGTTACTTATTGCATCGATAATCGTTGCAATCGCAATGGCGTTAATTTACGTTTTTGCCGTTATGCCAAAAGGCGTTGAAGGGGAAAAGAATATAACGCTAAAAATCAATTATGCGGAAAATCAATACGCTTATAATCTGACTACCGATAAAGAAACGGTATTTGAAGTGTTGACTGAGTATAATGAAATTTACGACTTAAAACTCGTAACCGACGATACTGGTTACGGCGCGTTTATAACTTCGATGAAAGGCGTTTCTCAAGACGTTGAAAAAGGATATTACTATTCTTATACATTAAACGGCGCTTACGCGCCAAATGGAATTTCCACCCAAACGATAAAAGACGGCGACGTTTTAGAGTTTAGGTATTCATATACCGAGTACGATGAGAATTGGAATATTGTAAGCGATACGCTTATGGGAAAGGGAGAAACGGCCGGTTATATTAAAACTTTGGTTATTATGATTTCAATTGCCGGCGTAATTTTGATTGCAGGCGTTGCGTACTTTGTAGTTTGCAAGATAAGAGAAAAAAGAGATGTTTAAGTCGGCTAAAAGACTGGCGTTTGCGGGGGTTATGGGCGCTCTGCTCGTCGTGGGGAAATTTGCTTTATCGTTTATTCCGAACGTTGAAGTTGTAACAACTCTACTTATTGCATACTGTTTCGTTTTTGGGTTTGACGGAGTTGTTGCTTCGCTCGTTTTTTGCTTGGCTGACGTAATTTTGTATCCGCCGTCGATAGACGTAATTATAAGTTACTTTATATATTGGAATTTGCTTGCAATAACCGTTGCGATATTTAAGGAACTTAAAATAAAAAACTTCGTTGCCCATTTTTTGACGGCGTGTGTGTACACGTTATTGTTTGGCGTTATAACGTCGCTATTAAACTCGTTGTTTTACGGCGTTCCGTTTGGGGTGGTGTACGTAGCGGGATTGTATTTTTACGCAATCCATCTTGTTTCAACTAGCGTGTTTATGTTAGTTGGATTTAAGCCCATAACCAAACTTTTAGAGAAAATTAAAACTTCCGCAAACGTTTAAGTTTGCGGAAGTTTTTTATTAACAGTCTTTTTCTCTACCGATGCAAATATTATCAACTTTTCTATCGCGCAACGCCTTTTCGGGGTGCGGAGCGGTTTCAAATCTAAAATCTTCGCCGTGTTTAGAAATGTGAAGTTCAATAACCTTGTGGCTTGGCGAACTGCTTGGATTTCTAACCGCTTGCTTTTGATAAAGGTCGAAAGTGTTGTTTTTAGCAAGGGCGGAAACGTCTATATAATTTTCCCTTTGAGAAGTAAGCCTAATTCCTTTTAATACTTCACGGATATAGTCCTTGTTTTCCTTAAAAGATAAAAGTTCTGGAAATTCAAGAGTTATTAAAACTTCTTGGTAATGCTTGCCTTCGTATTTATATAAAAGTTCGGCAATCTTTTTAAGGTGAATAAGTTCGTCTTGGTAATGTTGTTCCCATAAAACTTTAAGGTATTTATCCGTTTCGTCACGATAGCAAGAATAGTAGAGATAACACTCGGTATATTCGTGCATGAGCGCGCATTCAAGCCAAGTTGAGTTTGGGTCTTTCAAACTTTCATAGCCAGATACGTGCTGTTCTTCAATCATAGCAATTTCAGAATAAATTTTGCGTCCCTTTTCGTTCTTATAGAACGAACCAACGTTCATATAATAGTTCATAGTTTGTTGTTCGGCGGCGGTTATGATGTTTACGTTCATTTTAGTAATCGGGTTTGCGAGCATAAAGTTTACCGGTTTTCTAATATCGTCAAACGGGTGGCGATGCTCTGAAACAGTTGGGCGACCGGGCATAATTTCCGTGTAACTTCCAACTAAATTTTTATAGTTTTCCTTTTCGTCAAGTTCTAAAAGATTTGTAAAACGATAAAGGTGGTCAAAGTCTTCAAGAAGGGCAAAATCAAGTTGATTTTTAACGGAAAAATCCTTTTCGCGCTTTGCTAAAATTGCGGTTAAATCAATGGCTAACTGTTCGTAAGAAAGTGTTGTTTCCAATATGCTTTCGTTAATGGGTTTTAACGAAGAAATTCTCTTTTGCTGTTGCTGTTCAACACGGCGAATTTCGGCAATTTCTCTCCTGAGTTCGTTGTTAGAACAATGCCTTGCAAATTGATGGTAAAACCAGTTGCTTTCAAACTCAGTTCCGTTCATTAAAATAATTCTCGTTTTAGAGTATGGGTCGGTTTGATACTTGTCGTAACTTTTGAGCGCCAAACTCGATAGTGGGTAATATCTTAATTTTTGATTGGGTAAATTTTCAAATGGATTAATTTTCATATACTTAGACTCCTTTTTGATAATTGTTGTCAAAGTGGCGAAAATATATACAAAAAATGTAAAAACATATCTTTTGTTACTTTACAAATTTTGAAAATGTGTTACAATATTTATGTAATAAAAATTTAAGCGATTGGAGTTTTATATGGACGTTAAAGTTATACCCGTTGTGGTTATAAATAAGGTTGAAGACACTATTCCTACTATGCAAGCGCTCTGTGACGGCAATCTTCCCGTTGCCGAAATCACTTTTAGAACGGCTTGTGCTGAAGAAGCTATTAAAACGGCTACTTCTAACTTTCCCGATATGTACGTTGGCGCAGGCACGGTTATTAACCTTGATCAATGCGTAAGAGCGCACAAGGCAGGCGCTAAGTTCATCGTTTCGCCGGGTCTTTCAAAAGAAGTTGCTCTTTACTGTAATGAAAACAATCTTCCTTACTATCCCGGTTGCGTAACGCCAACTGAGATTATGCAAGCGATTGACCTTGGGCTTAAAGTAGTTAAATTCTTCCCCGCAAACGTTTACGGTGGTCTTAAAGCGGTTAAGGCGTTAGCAGGTCCGTTCCCGCAAATTAAGTTTATTCCGACGGGTGGGGTTAGCCTTGAAAACTTGAAAGAGTTTTTAGACTGCGATAAAATTTTCGCCGTTGGCGGTAGTTGGATGATGAAAGGCGATATCAAAGAAAATTGCCTTCAAATAGATAAAGTTATTAAAGGAGAATAATTATATTATGGCAAAAGTTGTTACTTTCGGCGAACTTATGTTAAGACTCGCTCCCGAAGGATATTACAGATTCCTTCAAGCGGAAAAATATCTCGCTACTTTTGGTGGCGCGGAAGCAAACGTTGCGGTGTCACTTGCAAACTATGGGGTTGACGTTGCGTTCTGTTCAAAACTTCCAGAACACGAAATCGGTCAATCTGTAGTTAACTCTCTTAGAAAATTCGGGGTTGACACTTCTAAAATCGTTCGCGGTGGCGAAAGAGTTGGCGTTTACTATTGCGAAAAAGGCGCATCTCAAAGACCAAGTAAGGTTATTTACGATAGAGCGTATTCTGCAATCGCTATGGCAAAGCCTGAAGACTTTGATTGGGATAAGATTTTTGAAGGTTGCGAGTGGTTCCACTTCACAGGTATTACTCCGGCACTTTCAGACAGTATGGCAGAAATTACCTTAACTGCGTTAAAAGAAGCAAAGAAGAGAAACATTACCGTTTCTACTGACCTTAACTATCGTAAAAAATTATGGTCTAAAGAAAAAGCAGGTAAGGTTATGAGTGAACTTTGCCCTTACGTTGATTATTGTATTGCAAACGAAGAAGACGCGAAAGACGTTTTTGGTATCGAGGCGGACAATACTGATATCAACAGCGGTAAACTCAACAGAGAAGGTTACATTTCAGTTGCTAAAAAACTTACCGATAAATTTAATTTCAAAGGCGTTGCAATCACGTTAAGAGAAAGTTTATCCGCTAACGACAATAATTGGTCGGCTATGCTTTACACGGGTGGCGAGGCATATTTTAGCAAGAAGTATGCCGTTCACATCGTTGATAGAGTTGGCGGTGGCGATAGTTTTGGCGGTGGTTTAATTTACTCGTTATTAAACGGTTACGGCGCGCAAGAAACTATTGAATTTGCAGTTGCTGCAAGTTGCTTGAAGCACTCAATAGAAGGCGACTATAACTTAGTTTCGGTTGACGAAGTTAAAAAACTTGCCGGTGGCGACGCATCAGGACGCGTTCAAAGATAAAGATTAATAGGGTGGACTATGCGTCCACCCATTTTTGATAATAAAAATTTTTTAATTGCTCATAATTAAATTATGAACAATAACAACAATAACGATAAAGAACAATTTGACACTTTGGATAGTATTTGCTGGGGCTTGTTTGAAAGGACGGGGCGTATAGGCTACTACTTTTTATACAACGAGGCAATTAAAAAGAAAGAAAAGGATAAAGACAAGAAGGAGTAAATGGAAATTATCGTAAACGCGCTTGTTATAAAATCGGTTGATTATAAGGATAATGACAAGATTTTAACGTTGTTTTCCTTAGAGCGCGGAAAGATTACCGCAGGAATAAAAGGGGTTAAAAAATCGGGGGCAAAATTAAAGTTTGCGTCCGAACCTTTTGCGTTCTGCGAGTTCGTTCTTGCTGAAAAACAGGGGAGATTTACCGTTATCGGCGCTGATTACATAGATAGTTTTTATAATTTAAGGCTTGATTTAGTTAAATATTACGCGTCTTCCGTCGTTTTGGAAACGCTCAATCTATTATCGAGCGAAAGCGAGCCGATGCCACAACTCTTTTCCCTTTCTCTAAGCGCTATTAAAAGCCTTAATTATCAAGGCGGAGAGTTGAAAGTTTTGGCGGGGTATTTGTTAAAACTTATAGAACTTTCAGGTTACGGTTTGCAATCTCTTTCCTGCCAAGGTTGCGGGGAAAAGATTGACGGAAGGGTGTTTTTTCTGCCGAAATACGCTGAATTTTATTGTAATTTATGCAAAATCGACGGGGTTATGGAGATAACGAGCCAAACTTATAACGCTCTTTTGAAGATAAACGGCAAAGATTTTACCGAATTATTGGGCGTTGAACTCGATAGAGAAAGCGAGATAAAACTTATAAAATTTTTAATTTTTTACCTTCAATCTAAAACGGAATTTACCGTTAAATCTGCTACTGCGCTTATAGAATATTTGAATTAACTGTCCGCAACGTAAGAACAAAAAAGTGTGGAATTACGTTTAAGTGTACAAAAACGGTTGCTAAAAATCGAAAAATAGTGTAAGATATACTGTGATTATTATATTTGGAAAAAGAAATCTTATTTTATAAGGAGAAGATATGAAATACACTTATTTATTTAGTGAAGGCAATGGTAAGATGAGAAACCTTCTCGGTGGTAAGGGTGCAAACCTTGCAGAAATGACCGGTCTTGGTATGCCAGTTCCACGCGGTTTCACAATCACTACCGAAGCATGTACTCAATACTACAAAGACAATAAGCAAATTAACGATGAAATCAAGGCTCAAATTGACGAATACGTAATTAAACTTGAAGAACTCACGGGTAAGAAGTTTGGAAGTATGGAAAATCCGTTACTCGTATCTGTTCGTTCAGGTGCAAGAGCGTCAATGCCTGGTATGATGGATACAATATTAAACCTTGGTCTTAACGACGTGGTTGTTGAAAGATTTGCTGAAAAGACTGGTAACCGCCGTTTCGCGTACGATAGTTATCGTCGTTTCATACAAATGTATAGTGACGTTGTTATGGAAGTTGGTAAGAAGTATTTTGAAGAACTTATCGACGAAATGAAGGCTAGAAAAGGCGTTACCTTAGATACTGAACTCGATGCTGACGATCTTAAGGAACTTGCAGAACTTTTCAAGGCAGAATACAAAAATAAACTTGGCGTAGATTTCCCATCTGACCCTAAAGAACAACTTATGGGCGCTATCAAAGCGGTATTTAGATCATGGGATAACCCAAGAGCAATTTATTATAGACGTATGAACGATATCCCTGGCGATTGGGGTACTGCCGTTAACGTTCAAGAAATGGTATTTGGTAACATGGGCGATACGTCTGGTACGGGCGTTGCGTTCTCTCGTAACCCATCTACTGGTGAAAAGGGTTTATACGGCGAATTCTTAATGAACGCTCAAGGTGAAGACGTAGTTGCTGGTATTAGAACTCCGCAAACTATCGACCAACTTGAACAAACTCAACCTGAAGTTTACGCTCAATTCAAAGAAATCGTTGAAAAACTCGAAAAGCATTATAGAGATATGCAAGATATGGAATTTACCATTGAAGAAGGCAAACTCTTTATGCTTCAAACTCGTAACGGCAAGAGAACTGCTGCCGCTGCTCTTAAAATCGCTTGCGATTTAATTGACGAAGGTATGATTTCTGAAAAAGAAGCCGTATCTATGATTGATCCTAAACAACTCGATGCTCTTTTACACCCACAATTCGAAGCAAAGAAATTAAAAGAAGCAATCCCCGTTGGTAAAGGCTTAGCCGCATCTCCGGGCGCTGCTTGCGGTAAAGTTGTATTTACTGCTGACGATGCTACTGAATGGGTTACTCAAAAGGGTGAAAAGGTTATTCTCGTTAGACTTGAAACTTCTCCTGAAGATATTGAAGGTATGCATTACTCTGAAGGTATCTTAACCGTTCGTGGCGGTATGACTTCTCACGCAGCCGTTGTTGCTCGTGGTATGGGTACTTGTTGCGTATCTGGTTGTAGCGATATCGTTATGAACGAAGAAGAAAAAACCTTCTATCTCGGCGGAAAAATCTTCAAGGAAGGCGACGTTATTTCTATTGACGGTTCTACCGGTAAAATCTACGGTGAAGCAATTCCTACCGTTGAAGCAACCGTATCTGGTTACTTTGGTAGAATTATGGAACTTGCGGACAAATATCGTTGCTTAGAAGTAAGAACGAACGCTGATACTCCTGCAGACGCTAAGCAAGCAAGACTTTACGGCGCTGAAGGTATCGGTCTTTGCCGTACTGAACACATGTTCTTTAACCCCGATAGAATTTCTGCAATGCGCGAAATGATCGTTTCAAAAACTGTTGAACAAAGAGAAAGAGCGCTTGCTAAACTTCTTCCTATGCAACAAAGTGACTTCGAAGAACTTTACGAAGCAATGGAAGGAAACCCAGTTACTATCCGTTTCTTAGATCCACCGCTTCACGAATTCGTTCCTACTGAAGAAGAAGACGTTATGGCTCTTGCTAAAGAAATGAAGATGGAAGTTGAAGAACTTAAATCTGTTATTGCATCTCTTCACGAATTTAACCCGATGATGGGTCACCGTGGTTGCCGTCTTGCAGTTACTTATCCTGAAATTGCTAAGATGCAAACTCAGGCGGTTATTCAAGCGGCTATAGCAGTTGCCGACCGTCATCCTGATTGGGATATTATTCCTGAAATTATGATTCCGCTCGTTGGCGAAATCAAAGAACTTGCCTTCGTTAAAAAGGTTGTTTGCGATACTGCTGAAAAGTGCATCGCAACTGCTGGCAAGGCTCTTACTTACAAAGTTGGTACTATGATTGAAATTCCGCGTGCAGCATTAACTGCAGACGAAATTGCTAAGGAAGCAGAATTCTTCTCTTTCGGTACTAACGACTTAACTCAAATGACTTTCGGTTTCTCTCGTGACGATGCTGGTAAGTTCTTAGAATCTTACTACGATAATAAGATTTACGAAAGCGATCCGTTTGCTCGTCTTGACGTAACAGGCGTTGGTAAACTTGTTGAAATGGCTTGCGTTCTTGGTAGAAAATCAAGACCTGCTATCAAACTTGGTATCTGTGGTGAACACGGTGGCGATCCTTCAACTATTGAATTCTGCCACAACGTTGGTTTAACTTACGTATCATGCTCTCCATACAGAGTTCCCATTGCTAGACTCGCAGCCGCTCAAGCGAACATTAAAAATCCTAGAGCATAAATTTAACGATTAAGTAGTCACTCTTCGAAAAGAGCGACTACTTTTTTTCTTGAAAAAAATTGCAAACTGAAACGTATAGCGTAAATAATTACGAAAGGCTTGAATTTGAATTGAAAAAATGATATCATATTTCCGAAAAAGGAGAAATTATGATTTTAGTTAAACAAACCAACCTTGGCGATTACAATATCGATAATTTAAGAGATAATACTAAGCAATCTATGGCGTTTGATAAAACTGCCGACTATAAAGAGTGGAAGAAAAAATTTTCAGATAAATTTTTAGAACTTTGTTGCTTTGAAGAATTTGAAAAAAACCTTTGCCCTCTAAACTTTAACGTCGTTGAACAGTTAGAAAAAGACGGTTATACGGAAACTAAATTCACTATCGAATCTGAAAAGGGCGTTACTATTCCTTGTTATATCCTTATCCCAACGACGGGTAAAGAAAAATATCCCGTTGCAATCACGATGCAAGGCCATGCGGACGGTTGCCACCTTTCAGTTGGTAGATTTAACAACGAAAAAGACGAAGAGTACGTTAAATCAAGGGGAGATTTTGCTATTCAAGCGGTTAAAAAAGGTTTTATTGCCCTTGCGGTTGAACAGCGCGGAATGGGCGAAACTAAGCCTTGGGGCGACGGTTATAGGGGTGGCGTTGGCTCGTTGATGTGTTCTTATTCCGCTCAAATAATGTTTATGCTCGGAAAAACCCTAATAGGCGCAAGATGTTTTGACGTTAGTAGGGCAATAGATGCGCTATCTAATTTCAAGGAGTGCGATTTAGATAAAATTTTAATCACGGGCAACTCTGGCGGTGGCACTACTTCTTATTACGCAGCGTGTTACGATAAGCGCATAAAGGTAAGCGCTCCGTCGTGCGCCGTTGCAACTTACAAGCACTCTATATTAAACCAATATCATTGCACTTGTAACTATATTCCTCATGCATATAAATATTTTGAAATGGCAGACGTTTCTTGTATGTTAGACGGGCGCGACCTTATAGTTATAGCGGGTGAAAAAGACGCAATTTTCCCAATAGAAAGCGTTAACGATGCTTACGCTCAAATTCAAGAAATTTACAAAAAAGAAGGCGTAGCCGATAAATGTAAGTTAGTAGTAACCCCAGAAGGTCACTACTGGTGTAAAGATATTGTGTGGGATGCTATTATGAATAATCAGGAAGTTAAATCTTGGTTTTAAGCCGTTATAAGCGTCGTTATACTTTGTTACTGCGACTTTTTAACACTTCGTTGACCAGCAAGGTCTAACTCAGCGTTAAAAAATCTTGTGCCTCGTCTAACTCGCTTCTAACGTCTTAAAATAAATTTTAATCCGTTATTTACTTCGTTTCTGCGACTTTTTAACACTTCGTTGACCAGCAAGGTCTAACTCAGCGTTAAAAAATCTTGTGCCTCGTCTAACTCGCTTCTAACGTCTTAAAATAAATTTTAATCCGTTATTTACTTCGTTTCTGCGA
>SVHZ01000050.1 GCA_015055525.1 Clostridiales bacterium
CACCAAGGCATAATTAGTTACGTAATAAACACTAAAGACGTTGCGTCTAACGACCAAGCGAGTGACGGCAGTCAAATTCGCCGTTCGGCAACTGAAAACAACGTAACTATATTCACCGCGCTTGACACGGTTAAAGTTTTACTTGACGTGTTAGAAGAAATCACATTTACGGTATCAACGATAGACGCATAATGAAACAAGTATTTTTGAAAATTATAGAGAATATTCCACTTAATAGTCTTATTATGAAAATGACTATGCAAGGGGATTTACAAGGGATTAAAGCAGGGCAGTTCGTCAATATCAAGATTGACGGATTGTACCTTCGCCGTCCCATATCCGTATGCGAAATTTCAGGGGATAACTTAACGATTATCTATAAGATAGTTGGAAAGGGAACTGAAATTATGAGCAAGATGAAATCGGGCGAAGTTTTAGATGTTTTAACTTGTTTAGGTAACGGTTACGATTTATCCTTATCTGGAAACGAGCCTTTGCTTATAGGCGGTGGCGTTGGCGTTCCGCCGATGTATGAACTTTGCAAAGAACTTATCGCTCAAAATAAAAAGCCGACCGTTATTTTAGGTTTTAATACTGCAAGCGAGATTTTTTACGAAAAAGAATTTAATCTTTTAGGCGCTAAAACGATAGTAACTACCGTTGACGGCAGTTACGGAATAAAAGGTTTCGTAACCGACGCTATGAAAGATTTAACCTATTCTTATTTTTACACTTGCGGTCCAGAGCCTATGCTCAAAGCAGTTTATAAAGCAAGCGTTACAGATGGCGAAATGAGTTTTGAAGAACGTATGGGTTGCGGATTTGGAGCGTGCATGGGTTGTTCTTGCAAAACTATAACGGGAAACAAGAGAATTTGTAAAGAAGGCCCCGTTCTTAAAAAGGGGGAAGTTATATGGTAGATACTAAAGTTAACTTATTAGGTATTGAACTTGATAATCCCGTTATTCCCGCTAGCGGAACTTTCGGTTACGGTTACGAGTTTAGCGAATTATACGATATAAATATGCTTGGAACTTTCTCGTTTAAGGGAACGACAAAAGACGCAAGGTTTGGAAATCCCACGCCGAGAATAGCAGAGTGTACTGCGGGTATGATAAACGCGGTAGGGCTTCAAAATCCGGGCGTTGAAAAAGTTATAAGCGAAGAACTTCCCAAACTTAAAAAGTGTTTCAATAAAAAAGTTATGGCTAACGTGAGTGGCTTTTCAATAGAAGATTACGCTTACACTTGCGAACTTTTAGATAAAGAAGACCAAGTGGGTTGGCTTGAAGTTAACGTAAGTTGCCCGAACGTTCACGGTGGCGGTATGAGTTTTGGAACTCAACCGAGCGCTGCTGCGGAAGTTACTAAGGCGGTAAAGAAAGTTACTAAAAAACCCGTTATTATTAAACTTTCGCCAAACGTAACGGATATTGTTTCGATAGCAAAAGCGTGTGAAGACGCGGGCGCAGACGGTATTAGTTTAATAAACACTTTACTCGGTATGAGAATTGATCTCAACCGCAAAAAACCAATAATTAAAAACGTAATGGGTGGTTTTTCTGGAAGTGCAATCTTCCCGGTTGCTCTTCGCATGGTGTATCAAGTTGCGGGCGCGGTTAAAATTCCCGTGGTTGGCATGGGTGGCGTTTCTTCGGCAGACGACGTTATTGAAATGATGCTCGCAGGCGCAACCGCAGTTGAAGTTGGAGCGATGAACTTAGTTAATCCTTACGCTTGCCGTGATATCATAAACGATTTACCAAGGGCTATGGAAAAATATAAAATAAATTCACTCAAAGAAATTATAGGGGGAGCAAGAGTATGAATAAAGACGTAATTATTGCACTTGACTTTGATAGTAAAGAAAAAGTTTTTACTTTTTTAGATAAGTTTACCGGCGTTAAGCCGTTTGTTAAAATCGGTATGGAACTTTACTATGCTGAAGGACCTGAAATCGTAAAGGAAATCAAAAGACGCGGTCATAAAATTTTCTTAGACTTAAAACTTCACGATATTCCCAACACCGTTAAAAAGTCAATGAAAGTTTTATCTGAACTCGACGTTGATATGACCAATCTTCACGCAAGCGGAACTATCAATATGATGAAAGGCGCGCTCGAAGGCTTAACGAGAGCAGACGGGACTAGACCACTTCTTATCGCCGTTACTCAACTTACGTCAACCGATCAAGAAAGTATGGAAAACGACTTATTGATTAAAGAGCCTATTGATAAAGTCGTTATGCATTACGCTAATAACGCTTTAGTTGCAGGGCTTGACGGCGTTGTTTGTTCACCGCTTGAAGCAGGCAAGGTTCACGGCGTTTGCGGGGAAGGTTTCTTAACCGTAACTCCGGGCGTAAGGCTCGCAGGTGACGCTGTTGGCGATCAAAAGCGCGTAACCACACCGGCAAAAGCAAGGGAACTCGGCTCTGACTATATCGTAGTTGGTAGATCAATTACCGGCGCTGAAGACCCCGTTTCAGCATATAATCAATGCGTTAAAGAATTTTTAGGAGAATAAAAATGACTAATTTACAAGAACTCATTGCAAAAGATTTACTTTCAATCAAGGCTGTATTTTTCCGCCCAGAAGAACCTTTTACTTGGGCAAGCGGAATTAAAAGCCCCGTTTATTGCGATAACCGTTTAACTCTTACCGACGTTAAGGTTAGATGTGACGTTGAAAACGGTTTAGCAAGTTTAATTAAAGAAAATTATCCCGATGCTGAAGTTTTAATGGGAACTTCAACCGCAGGTATCGCTCACGCGGCGATTACCGCTCATATTTTAGGTATGCCTATGGGTTACGTTCGTTCGGGCGCTAAAGACCATGGTAGACAAAATCAAATTGAAGGCAGACTTGAACCGGGCCAAAAAGTAGTAGTTGTTGAAGACCTTATTTCAACAGGCGGTTCAGTTATTGAAGTAGTTAACGTTTTAAGAGAGGCGGGCGCTGAAGTTTTAGGCGTTGTTTCTATTTTTACTTACGGTATGAAGAAAGGTTTAGTTCGCCTTGAAGAAGCAAACGTAAAAAACATATCTCTCACTAATTTTGACGTTATCGCCGAAGTTGCCGCAAAAGAAAATTACGTAAAACCCGAAGACGTTGAAAGGTTGATTGCGTTTAGGAACAATCCTTCAGACGAATCCTGGATTAAATAATAAGTTTCGTTCACGTTGTCTTATCAACGCAAAGCCGTGAAATTCGTCGCAATCCAAATATTTTTGAGCGCTTACGTACAACAAGTACGCCAACGCTCAAAGAATATAAAATGAATTTGTCTTACTTGAATTTGACGTCTTTGCTTGTTTGATATACAGCGTTCACTCAACTTTACAAAAAACAACTGAGAGCGTGAGCCTTGTCTAATACCCAAACTAACGTCTTATTTTGAGCATTGTATAAGCTTTATATTTTGATAAGCAAATTATATATAGATTTTATCCACAACTTTTTTGACAAAGTCAAAAAAATATAACTTTACGCAAGGCGTAAAATATATCTTGCCATGGGCAAATATAACTTTTTCACAAAGTGAAAAAATATCACTGTTTACTCAAAGAGTAAACTATAAGGAGAAATTATGAGAAGCGTTATTGATATTCTCGATTTGTCGGTTACTGAAATTGACGAACTTATTTCAGTTGCCAAAGATATGATTGAAAACCCCGCTAAATATAGCGAGGCTTGTAAAGGAAAATTATTAGCAACGTTATTTTTTGAGCCGTCAACTAGAACTAGGCTCAGTTTTGAAACGGCAATGCTTAGACTTGGCGGTCAAGTTATTAGCGTTTCTTCCGCGTCAAGTTCGTCTGCAAGTAAAGGCGAAAGCGTAGCGGACACTTCAAAAGTTATCAGTCAATACGCTGATATTATCGCTATGCGTCATTTCAAGGAAGGCGCTCCTTTCGTTGCAAGCCAAAACGCAACTATACCCGTTATCAATGCGGGGGATGGCGGGCATTGTCATCCAACGCAAACTCTTGCCGACCTTTTAACTATTTCGCTCGAAAAGGGTAGAATTGATAACTTAACGGTTGGTTTTTGCGGGGACTTGAAATTTGGTAGAACCGTTCACTCTTTAATAAACGCGCTTTCAAGATATAAGGGAATAAAAATCGTTTTAGTTTCGCCAAAAGAATTAGTTCTTCCCGATTACGTTAAAAATGGCGTTCTTGATAAAAACGGTATGGAATACGTTGAAACTGAAAACTTAGAAGAAGTTTTAGGCAGTTTAGACGTGCTTTATATGACGAGAGTTCAAGGCGAACGCTTTACCGATGAGCAAGAGTATTTAAGGCTTCGCGATAAGTATATTTTAACGCCTGAAAAACTCGCGCTTGCTAAAAAGGATACTATCGTTCTTCATCCCCTTCCAAGAGTTAACGAAATTAGCGTTAAGATTGACGATGATGAAAGAGCGTGCTATTTTAAGCAAGTTAGAAACGGTAAGTTTATGCGTATGGCGCTTATCTTAAAACTTATAAAAGAGGCGGAATTAAACCCAAGTCGCACGGCGTTTAACCGCGCGGGCGTTGTTAAATCTGAAAAGGTTTGCAAAAACCCACGTTGCATTATAACAACTGAACAAGAACTTGCTCCGCTCGTTAAAATAGGTGAAGACGGCAAACACCGTTGCATTTATTGCGAAGAAGAAGTGTAATTAAAAAAGAACTTAGATGTGAAAATCTAAGTTCTTTTCATATATTCTAAAAGCTATTAAGACAAAAGTGAAAGTAATCATTTTCTTAGTTTTGATTTTTTCTTTTTACATATCAAAAGCAAGAAAACTAATGTTGATATTGGGAAACTTATTATAATAGGAAGAATATAATCTTTAATTATTATGGTTGTTTTATATTGTTCTACGCAAGGGTTGCAATATTTACAAACATTATAATTTTTTGAAGCTTCATAAACCGTGGTTTCGTATGCAGTATTTAAGTAAGAACAAGTTGCTGAGTGAAAGTTATCACCAGTTTTTGTCGTATAACAAATATAAGTATCTCTTTCTGTGGAAAAAACAGTCAAGAAAACCAAATATAATATTATAAGAAGAAAAATTGATAAAATAGCAGCGATACGTTTTGGCAATAAGGCTTTGTTATTTATTTGTTCATATTTTATTTTTTTCTCATTATCTATTTTATGTGATATTTCTGAAGCAAACTTAAAGCCTTTTGGTGTAGCATTTGATAAATATGCTCCATATAAGTTTATGTATATAGTTTTATAAAAAACATTATTCAAATAGATATTGTAAATATCCACCAATCCATATATGTTTTCAACAGCCATTGAGCCTTGTCTTTCCCAAGTTAGCGGTTCGCCATTTTCTCCGCGTAAAGACTTCAAATATTCTTTTTGTTCGTTAAAGCCCCTTGTAAAAATAGGTTTTTCTGGAACAAGACCAAACTGTGGATCTAACTCGTTCTGTGGTTGAGCGGTTTTATTAGCTTCGACAGCCTTATGCCCCTCCACAATGCCTTTGGCAAGAAGTGTTGTAAAAGCTTTTTCTTCGGATATGGTTTGAAGTTCTTCTGCTGTTGCTTGGGGTATTTCTATTTTATTTCCACAATATTGACAGTATTCACTATCGTCTGGCAATTTATGGTTGCATTTATTACAAATCATATTACACCTCTTCCTTTATTTTAGTGCCACATTTGCTACAAAGTTTATTGTTATCATCAAGTTTTGTTCCACATTTTCTACAATAAAGAATCATATTGTTATTTTCCGTTTTAATTTCATCAACTTTAGAGTCAACCGTAGGCGAGAAGTTGACAAATTTATCAACTAATAAGACGCCGATTAAAGCAACGCCTATACAAATGATTGCAATAATTAATTGCGCTATAATATTAAACGATTCTGGGTAGGAAGAATAAAATATTGTTCCTAACAACACGTATAAAATTGAGGAGCCATACCAAATAAATCCTTTAGCAAGTCCTTTTCCTGTATCGAAGTATTCTTCAGTTGTTTTGTTTTTTTGGTTGTCATAGCGGGTGGAAAAATTTTTAGCTATGTAAAAAGTTGCTCCAAAAAACATAATAGCAGGGATTGCGCCGAGTTTGAACCCAAATAAAACTTGAATTAAAGAAGTTACAAAAATACAAGCAAACCAAATTAAAATTTTCATATCTTTCTCCAAAAATAAAAAAGTGCGCCAACCGAAGTTAACGCACTAAAACGCAAACTCCGTTGTCGCCAAACAAAACTAAACAAGAATGACTAACCACTCCCATTTGGAATTTGCATTTTTTACAAAATGTTATAATGGGAGTATGCTAATAAAAAGGGTAAAATAAACCCTTTGATTAGTCATTAAAAAATATTTAGTT